>JAYRNW010000347.1:0-3582 GCA_041911995.1 Casimicrobiaceae bacterium | reverse complement strand
GCTCGGTGGGGTGGGTGGCGGCGGCCGCGCCGGGGGGCGCGCCGGTTCCGCCGGCCGGGCGGGCGCAGGTCCCTGCGGGGGGCGGCGCGCCCCGGCGCGCGACCGCCACGCCAGCGCCGCGATGAAGCCGACGAAGGCGCCGGCCACACCGCCGGCGGGCCCGAGCGCAACCGCGCCGACGATGAACCCGACCACGACGAACAGGACGAACATGCGGACTCCTTCGGCGGTTTCGGCAGGCGGTGCCGCGGCGGCGGCCGTCAGCGCACGTCCCCGCGCAACGCGAGCACCTGCGCGTGCAGCGCATCGGGCGTCGCCTGCCCGGGCGGCACCGGCGGCGCGACGGTGAGCGCGATGCGCGAGAAGACGCCGCGCCAGCGGCGCATCGCCTTGCCCTCGTACGAGCGCGAGAAGAAGCTCCCCCACAGACCGGACAGCGCCATCGGCACCACGGGCACCGGGGTGTCGGACACGATGCGCTCCACGCCCGGGCGGAACGCGTGCATTTCGCCGTCGCCGGTCAGCGCGCCCTCGGGGAAGATGCCGACGATCTCGCCGGCGCGCAGCGCCTCGGCGGCGGTGGCGAAGGCGCGCTCCTTGAGCGCCGCGTCCTCGCGCGCCGGCGCGACCGGGATCGCCTGCATCGTCCGGAACAGCCAGTTGAGCAGCGGCACGCGGAAGATCCGGTGGTCCATGATGAAGCGGATCGGCCGCCGCACGCAGGCGGCGATCACGATCGCGTCGACGTAGCTCACGTGGTTGCACACGACGACGCACGCGCCGGTCTCCGGCACGTGGTCGAGGCCGGCCTTGCGCACGCGGTACATCGTGTGGATCAGCAGCCACGCGAGGAACCGCATCAGGAACTCGGGCACCAGCTTGTAGATGAACAGCGCGACCGCGGCGTTGAGCAGGCCGGTGACGAGGAAGAGGTCCGGCACCGAGAGGCCGGCCTTCAGGAACGCGATCGCGAGCCCGGCGGAGGCCACCATGAACACGGCGTTGAGGATGTTGTTCGCCGCGATGATCCGCGACCGGTACGACGCCTCCGAGCGCTCCTGGATCAGCGCGTACAGCGGCACGATGTAGAAGCCGCCGAAGAGGCCGATCAGCATGAGGTCGGCCACGACGCGCCAGTGCACGGGCTGCGCGAGGAACGCGCCGACGCCCGCGAGCTCGTGCGCTTGCATCGACCGCGTCGCGAGCCACAGGTCGACGGCGAACAGCGTGAGGCCGATCGACCCGAAGGGCACCAGCCCGATCTCGACCTTGCGGCCGGACAGGCGCTCGCACAGCAGCGAGCCGGCGCCGATCCCCACCGAGAACAGCGCGAGCAGCAGCGTCACCACGTGCTCGTCGCCGCCCAGCACGTCCTTCGCGAAGTTCGGGAACTGCGTCAGGAACGTCGCGCCGTAGTACCAGAACCACGAGATGCCGAGCATCGACAGCCAGACGACGCGGTTGCCGTAGGCGAAGCGCAGGTTCTTCGCGGTCTCGGTGAACGGGTTCCAGTTGAACGCGAGGTCCGGCGCGACCGCCGGCGTGTGCGGGATGCCGCGGCTCACGAGCCACCCGGCGACGGCGACCGCGACCGCGACGAGGCCGGCCAGCACCGGGCCGCTGCCCGGGATCGCGACGACGACGCCGCCCACGATGGTCCCGAGGAGGATCGCGACGAACGTCCCCATCTCGACCAGCCCGTTGCCGCCGATCAGCTCCTCGGGCTTGAGGTGCTGCGGCAGGATCGCGTACTTGACCGGGCCGAACAGCGTCGAGTGCACGCCCATGAGGCCGAGCGCCAGGAACAGGAGCACGAGGTCCTGCCGCCAGAAGCCGGCGGCGCCGATCGCCATGATCGCGATCTCGAAGAGCTTCACCAGCCGGATGAACCGCGACTTCTCGTACTTGTCGGCGAGCTGGCCCGCCGACGCCGACAGCAGCACGAACGGCAGGATGAACACGCCGGCCGCGACGTTGACCAGCGTGTTGGCGTCGTACGCCGAGTGCGCGGCCGCGTGGTAGGCGACGAAGATGATCAGCGCGTTCTTGTAGACGTTGTCGTTGCCGGCGCCCAGGAACTGCGTCCAGAAGAACGGCGCGAAGCGACGCTGCCGCAGGAGGTCGTACTGGTTGGGGGCGTGCATGCGCGGGCGGTCAGGCGGGAGCGAAGAACGGGCGGGTCTCGAACACCGCCGGCGGGAAGCCGGCACCGTTGCGCGCGAGGCTGCGCTTCAGCACGAAGTCGAACAGCAGCGTATTGTGCGTGCGCAGCTCGCGCAGCGGGTCGACCGCGGTCGGGTCGAGCAGCCGGCGCTCGACCAGCGCCGGCAGCGATACGAGCGGCAGGATGCCGGGCAGCGGGTAGTCGGAGCCGTTGAGCAGGCGCGCGTGCCAGTCGCGTCGCGCGAGCAGCACTTCGACCGCGTCCATCCGGTTGCCCTGCGTGACCGCGGAGATGTCGCCGCGCAGGTTGCCGCGCGGCCGCGGCTCGTCCATCAGCCGCGCGAAGAGGTCGAAGTTGGGCACGAGGTCGGTGCCGCCGGCGTCGAGGTCGCGCCCCATGCCCAGCGACGCGCAGTGCGCGACGACGACCTGCACGCCGGCGTCCAGCGGCCGGCGCAGGAGCAGCGGGTTGCCGAGGTGCTCGCCGAACCCGCGTACCGCGCGCTCGTCGCCGGCGTGCGTGATCAGCGGCAGCTTCAGGTCGACGAGCCTGTCGTAGAAGCGGTCGCAGCGCGCCGACGACGGGTCGATCCCCTGCGCCGACGGCAGCCACTTCACGGCGCGCGCGCCGCGGGCCTTCGCCGCGTCCAGGCGGTCGCGCGCGTCGGGCGCGTACGGGTGGACGGAGGCCGCCCACACGAAGTGCTCGGGCTGGCGCTGCGCGAGGTCGGCGACGTACGCGTCGGGCACGTAGAAGGTCGAGCGGTCGGGCACCGCGTTGCCGGCCTCGTCGCGCGCCCAGTCGAACGCGAGCAGCAGCGCGCGGAAGCCGGCCGGCATCGCCTCGCACTGGTTGAGCAGGCGGTTCACGACGCTGTCGTCGATGTGGCCGGGCGAGTCGTGCGCGCAGCCGGCGTTCATGTAGAACAGCCGCTGGACGTACTGCGCCGGCGACCACAGCCGCTCCATCGCCGGGTTGACCCACAGCCCGCGGCCCGAGTCGCCGTTGCCGAACACGTGGCAGTGCGCGTCCCAGACCTTCGCGGCGTCGATACCGCGCCACGCGGCCGCGACGAGCTCGTGCGTGCGCAGGTGCGGCGGCACGCCGGCGTAGCAGGGGTTGAAGAGGCCGTGGACGAACGTGAAATCGCAGCTGCCCAGCAGCGTCGCCGCGCCGGCGGCGCCGGCGGCCTGCAGGAACCGGCGCCGGCTCGACGGGCCGCCATCCGCGCCGTCGCGCTCCGGGACGATTCGCCGCGGGAACCGGCTCATGCGTCGGCCTCGAGCTGCGACAGGTAGTCGAGCACCGACGTCAGGCCGGCGCGCACCGCGGCGGGGTCGGTCCGGTACCAGACTTCCTTGCCGACCTTCTGCGCGTGGAGCACGCCGGCGTCGCGCAGCACCTTGAGGTGATGCGCG
>JAYRNW010000346.1:0-5006 GCA_041911995.1 Casimicrobiaceae bacterium | reverse complement strand
GCCTCCGGCGCCGCGCCGTCGCGCTGGCGCTCGCCGCCGTCGCGCTCGCGGGCGCGGCGGCGGCGGCCGATCCGCCGCCGCCGCGCGCGCCGGGCGCGACGCGCCCGCGCGTCGGTCTCGCGCTCTCCGGCGGCGGCGCCCGCGGGATCGCGCACGTCGGGGTGCTCAAGGTGCTCGACGAGCTGCGGGTTCCGATCAGCTGCGTGACCGGCACCAGCATGGGCGCGATCGTCGGCGCCACGTTCGCCGCCGGCACGCCGCCGGCGCGACTGCAGGAGCTCGTGCTCGACGCCAACTGGGCCGAGATCTTCCGCGACCAGCCGCCGCGCGCGGAGATCTCGGTCCGGCGCAAGGCCGATGACTTCAAGACGCTGTTCGCTCCCGAGTTCGGCGTCCGCGACGGCGGGCTTGCGCTGCCCAAGGGCGTGATCGCCGGCGTGTCGATCGAGGCGTTCTTCCGCGTGCTCACGCAACCGGCGGCGGGCATCACCGACTTCCGCAAGCTGCCGATCCCGTTCGTCGCGATGGCCACCGACATCGAGAACGGCGAGGCGATCGTGCTCGACAGCGGCAGCCTCGCCCAGGCGATCCGCGCCAGCATGTCGGTGCCCGGCGCGATCGCGCCGGTCGAGATCGACGGCCGGCTGCTGGTCGACGGCGGCATCGCCAACAACCTGCCGATCGACGAGGCGCGCAAGCTGTGCGCCGACGTGGTGATCGCCGTCAACATCTCCACGCCGCCGCTCGAGCGCAAGGACATCACGTCGGCGCTGTCCGTCACGCTGCAGCTCATCAACTTCCTCGGCAAGAGCACGGTCGAGCGCCAGCTCGCGAGCCTCGGCCCGGGCGACGTCCTGATCGCGCCCGACCTCGGCAGCATCTCGGCCGCGTCGTTCACGCGGTCGGAGGACGCGATCCGGGTCGGCGAGGAGGCTGCGCGCAAGGTTGCCCCGCTGCTCACCCGGTACAGTCTGCCGCCGGCCGAGTACGCGGCGCTGCGCGACCGGCAGGTCGCGACGAGCGCGGAGCTCGGGACGGTCGCCGAGATCCGGTTCGAGGGCCTCGAGCGCACGAACCCCGAGGTGCTGCGCGGCCTCGTCCAAAGCCAGCCCAACGAGCCGCTGACCGAGGAAAAGGTGAGCGCCGACCTGCGCCGCATCTTCGGCCGCGGCGATTTCGAGGGTGTGAGCTACCGGATCATCGGCGACACCGGGCCGCGCACGATGGTGATCACGCCGCGCGAGAAGTCGTGGGGCCCGGACTACCTGCGCTTCGGCCTCGGTCTGCAGAGCGACTTCCAGGGCGACAACTCGTTCAACGTGCTGGTCCAGTATCGCCGGACGTGGCTCAACCGCCTGGGCGGCGAGCTGCTGGTCGAAGGCCAGGTGGGGCAGGACACGCACCTCTACGGCGAATTCCACCAGCCGCTGCACGAAAAGGGCGACTGGTTCGTGTCGCCGTACGGGGCCGTCGGCCAGACGACGCGCGGCGTGTACCTGGGCGACGACCGCGTCGCCGACTATCTCGTCGGCAGCCTGCGCGGCGGCGTCGATCTGGGCCTGACGTTCGGCACGCGGAGCGTGGCCCGGGCCGGCCTGCAGTGGACGCGCGTGGACGCGCGGGTGGAGACGGGCAGCCCGGTGCTGCCTTCGGTGCGGCAGACGACGGCCGGCGTGCGCGCCAGCTATTCGGTCGACCAGCTCGACCAGGCGTGGTTCGCGCGCGACGGCTACGCGGGCGTGGCGTCGCTCTACGCGGCGACCAGGGCGCTGGGCTCGGCGCTCGACTACCAGGCGCTGGCCGCGGAGGGCCGCTATGTCCAGTCGTGGGGACCGCACACGCTGAACGTGAGCGTGTCCGGCGGCACGGACTTCGGGTCCGAGATGCCGGCGTACGAGTCGTTCACGCTCGGCGGCCCGCTGCGGCTGTCGGGTTTTCGCGTCAACCAGTTCGCCGGCCGCGAGTTCGCGCTGGCGCGCGCCATGTACTACCGGCGCATCTTCGCGTTGCCCGACATCCTCGGCTCGGGCGTGTTCGCCGGCGCGTCGGCGGAGGTCGGCACGATCCGCGACCGCTTCGACGGGCTGCCGTCGCCGGGGACGCTGTACTCGGGCTCGCTGTTCCTCGGCGCCTCCACGTTCGCCGGGCCTTTGTACCTGGGCGTGGGCGTGGGCAACGACGGCGCGTTCTCGATGTACCTGCTGCTCGGCGCGCCGTAGCGGGGCGGGCGTCGCCGGCGTGCGCGGGCACCTCCGGTAAAATGCGCGGTTTCGACGTCCGCATCGCCCGTGACTCCCGTCCGCACCCGCTTCGCGCCGAGCCCCACCGGTTACCTGCACCTGGGCGGCGCCCGCACCGCGCTGTTCGCGTGGGCGTTCGCGCGCCACCACGGCGGCACTTTCATCCTGCGCATCGAGGACACCGACGTCGAGCGGTCGACGCCGGCCGCCGTGCAGGCGATCCTCGACGGCATGGCGTGGCTCGGGCTCGACTGGGACGAGGGCCCGCATTTCCAGATGCAGCGGATGGACCGCTACCGCGCGGTGCTCGCCGACATGCTCGCGCGCGGCCTCGCGTACCGCGACTACATGACCGCCGCGGAGCTCGACGCGCTGCGCGCCGAGCAGACGGCGCGCGGCGAGAAGCCGCGCTACGACGGCCGCTGGCGGCCGGAGAACGCCGCCGGCCGCACGCCGCCGCCCGGCGTGACGCCGGTGATCCGCTTCCGCAATCCGGACACCGGCACCGTCGCCTGGGACGACGCCGTGAAGGGCCGCATCGAGTTCGCCAACGGTGAACTGGACGACCTCGTGATCGCGCGCGGCGACGGCACGCCGACCTACAACTTCGGCGTCGTCGTCGACGACCGGGACATGGGGATCACGCACGTGATTCGCGGCGACGACCACGTCAACAACACGCCGCGGCAGATCAACATGTTCCGCGCGCTGGGCCTCGAGCCGCCGGTCTACGCGCACGTGCCGACCGTGCTGGGCGAGGACGGCGCCAAGCTCTCCAAGCGCCACGGCGCGGTCAGCGTGATGGACTACGAAGCCGCAGGCTACCTTCCCGACGCGATGGTGAACTTCCTCGCGCGCATCGGCTGGGCGCACGGCGACGACGAGATCTTCACGCGCGCCGACTTCGTCCGCTGGTTCGACCTGACGCACATCAGCCCGGCGCCTTCGCGCTTTTCGGCCGCCAAGCTCAACTGGGTCAACCAGGAGCACATGAAGCGGTTGCCCGACGCGGAGCTGGGGCAGCGCCTGCGGCCCTACCTCGCGCGCGCCGGATCGGACGTCGCATTCGGCCCCGACGCCGGCGCCGTGGCGGCGCTGCTGCGCGACCGCGCGGAGACGCTGGTCGCGATGGCCGACGCCGCGTGGTACTTCTACCGCGCGCCGACCGTGCCCGCCGAGAAGGTGGCCGAGCAGGTGACCGCCGCCAACGGCGCGGCGCTGGCCGAGCTCTTCGCCGAGTTCGCCGCGCTCGACTGGACGCGCGAGGCGCTCGCCGCCGCAATGAAGGCCGCGGCCGCGCGGCATGCGCTCAAGGCGCCGCAGGTCATGATGCCGTTGCGGCTCGTGGTCTCCGGCACGCTGTCCACGCCGGCGATCGACGCTGTGCTCGCGCTCCTCGGCCGCGACGAGACGCGCGCGCGGATGGCGCGGGCGCTCGGTTTCACCTGACCACCGCGCGCGGGAGGGCTCGCCACGATGACCACGAATCCGGACCACGCCGCCGCGCTCGCGCACGTCACGACCGCGACGCTCACGACGGTCCTGCTGAAGAAGGGCCTGCGCAACGTCTTCATGCGCGGCACGCGGCCGCTCGCTGCGGGCCAGCCGCGCATCGTCGGGCCGGCGTTCACGCTGCGCTTCGTGCCGGCGCGCGAGGATCTGGCGACCCCTGCGTCGTGGGGCAACCCGATCTCGACGCGCGCGGCCATCGAGGCGATGCCTGCGGGTTGCGTGGCGGTGGTCGACGCGATGGGGACCACCGACGCGGGCATCTTCGGCGACATCCTGTGCGCGCGGATGGCCAGGCGCGGCGTGGCCGCGCTCGTCACCGACGGCGTGGTGCGCGACGTGGCCGGCGTGCGCGCGACCGGCCTGCCGGTCTGGTGCCGAGGCGCCGCTGCGCCGCCGTCGGTGGCGGGACTCACGTTCGTCGCGTGGGGCGAGCCGGTCGGCTGCGGCGGTGTCGCGGTGTTCCCCGGCGACACGGTCGTCGTCGACGACGACGGTGCCGTGCTGATCCCGGCCGCGCTGGTCGCCGAAGTGACCGCCGAGGCGGTCGAGCAGGAGCGGCTCGAGGGCTGGATCATGGACGAGGTCGCGCGCGGCGCCGCGCTGCCGGGCCTGTATCCGCCCGACGCCGCGAACCGCGCGCGCTACGAGAAGACGAAGGAATGACGCTGCCCGCCGACGCCCACGGCGTGTACGTGATCGCGCCCACGCCGTTCCATCCGGACGGCCGCGTCGACGACGCGTCGATCGACCGGATGACCGACTTCTTCGTCGCGGCCGGCGTCACCGGCATCACGGTGCTGGGGCAGCTCGGCGAGGCGCCCAAGATGACGCACGCGGAGTCGGTGGCGATCGTGCGCCGCGTGACGGCGCGCGTGCGCGTGCCGGTGGTCGTCGGCGTTTCGGCGCCGGGCTTCGCCGCGATGCGCGCGCTGACGCAGGACGCGATGGCCGCCGGCGCCGCCGCCGTGATGATCGCGCCGCCCAGCACGCTGCGCACCGACGACGCGATCGCCGGCTACTACCGGCAGGCGTCCGAGGCGATCGGCGCCGACGTGCCCTTCGTGATCCAGGACTATCCGCTGACGTTCTCCGTGCAGATGGCGCCGGCGGTGATCCGCCGCATCGTGCAGGAGAACCCGGTGTGCGCGATGCTGAAGCACGAGGACTGGCCGGGGCTCGACAAGATTTCGCAGCTGCGCGCATGGGAGCGCGACGGCTCGATGCGGCACCTGCCGATCCTCACCGGCAACAACG
>JAYRNW010000345.1:0-2543 GCA_041911995.1 Casimicrobiaceae bacterium | reverse complement strand
GAGATCGCCGGATTCCGCGCAATCGACCACGCGCCCCAGTTACATGACGACGACGCTGTCGGAGAGTTAGCGCACGACGCCCAGGTCGTGGCTGATGAACAGGTACGTGAGGTTGAACGCGCTCTTCAGTTCGACGAACAGGTTGAGCACCTGCGCCTGGATCGACACGTCGAGCGCGGCGACCGACTCGTCGCAGACCAGGAACTCGGGCCGCACGGCCAGCGCCCGCGCGATGCCGATGCGCGCGCGCTGCCCGCCGGAGAACTGGTGCGGGTAGCGCCGCATCAGCGTCGGGTCGAGGCCGACGCGGTTCAGCATGAGGCCCGCGTACTCGGTCCGCTGCGCCGCCGCGATGAGCCGGTGCGCGACCGGCGCCTCGCCGACGATGTCGACGACGCGCATGCGCGGATTCAGGGACGCGTACGGATCCTGGAAGATCATCTGCATCTTGAGCTGCTGGCGGCGCGCCGCGGCCGCCGGCAGGTGCGCGAGCGACACGCCGCGCCAGTAGCGCACGCCGGCCGACAGCGGCAGCAGGCCGACCGCGAGGCGGCCCAGCGTCGACTTGCCGCAGCCGGACTCGCCGACGAGCCCCACGACCTCGCCGGGCGCGACGGCGAGGTCGACGCCGTCGACGGCGCGCACGACCTCCTCCTGCACGCCGGCGCCGAGCGCGTTGCCGATCTTCGCAGCGAAGTCGAGCGTCTTGACGAAGCGCTTCGCCACGCCGCGCAGCTCGACGAGGGCGCCCGGGTCCGGTGGCCGCGATTCGACGGGTGCCGGCATGGGCTCAGAACAGCGTGACCATCGGGTGGAAGCAGCGTACGCCCTGCCCGGGCCCGCCGGCCGGCCGCATCGGCGGCGACGCCGCGCACGCATCGGTCGCGTACCCGCAGCGCTCGCGGAACGGGCAGCCCTCCGGCAGCTCGAGCAGCGACGGCGTCATGCCGGGGATCTGGCGCAACCGCTCGCCGCGCGCCGTGTTCGCCGGCACCGAGTCGAGGAGGCCCTGCGTGTACGGATGCGCGGGCCGGCCGAGGACGTCGGCGCACGTGCCCTGCTCGACGATGCGCCCCGCGTACATGACGCAGACGCGGTCGGCGAGCCCGGCGATCACCGACAGGTCGTGCGTGATCCAGACGAGCGCGGTGCCGGTCTCGCGCGCGAGCTTCTGCATCTCGTAGAGGATCTGCCCCTGGATCGTCACGTCGAGCGCCGTCGTCGGCTCGTCGGCGATGATGAGGTCCGGGCTGTTGAGCAGCGCGATCGCGATCGCCACGCGCTGGCGCATGCCGCCGGAGAACTGGTGCGGGTACGCGTCGAGCCGCTCGTCCGGCGACGGGATGCCGACCTTGACCAGCGCGTCGCGCGCCCGCGCGCGCGCCGTCGCTCGGCTCACGTCGTCGTGGGCGAGGATCGCCTCGATCATCTGCGCGTCGATGCGCAGGACCGGGTTCAGCGTCATCATCGGGTCCTGGAAGATCATCGCGACGCGGTTGCCGCGCATCCGGCGCAGGCCCTCCGGCGGCAGCGCGCGCAGGTCGACGCCGTCCAGCACGATGCGGCCGGCGACGATGCGCCCGGGCGGGTCGACGAGGCCCATCACCGAGTAGCCGGTCATCGACTTGCCCGACCCCGACTCGCCGACCAGGCCCAGCACCTCGCCGCGCGCGACGGTGAACGACACGTCGTCGACCGCCTTGACGACGCCGGCCTTCGTGAAGAAGTGCGTGCGCAGGCCGTCGACGTCGAGAACTGGTGCGCTCATCGCCGTGCCGGGGTGTCGCCTACCGCTGCAGCCGCGGGTTGAGCACGTCGCGCAGCTGGTCGGCGACGAGGTTGATGCTGACGATCGTGAGCAGCAGCGCGACGCCCGGGAAGAAGCTGATCCAGTACTTGCCGGACAGCAGGTACTGGTACCCGTTGGCGATCAGCAGCCCGAGCGAGGGCTCGGTGATCGGCAGGCCGAGCCCGAGGAACGAGAGGGTGGCCTCCAGCGCGATCGCGGCGGCCACCTGCACGGTCGCCACGACGATCATCGGCGGCAGGCAATTGGGCAGCAGGTGGCGGAACACGATGCGCGCCGGCGACAGCGCGAGACAGCGCGCCGCCTCCATGTACTCCCTGCGCTTCTCGACGAGCGCCGCGCCGCGCACCGTGCGCGCGTAGTACGCCCACTGGATCGTCACCAGCGCGGCGATCACCTTGCCGGTGCCCTGCCCAAGCACGGCGATCAGGATCAGCGCGATCAGGATGGCCGGGAACGACAGCTGGATGTCGACGATGCGCATGACCAGCGTCTCGACGCGGCCGCCCGCGTACGCGGCCGCGAGGCCCATCGCGAGCCCGATCACCAGCGCCAGCGCCGTGCTCGACGCGCCGACCATCAGCGAGATCCGCAGGCCGTAGAAGATCGCCGACAGCATGTCGCGGCCCTGGTCGTCGGTGCCGAGCCAGAACGTCCCGCCGGACGGCGCGGCCGACCCCGGCGGCAGCTTGCTGTCCATCACGTCGAGCTGCGCGAGGTCGTAGGGATTCTGCGG
>JAYRNW010000344.1:0-2598 GCA_041911995.1 Casimicrobiaceae bacterium | reverse complement strand
GCACGAGCTCGCGCGCCGCGCGCACCGTCTGCAGGCCGGTCTTCGTCATCACCTCGGCGCCGCCGCAGCGCAGCGCGCCGTCGGCGTCGCGCTCGAGCACGAGCCGTTGCACCTGCGCGCCGGTCCGCAGCGCGAAGTTCGGCCGCGCGATGCAGTCGGGCCGCAGGAAGGCGTCGGCCGCGCTCCAGCGCCGGCCGCGGTGCTGGTTCACCTCGAAGTAGCCGACGCCCTCGTTGTTGCCGCGGTTGAAGTCGTTCGTCGCCGGGATGCCCGCCTGCTGCGCTGCCTCGACGAACGCGTCGAGCACGTCCCAGTGCAGGCGCTGGCGTTGGACGTGCCACTCGCCGCTCGCGCCGTGCATCGCGTCGCCGCCCGCGTGATGGCGCTCGTGCCGAAGGAAGAACGGCAGGCACGCGTCCCAGCGCCACGCGTCGTCGCCGCACGCCGCGGCCCAGGCGTCGTAGTCGCGCGACTGGCCGCGCATGTAGATCATGCCGTTGATGCTCGAGCTGCCGCCCAGCACCCGGCCGCGCGGATAGCGCAGCCGCCGGCCGTTCAGGCCGGCATCGGCCTCGGTCTGGTAGAGCCAGTCGGTGCGCGGGTTGCCGATGCAGTAGAGGTAGCCGACCGGAATCCGGATCCAGTGGTAGTCGTCGGTGCCGCCGGCTTCGATCAGCAGCACGCGCCTGGACGGGTCGGCGCTCAGCCGGTTCGCGAGCAGGCAGCCGGCGGTGCCGGCGCCGACGATGACGTAGTCGAATCGCGTCGCGTCGGACATGGCGCGCCGGCGGTGCGCGTCAGCGCAGGCCGGTGTTGATCTTGTCGAGCACGTCGATGCCCGGGCACAGCGCGGCCTCGTCGAGCGCATTGAGCGGCGTGCGCGACGTGTTGAGCGCGTCGTGCAGCTCGGGCGCGTCGGGCGAGACGAAAAGCAGCCCGGTCACGATCTCGCCCTGCGACTGCAGCGCCTGCACCTGCGCCATCGCGGCGACGCGGTCGCACGGGTCGTAGTCCGCGTGCAGCTTGCGCAGCCGCAGCACGCTGCCGTCGTGCTGTTCGACGTCGACGCACTCGCCCGGCGCGAAGCGCGCGGTGATCTCGCTGCGCGGCGTGATGAAGTCGATCCGGCTCACCGCGTCGTTGTGCTCGCGCACGAAGTCGTAGCTGCGCGTGCTGCCGGCGTGGTTGTTGAACGTGACGCACGGGCTGATGACGTCGAGGAAGGCCGCGCCGCGGTGCGCGAGCGCGCCCTTGATGAGCGGCACGAGCTGCGCCTTGTCGCCCGAGAAGCTGCGCGCGACGTAGGTCGCGCCGAGCTGCAGCGCGAGGCTCACCATGTCGACCGGGCTGTCGGCGTTCTTCACGCCCTTCTTCGACTTCGAGCCCTTGTCGGCGGTCGCCGAGAACTGGCCCTTGGTCAACCCGTAGACGCCGTTGTTCTCGACGATGTAGGTCATGTTCACGCCGCGGCGCATCAGGTGCGCGAACTGACCGAGGCCGATCGACGCCGAATCGCCGTCGCCCGAGACGCCGAGGTAGAGCAGCTCGTGGTTCGCGAGGTAGGCGCCGGTCAGCACCGACGGCATGCGCCCGTGCACCGTGTTGAAGCCGTGCGACGCGCCGAGAAAGTAGTCCGGCGTCTTCGAGCTGCAGCCGATGCCCGAGAGCTTGGCGACGCGGTGCGGCTCGATGTCGAGCTCCCAGCACGCCTGGATGATCGCCGCCGAGATCGAGTCGTGCCCGCAGCCGGCGCACAGCGTCGAGATCTTGCCCTCGTAGTCGCGCCGCGTGTGGCCGACGCGGTTGCGCTCGAGGGTCGGATGGTGCAGCCGCGGCTTCGTGAGGTAGGTCATTCGGGAGGCATTCGGGCGAAGTGGGCCCCGGCGGGGCGGGTCAGGCGGCGGCGCGCTTGCGGCGCCTGGGTTTGGCGCTCAGCGCGGCGACCTTCTGCCGGATCGCACCGGTGATGAAGCGCGCCGTGATCGGCGTGCCGTCGTAGTGCAGGATCGGGACGAGGCGCGTCGGGTCGACGTCGAGCTCGTTGACGAGCAGCGATCGCATCTGCGCGTCGCGGTTCTGCTCGACGACGAAGACGGCGTCGTGCGCGGCGATGAATTCGGCCACTGCGGCCGGAAACGGGAAGGCGCGCAGGCGCAGCGCGTCGAGCGCGATGCCGCTCTCGCTCAGGCCATCGAGCGCCTCGCGCAGCGCCGGGCTCGTCGAGCCGAAGTAGATCACCCCGAGGCGTGTCTTCTTCAGCGCCGGGCGCAGCACCGGTTGCGGCACGAGCGTCGCCGCGGTGGCGAACTTCTTCAGCAGGCGCTGCACGTTGTAGACGTAGTCGCTGCCCGCCTCCGAGTAGCGCGCCTGCGCGTCGCGCGTCGAGCCGCGCGTGAAGTAGGCGCCCAGCGTCGGGTGCGTCGCCGGCAGCGTGCGCCACGGGATGCCGTCGCCGTCGACGTCCTTGTAGCGTGCGAATTCGCGCCCCGCCTCGAGCTCCGCCGCGCCGAGCACCTTGCCGCGGTCCAGGCGCCGCGCGGCGTCCCACTGGAACGGCGGGCACAGGCGCTGGTTCATGCCGATGTCGAGGTCGCTCAT
>JAYRNW010000343.1:0-6487 GCA_041911995.1 Casimicrobiaceae bacterium | reverse complement strand
CGTCGGCCACAGCCACAGCTTCGCCGCGCCCGCCGCGCGCGCCCGCGCAACCGTCGCCGGCGGCGAGCTCGGCGCCCCGCGCATGATCCACGCGTTCTACGCGACCGAATTCCTGTACCGCGCGCGCCGGCCCGAGGAGCTGCGCACCGAGGATGGCGGCGGCGTGATCTTCAACCAGGCCGCGCACCAGATCGACATCGTGCGCCTGCTGGGCGGCGGCGACGTGCGCTCCGTGCGCGCGCACACCGGGAACTGGGACCCGGCGCGGCCGACCGAGGGCGCGTACAGCGCGCTGCTCGCGTTCGCGAACGGCGCGTTCGCGACCGCCACGTACTCGGGCTACGCGCACTACGACGGCGACGAGCAGATGGACGGCATCGGCGAGATGGGCTGGCCCAAGCGCGCCGACGCGTACGGCGGGGCCCGCCGCGGGCTGCGCGAGGTGGCCGACCCGGCGGCCGAGGCCGCGCTCAAGGCCGCGCGCAGCTACGGCGGCCCTCTCTACGTGCCGGCGGACGCCCGCCCGCCGCCCGCGCACCAGCACTTCGGGCACGTGCTCGTCTGCTGCGAACGCGGCGACGTCCGGCCGGTCCCGACCGGCGTCCACGTCTACGGCGACGACGCGCGGCGCTTCGAGCCGCTGCCGCCGCCCGTCGTACCGCGCGCCGAGGTCGTCGACGAGCTCTGGCGCGCCGTCGTCGAGGGTGTGCCGCCCGTCCACGATGGCGTCTGGGCGCGCGCCACGCTCGAAGTGTGCCTCGGCATCCTCGAATCGGCGCGCTCGGGGCGCGACGTCGCGCTCGCGCTGCAGGCGCCGCTGTCGCCGTGAGCGCTGGCGGACCGTCGCGGCTGCGCACCGCAGGAGGTCCCGCCACGCCGGACGACCGCGACGAGATCCTGCGCCACTGGCGCGAGGGCGTGCCCGAGGACCGGCTCGCGCATCTCGTCCGCGATTGCACCCGCGCGTTCCAGCGCGCGCTGACCGCGCGCCTCGCCGCGCACGACGTGTCGTTCGGGCACTGGACGTTCCTGCGCGTGCTGTGGGAGCGGGACGGCATCACGCAGAGGGCGCTGTCGCAGCGCGCCGGCGTGATGGAGCCCACGACCTTCGCGGCGGTCACCGCGATGGAGAAGCGCGGCTACGTCGTGCGCCGGCAGCGGCCGGGGAACCGCAAGAACGTCTACGTGCACCTGACGCGCGCCGGCCGCGCGCTGGAACGCAAGCTGGTGCCGCTGGCGGTCGCGGTCAACCGCGTCGGCGTGCGCGGCGTCGCACCCGCCGACGTGCGCGCGGCGCGCCGCGTGCTGCTCGCGATCATCGCGAACCTCGCGCGCGACGAGCGGCCTGCGGCAACGGACTGAAGTCACGACGGAAGGGAGGCGCACGATGGAGACGATCCGCATCGTCAAGGCGGTCATGGTCGCATCGGTCGGCGCGTGGTCGCTGGTGATCGCGTGGGGCAACGTCGCCGACTACGGCTCGAACTGGGCGTTCGTCCAGCACGTGCTCGCGATGGACACGGTATTCCCCGACAACGCCGTGCGCAGCCGCGCAATCACCGACCGCACGCTGCAGCAGCTCGCGTTCTGGGCGATCATCGCCACGCAGTGGACGATGGCTGCGGTGACGCTGTACGGCGCGGCGCGGCTGTTCGGCGCGCGCGGCGACCGCCGCGCGTTCGTCGCGGCCAAGGCGCCCGCCGCGGTCGGCCTGCTGCTCGTCTGGCTGCTCTACTACACGGGCTTCGTCACCGTCGGCGGCGAGTGGTTCACGATGTGGCAGTCGGCCGTCCGGAACGGGCAGGCCAAGGCCGTGATGTTCGTCACGTGCTCGACACTCGCGCTGATCGTGCTGCTGCTGCCGGAGGAAGCGCCGTGACGCCCCCGCGGCTGCGGCTCACGCGAGCCGGAGCGCGAGCCGCTGCAGCTCGAGGTTGACCGCGTTGCGGTTGAGGAAGCTGTCGCGGAACTCGGGCGGGACGTGCCGCTCGGCGGTCTCGCGCAGCCACGCGGTGCCGCGCGCGACGAGCTGCCGCGCCTCGTCGACGAGGCCGGCCTGCTGGAGGACGAGGGCTGCGTTGCGCACGATGGCGGGCCAGGAGAGGTCGTCGGTGCCGTGCCCGTCCGCAGCCACGATCGATAATCGGGCGTGCTTGACGGCACGGCCTGCATCGCCCGCCTGGACCTCACCCCGCGCGACGCGTGACAGTGCGGATGCTTCCAGCCCGCGGAACCCGGCCTGTCTTGCCGCGGCGAGCGCGTCGCGCGCCAGCGCGAGGCCCTCTTCCGGCGCAACCAGGTCGACCCGCCGCAGCGATGCGCAGTGTCGCTGGTACGGGAACGCGTCCCGTGCGACGAGATCACGCCCATGCGTCGCATCGTCGGCCCCGGCGTTTCGCCCCGCAGCAAGCCGCAGGTCGAGCAGCAAGACCTCGTGCTCCTTGATGGGGGCGCGGGCCTCCCGCTTCGCCTGCGCGCGATCCTGCAGGGCCCGGGCATGCTGGCCGAGGTCGAGCCAGATCTCGGCCCGCACGACGAACGTGCTGGAGAGGTCGTACGCGACTCGCGCGCGCATGACGTCCATCGCGGCGTGCACGCGTACCAGCGCCTCGTCGTACCGCCCCAGCAGGCGCAGCGCCATCGCCGCCATGTAGTGATTGGAATCGCTGGCGCCTTCGACCCCGTCGTGTGCGGCACACAGCGCATCGGTGCGAGCGATCGCGTCGAGCGCCTTGTCCGGCTGTCCGAGGCGCAGGCGCGCATGTGCCGCGTTGCCCAGCGCCGAGATCGCCGCGGCGTGAGAGCCGCATGCAAGCGCATCGGCCACGGATTCGTCGAACAGGGCCGCGGCGCGCTGTACCTGTCCCGCGCGATTGAGCACGTAGCCGGCCTTCCCGAGCAGCGTGCAGCGCTCCTCGGCCACCGGCCAGCGCCGCGCCTCCGGCAGGAGGCCCTCGGTCACCCGGGCGGCGTCCTCGTGGTCGCCCAGCATCGCATGCAGCACCGCGACGTTCAGCGTTCCGGCGACGCGGAGCCAGTCCCAGCCCACCTCGGCCGCGAGCGCCGCCGCGCGCCGTTGCAAGGCGAGAGCCTCGTCGAGCCGCTCCTTGTGCATCATGTGGTAATCGACGCGGGTCTGCAGCGCGTGGACGCGATCCCTGGGCTCGACCGCCAGCTCGTCGAGCCGGTCGAGCAGTGGCTGGAGGTCGAAGCCGAGATCGAACATGATCCGGTTGTCGACGATCTTCGCCAACGAGGCGAACGCCTGCG
Source organism: Casimicrobiaceae bacterium (assembly GCA_041911995.1). GTDB lineage: Bacteria > Pseudomonadota > Gammaproteobacteria > Burkholderiales > Casimicrobiaceae > VBCG01. The sequence goes on along the minus strand of JAYRNW010000343.1, from coordinate 3,217 downwards.
AAGGCGTCGTGGTTGTCGCCTCCAGGGCCGCCGCCCGGACCAGGAACTCGATGCCCTCGCGCGGCCGCATCGTATCCAACGCCCGGTCCGCGGCCTGGCGCAGCCACGGGAGGGCGCGCTCCCTCGCGGTCGACGCCTCCCAGTGCGCGGCGATGCGCGCCGGCTCGCCGTCCGCGCGCTCGAGCCACTCCGCGATCGACGCGTGCGTGTGCATCGCGATCGCCGCCGGCAGCGACTTCACCGTCGCTTCGAACACGAGGTCGTGCGCGAACGCGGCCCCACGCAGTACCTGCGCCGTTTCGAGCTCGTTCCACGCGTCGGCGAGCGCCACCGCCGTTGTCTTCAGCACGTGCTCCGCCATCTCGATCGAGAAGTCCACGCCGGCCACCGCCGCGACCCGCGCGAGGGCGATCGCCGGCGGCGACAGCTGGCGGAGCCGCCGCTCGATCAGCGCGCCCACGCTGGTCGGCCGCGGCAACTGGCCCGCCGGGCCGCCCGCGACGAGCACGTGCTTCAGCGTCTCCAGCGCGAACATCGGGTTGCCGCCGGTGTGCCGGACCAGCCGCTCGGCGATGCCGCGCCCGTCGACGTCCGGCAAGCCGAGCGAGTCGACGAGCACCGCCATCTGCGCCACGTCGAGCGGGTCCAGCGCGACGGTGCTCAACCCGAACGCATCCTCCAGCGAATCGCGCAGCGCCTGCGTCGCGGCCGCGGGCTCGCCGGTGCGCTGCGCGAAGCCCCAGCGCAGGTCGATCTCGCGCTCGCCGCCCAGGATCGTGCGCAGCATCTCCACGCTCGCGTCGTCGGCGAAGTGCAGGTCGTCCAGCAGGATGCCGCGCACGCCGTCCCGCTGCACGTCGAGCAGCACCGCCTCGATCGCGTGCTGCAGCGGCAGCCGCTGGCCGTTCACCGCAGCGGCGGACGCCGGCTGCACCTCGGGCAGCACCCGCGCGAGCTCGCTGCGCAGCGCCACGGCGAGCGCGGGCGGCTTGCCGGCCATCGCTGTGCGCAGCAGCCGCGCCAGCGTCGCGTAGGGCACGCCGGCGTCGCCCGGCCGCGCCTGCGTGACGATCGTCCGCGGCCGGCCGTTCGCGAACTCCGCGAGCGTCCGCGACTTGCCCATGCCCGCTTCACCCAGCAGCAGGAAAGCGACGTGCGCGTCCCAGGCCGCCGCCATCGCGGCGAGCTCGGTGTCGCGTCCGACGAGCCGCGGCGGGCGGAGGATCGTGACCGGATGCGGCGTCGACGCCTTCGCCACCGGCAACGCGGGCGCCGCCTTCGCGATCTGGTCCTCGAGCTCGCGCGTTGCCCGGCTCGGCGCCGCACCCAGCTCCGACCGCAGCACGTCGGCGCATCGCCGGTACGCTGCCAGCGCGGCGCCGGTGTCTCCCCGCAGGTAATGCAACTTCATCACGCGCCGGTGCGCGTCCTCCGACAGCGGGTCGACGTTCAGCAGCGCGCGGGCATACTCGAGCGCCGCCGCGAGTTCACCGTCCGCTTCCGCCTGCGCGGCCCGCGCCGCGAGTGCATCGCAACGCGCCCGGCGGCGCCGCTCGCGCTGCGTGGCCAGCCACTCGGCGAACCCGCCGGCCGTTTCGGCGTCGACCGCTTCGAGCAGCTCGTGCGTGTCGGCGAGGTCGTGGCCGATGCCGGAGGCGAGCTGCACCTGCGCGTCGCCGGCCAGCAGTTGCGCACCGGTCACGCGCTTCAACCGCAGCAGCCGCTGCCGCAGGTTGCCGCGGGCGCGCTCGTCGTCGACGTCGGGCCAGAGCATCGCGGCCAGCCTTGCGCGCGGCGTCGGGCCCTCGACCGCGAGATGGGCCAGCAACAGCGCGTCCTTGGGCTCGAGGTCGCGGCCGGCACCGACGGACGGCTCGAAGCGGCCGGCCTGCCGCAGCCGCAGCCGGCCGTGCAACGCCACTTTTCCGGTCGCCTTGCCTCCGCCCTTCGCCGTCGCCATCGCGGTTCGCATCCTCTGTCGATCTCCGTGCCGCCGGCCGGGTCCGTCGACCCGCGGCCGCGACGATGGTAGGCGACCGGGCGTCACACTTGCGTTGCAGCCCCGCCCGGCGGGCCGTGGGCGATCGCCATGTCAGTGGCGCCGGGCCGCCCCAAGCCACTGACACGCCCCCTCGGGGGGCAGCGAGCGAAGCGAGCGTGGGGGCCGTTTCATCCCACTCGGCAAGGCAGCGTGCATGCCGGGCAAGGCTCGCGGCCGGGCCGGCGGTCCGCATTGTAGTGCGAAGGCCGGACGCGCGCGGTGCCGCCGTGCACGGCGAATGCGTGACGCGGGTGTGACGCCACGGCTGGCAACCTTGGAACCGGTGCGAGGCGCACGGATCGGTCAGGAAAGGAGGAAGGGGCAATGGCAGCTGATTGGGGTCGCGCATTCCCGCGCATCATCGGTCGCTGTGCGGCGGCGGCGCTCGCCATCGGCGCGGCGCTGCTCGCCGCCGCGCCGGCCTGGGCACAGTTCACGAACTCGCTCACCGGGCGCCAGTTCGGGACCATCTACGGCGCCAACGCCGACTTCATCATGTCGCAGATGATCCGCAATGCCGGGTTTCAGGCGATGCAGGCGTCCATCCGGAAGTCGACCGGCAGCGCCGCGCCGCCGCCGTCCGCGCCGCCGGCGGCGCGGACGGCGCCGCCGGCGCCGCTGACGGCGACCGACTTCAAGCCGACGGGCGCGCGCGACATGCCCGAGCAGTTCGCCGCCCTCGGCCGCTCGCCGGAAGACCGCGCGCAGATCCTGAAGGCCTGCCGCGACGTCCAGAAGGCGATCGAGGCGGAGCCGGGATTCCGGCGCAACAACGTCGCCAACGCGATGGCGCTCGTGATCGTCGTCGGCGTCAAGGTCGGCTACGACGTCGAACTCACCGAGGCGCAGTCCGACGAAGTCCTGCGCGCCGTGAACGACGCGCTCGCCGCGCTGCCCGCGTTCCGCGACCTCGCGGCGAGCGAGCGCACGCGGCTCTACGACGCTTTCGTTATCATGGGCGGCCTCATCGCCGGCATCGCGCAGGCCGCCGCCGAATCCGGCGACGCGGCGCTGCAGGCGCAGGCGCGCACGATGGCGCGCGATGCCGTGGCCGTCTTCGGGCTCGGGACGTGACGGCCCGCCGGGACCCGCACGTGCCGATGCTACGCCGCACCGACGGCGCCCGCGCGCCGCTCCTTCAACGACCCAGGGAGTCCTCCGTGAACGTTCGCCGGT
>JAYRNW010000342.1:0-18663 GCA_041911995.1 Casimicrobiaceae bacterium | reverse complement strand
TTTCCGACACAGGGTATAAGTTAGACTTATCGCTGCACGCGCCTTTAGGGGAGGAGGACCCGCATGGACCTGCGCCAGCTTCGCTATTTCACGCACATCGTCGAGAGCGGCAGCCTGTCGAAGGCGTCGCGGCAGCTGTTCATCGCGCAGCCCGCGCTGTCGCAGCAGCTGTCCAAGCTCGAGGACGAGGTCGGCAAGCCGCTGCTCAAGCGCTCGTCGCGCGGCGTCGCGCCCACCGAGAACGGCCTCGCGCTCTACCACCACGCACGGTTCATGCTGCGCCAGCTGGAGCAGGCGATGTCGATCGCGCGGCAGGAGTCGGGCGCCGTGCACGGCATGGTGTCGGTCGGCCTGCCGGCGACCACCGTGTCGGCGCTGGGCCTGCCGCTGGTCCGCCGCGTGCGCGAGCGGTACCCGAGCATTTTGCTCAACGTCGTCGAGGGGATGAGCGGGCACCTGGGGCAGATGATGCGGCTGGGGCAGCTCGACTTGGCCGTCCTCTTCTCGAGCGACGTCGCGCCGGACGCCTCGGTCGAGGTGCTGCTGGAGGAGGAGCTCTTCGTGCTGCTGCCCAAGCACAGCACGCTGGTGCCGGCGCGGCGGACGAGCGTGACCATTGCCGAGGCCGCCGCGCTGCCGCTGATCCTGCCCACCGGCGAGCACGGGCTGCGGCGCCGGATCGCCGCCGAGTTCGAGCAGCGCAACCTGCTGCCGCGCATCGTCGCCGAGATCGACTCGCTGTCGCTGCTGATGAACTGCGTCTACGAGGGCATCGGCGCGACGATCAAGCCGATGGCGGCGGTCTATCTGGAGGGTGCCCGCGGCCGGCAGTGGCGCGCGCTGTCCATCTCCGACGCGCGGCTCAGCCGGCGCAACTACCTGTACTCGCTGTCGCCCAAGCGGCTGTCGTCGGCCGCCGCGTTCGTCGCCTCCGAGCTGCGCGACACGGCGCGCGGGCTCGTCGAGTCGGGCGCGTGGTCCGGCGTGCGGACGGTCGATCCGATGCCGGCCTGATCACACCCGCGCGGCCGCATGCCGCGCGGCGACGTAGCCGAACGTCATCGCGAGCCCGATCTGCGCGCCCGGGCCCGGGTATTCGCCGCCGAACGGCGTGTCCATGTCGTTTCCGCACGCGTAGAGGCCGGGGATCGGCCGGCCGGCACCGTCGAGGGCGCGCGCCGTGGCGTCGGTGCGCAGGCCGAGGCTCGTGCCGAGCGGCGTGGGCAGCACCGCCACCGCGCAGAACGGCGGCCGGGCGATCGGGCCTAAGCACGGGTTGGGACCGTGCGCCGGGTCGCCGTTGCTGACGTCGTACGGGTTGCCGCCCTTGCCGAAGTCCGGGTCGCGCCCGTCGCGCGCGTACTGGTTGTGCAGTTCGACCGTGCGCGCAAGCCCCGCGGCGTCGACGCCGATGGCCGCCGCCAGCGCAGCGATCGTCGGCGCCGTCTTCAGGTACCCCCGCGCAACGAACGGCGCCAGGCGCAGCGTCCGCGGCCGGATCATGCCGAGGCCGTAGCGCCAGACGAAGCGCCGGTCGCAGACGAGCCACGCCGGGATCGTCGGCACCGTCGCGTGCGACCGGTACATCGCGCGCACGAACTCGTGGTACGACACCGCCTCGTCGACGAAGCGCAGCCCCGCGGCATTGACGGCGACGAGGCCGGGCTTCGCGCGGTCGAGCACGATGTGCGGGTACACGGCGGTCGTGCCGTCGGCGCGCGCGGCGATCGAGCTGGGGAACCACTGCGCGTTGTCGCGGCCGGGCGGTCCCAGCGCGGCGCCCGCCGCGAGCGCCAGCTCGAGCGTCGTGCCTGCGCAGCCCTCGAACGCCGGCGTGTGCTGCGGTATGGGCGCCGGCAGGTAGCGCGCGCGCCACGCGGCGCTGCCGGGAAATCCACCACCGGCGAGCACGACGCCGCCGCGCGCGTGCACGGTCCGCTCGTGCCCGCCGTGGCGCACGGTGACGCCGGTGACGCGGCCCGCGTCGACGGTGAGCGCCGTGGCCCGGGCGTCGAGCCAGACCGGCACGCCGCGGTCGAGCAGGTTGCGGTACAGCCGCGCGACGAGCGCGTTGCCGAGGACGAGCCGCGTGCCGCGGCGGTAGCGCAGCCGGTCGGCGGCGTGGCGCAGCACGAGGCGCGCGCCCAACCCCCACGCGTCGGCCGACGCCGGCAGCCGCAGCAGTCGCGCCGCCTCGCCGCGCGTGATCATCATGCCGCCGGCGAGCGTGAGCTCCGGCAGCGGCGCGCGCACGCGGTCGAACGCGTGGCCGAGCGTCCGGCCGTCGAACGGCAGCGGCTCGAGCGGACGACCGCCCAGCGCAGCGCCCGGCACGTCCTGCCGGTAGTCGGCGCTCGTCCAGTAGGGCGCGAACCGGACGTCGGTGCGTTCGGCGAGATACCGCAGCATCCGCGGGCCCTCGGCGAGGAACGCCTCGCGCAGCGCGGCGTCGGCACGGTCGTCGACCAGCGCGTCGAGGTACGTGCGCGCCGCCGCGGCGTCGTCGATGCCGCGGTCGCGCTGCGCGGGATTGTCCGGGATCCACACGGTGCCGGACGAGCGCGCCGTGGTGCCGCCGACCTGGTCGCTGCGCTCGACGACCAGCACGGAGCGCCCCTCGAGCGCCGCGACCAGCGCTGCCGTCATGCCGCCCGCGCCGGCGCCGAGCACGACGACGTCGAACGCGTCGTCGCCGGCGGGGGAGGGGGCCGCTGCGGGCATGGGGCGAGGGGGCGGGTTGAGCGGTTGTATGCAGGAGAATACACTCGACGGCGGGCCCGCGCGGATCGTCCGCGCGCCCCCGATCGACAGGACGCCCGATGCCCGGCACTCCCCGAAGCAAGCGACCCGCGCCGGCGCGCGCCCGCCCCGCCGCCGGGCCGCGCGGCGACTTCGCGTACGACGCGATGCTGCGCGCCATCGCCGAAGGCACGTTCCGCCCCGGCGACCGGATGCGCGAGGTCGCGCTCGCCCAGTGGCTCGGCGTCAGCCGCACGCCGGTCCGCGAGGGGCTGCGCCGGCTGGAGGCCGACGGCGTGCTGACGCACACGCCGCACGCCGGCATGGTGGTGACGCCGGTCGACCGCCGGATGGTGGCCGAGCTCTACGGGATGCGGCAGGTGCTGGAGACGACGGCGGCCCGACTCGCCGCGGAGAACGCCACGCGGACCGACGTCGACGCGCTGGAAGCGCTGGTCGCGCAGGAAGCGCGGCTGCCGGCCGACCCCACGGCGGCCGCGCGGCACAACCGCGTGTTCCACCAGGCGCTGTACCAGTCGGCGCACAACCGCTACCTGGTGAAGAGCCTGCGCGCGATCGGCGACGCGCTGCTGCTGCTCGGGCCCACGACGCTCGACTCGGCGCGGCGGCAGCGCTCGGCGCACGCCGAGCACTGCGCGATCGTCGCGCGGATCGCGAGCCGCGACGCCGACGGCGCCGCCGCCGCCGCGCAGGCGCACATCGCCGCCGCGTACGCCGAGCGGCTGCGGATCCTGTTCGGCGACGCGCCGCGGACGGCGGCGCCGCGGCGGGCGGCGCGGCGCGCGCGTTGACGGATTGTATACAGCGGAATACCATTCGCGTTTCGTCCGCTTCCGCCGCTTCGCCGACCCCGCGACCCGCCCGCTACGCCCGATGCCCGAATCCACGTCCCGCAGCGCCACCGGACCACCGCGGCCCGACGTGCTGGTCGTCGGCGGCGGCAACGCCGCGCTCTGCGCCGCGCTGACGGCGCGTGAGCAGGGCGCCACGGTGCTGCTCGTCGAGTCCGCGCCGGCCGACCTGCGCGGCGGCAACAGCGTCCACACGCGCAACCTGCGCGTCATGCACGAGGCGCCGGCGGAGCTCCTGACCGACACGTACCCGGAGGCCGAGTACTGGCAGGACCTCGTGCGCGTCACCGGCGGCGCGACCGACGAGCCGCTCGCGCGCCTCGCGATCCGGCAGTCGCTGCCGGTGCGCAACTGGATGCGGCAGCAGGGCGTGCTGTTCCAGCCGTCGCTCGGCGGCACGCTGCACCTGTCGCGGACCAACGCGTTCTTCTTAGGCGGCGGCAAGGCGCTCGTCAACGCGCTGTACCGACGCGCAGCGGAGGCCGGCATCGCGGTGCGCTACGGCACGCGCGTGACCGGCCTCGAGATCCGCGACGGACGCTTCGCCGCGGCCGTCGTCGAGACCGACGGGCGCACCGAGCGCATCGAAGCGAAGTGCGTCGTGCTGGCCGCCGGCGGCTTCGAGTCGAACTTCGACTGGCTGCGCGAGGCGTGGGGCCCGGCGGCCGACAACTTCCGCGTGCGTGGCACCGCGTTCAACATGGGCGAGGTGCTGAAGCAGTCGCTCGCGTGCGGCGCGACGCGGGTCGGCGACCCGACGCAGTGCCACGCGGTGGCGATCGACGCGCGCGCGCCGCGCTACGACGGCGGCATCGTGACGCGTCTCGACTGCGTGTCGCTCGGCATCGTCGTCAACCGCGCGGCGCAGCGCTTCTACGACGAGGGCGAGGACTTCTGGCCCAAACGCTACGCGATCTGGGGCCGGCTGGTCGCGCAGCAGCCGGGGCAGGTCGCGTACTCGCTGATCGACGCGAAGGCGATCGGGCGCTTCATGCCGTCGGTGTTCCCGGCCGCGAAGGCCGGCTCGATCGGCGAGCTCGCGCAGCTGCTCGGGCTGCCGGTCGCCGCGACCGAGGCGACGGTCGCCGCGTACAACGCGGCCGTGCGGCCCGGGACGTTCGACCACGCGGTGCTCGACGACTGCGCGACCGAGGGCCTGACGCCACCGAAGACGCACTGGGCGCTGCCGCTCGACACGCCGCCGTATTACGGCTATCCGCTGTGCCCGGGCATCACGTTCACGTACCTCGGCGTCAAGGTCAACGAGCGCGCGCAGGTGCAGTTCGGCGAGCGCTACAGCGACAGCGTCTACGCGGCAGGCGAGATGATGGCGGGCAACGTGCTGGGCAGGGGATACCTCGCCGGCATCGGCATGACGATCGGCAGCGTGTTCGGCCGGATCGCCGGACGGGAGGCGGCGCAGCATGCCCGGCACGCCTAGGGTGATCCCGCTGCGCGCGGTCGGCGCGCCGGTGCGCACGCCGGAGGCCGAGGTCGCGCGCATCATGGCGATCTGCAACGCGTGCCGCTACTGCGAGGGCTTCTGCGCCGTGTTCCCGGCGATGGAGCGCCGGCTCGAGTTCCCGCGCGGCGACGTCCACTTCCTCGCCAACCTCTGCCACAACTGCGGCGCGTGCCTGCACGCGTGCCAGTACGCGCCGCCGCACGCGTTCGAGGTCAACGTGCCGAAGGCGCTGGCCGAGGTGCGCGCGGTGACGTACACGGCGTACGCGTGGCCGGCGGCGTTCGGCGCGCTGTACCGGCGGCAGGGCGCGTGGGTCGCGCTCGCGCTGGCGGCCGCGATCGCCGCGTTCCTGCTGGTCGCGATGCTGGCGGGCGGCGGCCTCGCGCAGCCGGGCCTCGCCGCCGACTTCTACGCGGTGATCCCGCACGCGGCGATGGCGGCGCCGTTCGTCGTCGCGAGCGCGTGGATCCTGTGCGCGTTCGCCGTCGGAGTGACGCGCTTCTGGCGCGGCCTGCCGGCGAAGCCGGACCCGGTTCCGCTCGCGGCGGCGGGGGCGGAGGCCGCCCGCGACGCGCTGACGCTCGTCAACCTCGACGGCGGCGGCACCGGCTGCAACAACGCGAGCGACGCGCCGGCGCCGTGGCGGCGGCGCTTCCACCACCTGACGTTCTACGGCTTCATGCTGTGCTTCGCCGCGACGTGCGTGGCGACGTGGTACCACTTCGTGCTGGGGCTGCATGCGCCGTACGCGCTGACGAGCGCGCCGGTCGTGCTCGGGACGGTCGGCGGCATCGCGTTGGCGCTGGGCACGGCCGGGCAGCTGTGGCTGCACCGGCGGCGGCACCCGCTGCACGGCGACCGCGCGCAGGCGGCGATGGACGTCGGCTTCATGGCGCTGCTGTTCGCGACGAGCGTGACGGGGCTCGTGCTGCTCGCGCTGCGCGACACTGCTGCGATGCCGGCGCTGCTCGCCGTCCACCTGGGCGTGGTCGCCGCGCTGTTCGTCACGCTGCCGTACGGCAAGTTCGCGCACGCCGTCTACCGCGTGGCGGCGCTCTTCAAGGACGCGATCGAGAAGCGCCAGCCGGTGTCGGTGGCGCTGAAGCTCGACTAGGCCCGGCTTGCCCGGCCGCAACGTCAACCTACGGTGACTGCCATGCCCGCACGCCAGAAATCCCGCAAAGCCGAAGCCTTCGTCGCCAACGTCGTCGACGTCCCGTGGCAGGAGTATCCGGGGCACTTCGGCGGCGCGCTGTCGAAGCCCCTCGTGCGGCCCGAGACCTGCGCGTCGCGCCGCATCGACTACCGGATCTCGAGCTACCAGCCGATGGCGCACGTGGCCGAGCACGTGCACCGCGTGCAGGAGCAGATCTATCATGTGCTGGACGGCGAGGGCGTGCTGACGCTCGACGACCGGCGCGTCGTGCTGCGCCGGCACGACTACGTGTTCATCCCGCCCGGGATCCGGCACAGCTTCACCAACGAGGGGCTGGCCCCACTCGTGTTCCTCGTCGTGACGTCGCCGGTCGAGGACGCAGAGGTGCCGGAGTAAGCTCGATTCACCGTCGGCCGCACGCAGCAATGGAGGGCGCCATGCCGAACATGAAGGGCGGTCAGCTGATCGCCGAGTACCTGGTGCAGGAGAAGGTGCCGTACGTGTTCGGGATCTGCGGGCACGGCAACGTCGGCATCCTCGACGCGCTGTACGACGTGAAGGACCGCGTCAAGCTCGTGTCGCCGCGGCACGAGCAGTGCGCCGGCCACATGGCCGACGCGTACTACCGCGTCCGCCACCGCCCGGTGGCGACGCTGACGTCCACCGGGCCCGGCTCGGCCAACCTCGTGATGTCGCTGATCACGGCCCTCTCCGACTCGTCGGCGTTCATGGCGATCACGGCGAACGTGCCGACGTCGCAGCACAACCGCGCGCCGTTCCAGGAGCTCTACAAGCACAACCAGGCCGACTTCGCGCAGGTGATGCGGCCGGTCGTCAAGCGCGCGTTCCAGCCGACGCGCGTCGACATGCTGCCGCTGGCACTGCGGCAGGCGATGGACACGATGGTCACCGGCCGGCCGGGGCCCGTGAACCTCGACATCCCGTACAACGTGTTCCAGGAGGAGGCGGACGTCGCGCTGCCGCCGCATTCGCACCTCGACACGCCGCACCGGCCGGGCGCGAGCGACCCCGACCTGGCCGCCGCGCTCGACCTCCTCGCCGCCGCGCAGCGGCCGGTGCTCTTCATCGGCCACGGCGCGACGCTCGCGGAAGCCGGCCCGGAGATCACCGAGCTCGCGCGCACGCTCGGCATCCCGGTGATCACGTCGCCGAACGGCATGGGCTGCATCCCCGCCGACGATCCGCTGGTGCTGGGCTTCATCGGCCGCAACGGCGCGTACCCGGCGAACCAGGCGGGCCGGCACGCCGACCTCGTGCTGACGATCGGCACCCGCTTCGACGACCGCTCGGCGTCGAGCTGGCATCCCGGCTACTCGTGGAACTTCCCGAAGTCGCGGCTCGTCCACGTCGACATCGACCCGCAGGAGCTCGGCCGCAACTACCCGCCCACGCTCGGCATCATCGCCGACGCGAAGGTGTTCGTCCGCCAGCTGCTCGCGCGGCTGCCGGCGCGGCGCGACGTCGACGCCGCGCGGTACGCGCCGTGGCGCGCCGAGGTCGCGGCGTGGCAGGCCGAGTGGGAGGCGTTCGTGCGGCCGCACTTCGGCGACGCGACGTCGCCGCTGCGGCCGGAGTTCGTCGTCGGCGCGCTGCAGCGCGTGCTGCCCGACGACGTGATCCTGGCGCTCGACTCCGGCGTCCACCACAACTGGTTCATGCAGTTCTGGAAGGCGAAGCGCCCGCAGAGCATGCTCAACAGCTGGGGCTACTCGTCGATGGGCTTCGGCGTGTGCGGGGTCATGGGCGCGCAGCTTGCCGCCCCCGACCGGCCGTGCGTGGCCGTCGTCGGCGACGGCGGGTTCACGATGGCGCCGTACGTGCTGTGCACGGCCGTCGAGTACGGGCTGCCGTGCGTGTGGATCGTCTGGAACAACTTCGCGTGGGCGGCGATCCGCGACCTGCAGTACGGCCTCTTCGACGGCCGCGAGATCGGCACCGCGTTCTACCGCGGCGAGACCGGGCAGCCGTACAACCCGGACTTCGCGGCGTGGGCGCGCGCGTGCGGCGCCGACGGCGTCACCGTCACGCGCCCGGGCGATCTCGCCGGCGCGGTCGAGGTCGCCGTGAAGAACCGGCGCCCGTGCGTGATCGACGTCCACGTCGACGCCAACGTACGGCCGCCGTCCACCGGGACGTGGCAGCTGCCGCCGATCCCGTACAAGGAGCCGATCTTCGGCAAGCCGTGGGTCGCGTGAGCGGCCGGGGCAAGACATCGTGAAAGGGAGCATCGCTTGAATCGCAAGACGGCCTTGATCTTCGGCGGCTCGCGCGGCATCGGCGCCGCCTGCGTGCGCGCACTGGCGCGCGACGGCTTCGACGTCGCGTTCACCTACAACTCGAACGCCGCGCAGGCGCAGGCGCTCGCGGCGAGCGTCAAGCAGGCGGTGCCCAACGCGCGGGTCGCGGGCTATGCCGCGGACGTGCGCGACGCCGCGCAGGTCGCCGAGACCTTCGCGCACGTCGAGCGCGACTTCGGCGCGCGCGTGCACTGCGTGGTCGCCAACGCCGGCATCAACGTGCCGCCCGGCCCGGTCGCGCAGTTCGACCCCGCGAACTTCCGCGCGCTGGTCGAGACCAACCTCGTCGGCGCGTTCAACATGCTGCGCGAGGCGGCCAACCGCGTCGAGGACGGCGGCAGCATCGTCGCCGTCACGACGTCGCTGGTGCGCCACGCGGTGCCGGGCGTGGGCCCGTACGTCGCGACCAAGGCGGCGGTCGAGGCGCTGGTGCGGTCGATGGCGAAGGAGCTGGCGCCGCGCAAGGTGCGCGTCAACGCGGCCGCGCCCGGGCCGGTGGACACCGAACTCTTCCACGCCGGCAAGACCGACGAGGCGAAGCAGCGCTCCGCCGCGCTGTCGCCGTTCAACCGCATCGGCACGCCGGACGAAGTGGCCGAGCTGGTCGCGTTCCTGGCTTCGCCGAAGGCGTCGTGGGTCCACAGCCAGATCGTGCAGGCGAACGGCGGGCTCGTCTGACGCCGCCATGAAGACGGTCGCGCCGTTCGAGGTCGCGTTCACGGCGAAAGACCTCGACGCGCTGTTGCCGTTCTACACGGGCGTGCTGGGATTCGCGGTCCACAGCGACCTCGTGGTGGCGCCGGACAAGGGCCGTGCGAGCGGCCTCTCGCCGACCGGCTACCGCGTCGTGCGGCTGGAGACCGACCTCGGCCACCGGTTCAAGCTCGCGCAGCCGACGGCGCCGCCGGTCGCCGCCGCGCCCGCCGACTTCGCGATGCAGCGGCAGGGCGGCGCGTACGTGACGTTCATCGTCTCCGGCCTGCCCGCGCTGCACGCGCGGCTCGCCGCGGCCGGCGCGCGCGTCCTCTCCGACGGCGTGATGCAGGTGCGCCCGGGCGTCGGGCTGCTGCTCGTGCAGGACCCCGAGGGCAACCACCTCGAGTTCGTCGAGTACGCGGACCTCGACGCGTACCGGATGCCGGCCGGCGCCTGAGCCGGCGCGCGCCTACTCGAACTTCACGCCCGCCTCGCGGATCACGCGGCTCCAGTTCGCGACGTCCGCGGCGAGCGTGCGCTGGAAGTCCTCGGGCGTGCCGCCCGCGGGATCGTAGCCCTGCGCGAAGAACTGCGCGCGCGTGTCGGGCTCCTGCAGCACGGCGTTGAGGTGCCGGTTGAGGACGTCGACGACGGCGCGCGGCGTCTTCGCCGGCGCCGCGACGCCGGAGAAGCTGCCGATGTCAACGCCGGCGACGCCGGCCTCGGCCATGCCGGGTACGTCGGGCAGCGACGGCGATCGCTTCGCGGAGATCACGGCGAGCGGGCGCAGCGTGCCCTTGTCGAAGTGGCCCTTCACCGCGGCGATCGCGTCGAGGCCGATCTCGACGTCGCCGGCGATCACGGCGGTGGCAGATTGCGCGGTGCCCTTGAACGGCACGTGCACGACGTCGATGCCGGTCGCGAGCCGGAAGTACTCGAACGCGAGGTGCGGCGTCGAGCCGGTGCCGACCGACCCGTAGTTGAGCTTGCCGGGCCGCGCCTTCGCGTACGCGACGAGCTCGGCCACCGTCTTGACCGGCAGCGCCGGGTTCACGTACAGCACGAACGTGAAGTGCGTCATCTGGATCACCGGCGCGACGTCGGTGCGGATGTCGAACGGCGCGTTGGGCTTGACCGACGAGATCGTGTTGCTGCCGGAAAGGCAAACCAGCGTGTGGCCGTCGGGCTTCGCGGCCATCGCCTGCTTCACCGCGAGCTCGCCGGACGCGCCGGGCCGGTTCTCGACGACCACCGACGCGCCGAGCCGCACGGACAGCCGCTGCGCCCAGTGCCGGCAGCTGATGTCGAGCCCGCCGCCCGGCGAGAAGCCGACGAGCAGGCGGATCGGCTGCGCCGGGAATTCGTCGGCGCGCGCCGGCGGCGCGAGCGCGGCGAGCGCGGCCGCGGCCAGCGCCATCGTCGCCGCTGCCGCCGCGGCGCGGAATCGCAACGTGCGTGTGCTCCGGTCCATGCGCGTCCTCCGCGGCGGGCCTGCCGCCTGGTTCGATGGGCTCAATCGGCGGGCGAAATGCGCGCCCGCTCGACGATCTCGCGGTACTTCGCGATGTCGGCGTCGTAGCGGCGCTGCGCGTCCTCCGGCGTCGACTGTACCGCGGTCGCGCCGTTCGCGCGGAACTGCGCGACGACCTCCGGCGCGGCCGCAATGCCGTTCAGCGTGGCGTTCAGCTTGCGCACGACCTCCGGCGGCGTCGCGGCCGGCACGTACGCGCCGAAGAAGCTGCGGTAGTCGAACTGCGGCAGGCCGGCTTCGGCGGTCGTCGGCACGTCGGGGACGTCGGGCTGGCGCTTGCCCGCCGTGATCGCGAGCGCGCGCAGCTTGCCCGACGCGATGTGCGGCATGAGCCCGGGCGCGTTGACGATCATGAAGTCCGAGTCGCCGCGCAGGAGACCCGTGATCGCGTCGCTCGCGCCCTTGTACGGAATGATCGTGACGTCGACGCCGGCGGCGACCTTGAAGAGCTCGATGCCGAGCCGCGCGCCGTTGGACGCGAAGTTGTACTTGCCTGGGTTGCGCCGCAGGAGCTCGACGAACTCGGCCAGCGTGCGCGCCGGCACCTTCTCGACGTTGACGACGACGAGGTTGTAGTACTCGCACAGCACGGCGACCGGCTTCAAGTCCTTCGCCGGCTCGAAGCGCAGGTTGCGGTACATCACCGGGTTGACGGTCGCCGCGCTGGAGTTGAACAGCAGCGTGTAGCCGTCGGCCGGCGCCTTGGCGGCCGCTTCCATGCCGATGTTGCCGTCGGCGCCAGCGCGGTTTTCGATCACGACCGGCACGTCGAGCGCCTTGCCGAGGCGGTCGCTGACCAAGCGCGCGAACACGTCGGTGCCGCCGCCGGGCGGGAAGGGCACGACGGCCTTGATGACGCGGTCGGGGTAGTCCGCGACGGCGGACGACGGCGCGAGCGCCGCCGCGAGCGCCGCAACGGCGCAGGCCGCCGCACGCAGCGCGCGGTCGAAGCATGGATAGCGGGTCATCGCAGGTCTCCCTTCATCGACGGCGCGGCCAGCCGGCTGTTGAAATTGGCAGCAAACTCCATCCTCCCCTGTCATCCCGAGCAAAGCGAGGGATCTGCTTGTGAGGCAGATCGGCACCATGCGTCCAGGCAGATCCCTCGTCGCTGCGCTCCTTGGAATGACAAAGCTCAATGACCCGCTAGCGCAGCTTCCACTGCGGCGTGCGCTTCTCGCGGAACGCGCGCGAGCCTTCGGCGCCGTCCTCGCTTTCCGCCGTTTCCTTGTCGAGGTGCTTCGCGTAGGAGACGAGCGACGGCGGGAACGCGGCGGTCAGCCGGTACAGGCGCACGGCCGCCTGCACGGCAAGCGGCGAGCTCTCGCAGACCATCGCGGCCATGGCCTCCGCGGTCGCCATCAGCTCGCCGGCGGGGACGACCTTGTTCACGATGGCCTGCTGCAGGCACTCCTGCGCGGTGAGCCGGCCGTTGCACAGCGTCAGGTATGCGGCCGTCGTGCGCGGCAGCGCCGTGTACAGGTTGTGCGCGGAGCCCAGCCGGCCGATCTTCGTGTGCGTGTCGCCGATCCACGCCGTGTCGGCCATCACGCGCAGCTGGCACTGCAGCGCGAGCGTCAGGCCGACGCCGACCGCGAGCCCGTTGATCGCGGCGATCAGTGGCTTCTCCAAGTCGGCGTCGGCCGGCGTGCCGCCGCCGCCCCAGAAGTACAGCGGGTTGTTCGGGTCCTCGTGCGGCGTGCGGATGCCCTTTGCCTGGTGCTCGGCCAGGAACTTGACGTCGCGGCCCGCGCAGAACGCGCGCCCGGCGCCGGTGAGGATGCCGACGTAGATGTTCGGGTCGACGCCGATGTCGCGCCAGCACCGGCGCAGCTCCGCGTACGCGTACGAGTGCAGCGCGTTGAGCACGTCGGGGCGGTCGATCGTCACGTAGGCGACGTGCCCCTTCTTCTCGTAGCGCACGTGCTCGAGGTCGCGGGGCATCGACGCGGGATCGTACGGGGATTCGTAGCGGGGCATGGCGGGGTCCTTCCGGGGTTGCGCGCGCGGCGACCGTTGCTAGCCGACGACCAGCAGGCCGTCGACGGCGGCGGCGCGGTCGGCCGCGAGCTTGAGCGGGTTGACTTCGAGCGTGAAGCGCGGCCACGGCGCGGTCGCCGCCAGCGCGGAGAGGCCCGCGACGAACGACGCGGCGGCCCGCCGCTGCGCTTCGGTGAGATACGACGGGTGTCGCGCGAGCGTGGAGAGTTCCCCGACGAGGTCGTACGCGCCGCCGGCGTCGATCGGCGCGCGCGCGAAGACGACGTCGTCGGCGACCTCGGCCAGCGCGCCGCCGATGCCGCATCCGACGACCGGCCCGAAGTCCGGATCGGCGAGCGCGGTGACGATGAGCTCGCGCTCGCCCGCGAACATCGCTTGCACCCAGACGCCGTCGAGCGCGACGCCGTCGGAGGCCGCGCGCGCATGCAGCGCACGCATCGTCGCGGCGACCGCGTAGTCCGACGCGACGCCGAGCGCGACCAGCCCCGCGGCGGCGCGGTGGGTCACCGCGGGCGACAGCCCCTTCATCGCGACCGGCAGGCCGACGTCGCGCGCGGCGCGGATCGCCTCCCCCTCGGTCGTCGCGCGGCGCCCGGGCGCGACCGGCAGGCCGGCGGCTTCCAGGATCGCCGCGACGCGATCCTCCGGCACGACCTGCGATGCGAGTGCCGTGTCGACGTGCGCGCTCCACGCGAACGGCGGCGGCGGGGGCCCCTTGCGGATCGCGAGCCGCAGCCGTGCGGCGCGGCGCACGACGTGCGCCATCGCGCGCGCGGCGCGCGCGGATTCGGTGAAGACGTAGAGCCCGCGCGCGGCGAGGCGCTCGGGCGTTCCGGCCGGCATCGCCTGCCACGTCACGCACAGCGGCTTGTCGGTGCGCTGCCGCACGTCGTCGAGCATCCGCTCGAGCTCCGGCGCGAGCTTGCCGAAGCCGGCGGCCAGGAACAGCCAGCCGTCGACGTCGGGCGCGTCCGCCAGCGCGGCGAGGGCCGCGGGCAGGTTCGCGCGATGGCGCGCGTCGGTCATCATGCCCGGCGTGAAGTCGACCGGGTTGCCGAC
This sequence comes from Casimicrobiaceae bacterium, assembly GCA_041911995.1. Classification (GTDB taxonomy): domain Bacteria; phylum Pseudomonadota; class Gammaproteobacteria; order Burkholderiales; family Casimicrobiaceae; genus VBCG01. The sequence continues at coordinate 4,826 of JAYRNW010000342.1, read as the reverse complement.
CGCCGACAGCGGCGTCACGAGCGGCGAGAGCCGCGCGCACGTCGCCGGCGACAGCGCCGGCAGCGCGAGGCCCTCGCGCGCGCACTGGTCGGTGGCGACGACGCCGCTGCCGCCGCCGAACGACGTCACGACGACGCGGTCGCCCGCCGGGCGCGGGTCGCGCGGCGCGGAAGCGAGCTGCAGGCACACGTCGAGCAGCTCCTCGGTCGAGTGCACGCGGATCACGCCGAACTCGCGGAAGACGGCGTCGTGGATACGGTCGCTGCCGGCGAGCCGTCCCGTGTGCGCGAGCGCGGCGCGGCCGCTTGCCTCCGACGCGCCGCCCGTGATCGCGACGACGGGCTTGCCGCGCCGCTTAGCCTCGTCGAGCGCGGCGACGAAGCTCGCGGGGTCGGCGAGCCCTTCCGTGTACACGGCGAGCACGCGCGTGCCGTCGTCGGCGGCGAGCGCGCGCACGACGTCGCCGATGCGCAGCACCGCCTCGTTGCCGCAGCTCACGGTGACGCGGAAGCCCAGGCCGAACGCCTGCGCCCGCGCGTGCGCCATCACGGCGATGCCGCCGCTCTGGCTCACCATCGACACGGCGCCGGGCACGAGCGATGGCTGCTCGGTCAGCATCGACGAGAACGACGCGGTGAGCCCGAGCGCCGTGTTGATGACGCCGATGCAGTTCGGGCCGAGCAGGCGGATGCCGGCGTCGCGGCAAAGCGCCGCGAGCGCCTGCTGCCGCGCGATGCCGTCGGCGCCGGCCTCCGCGAAGCCGCCGGCCCACACGATGGCCGCCGGGACACCGGCGTCGGCACATTGGCGCGCGACGTCCTGCACGCTCGGCGCAGGCACGGCGACGATCGCGAGGTCGGGCACGCCGGGCAACTCGGCGAGGCTCGCGTAGCCGGCGTACCCGTGCACGGCGGCGCGGGTCGGGTTGACCGGCCACACGGGCCCGGCGTACCCGAACTTCGCGAGGAAGCGGACGGCGAGGCCGCCCAGGTTGCCTTCGCGCTCGGAGGCGCCGATCACGGCGACCGAGCGCGGCGCGAGCAGCGGCGCCAGGTCGCCGAAGGGGCGCGCCGCCGCGTCGGCGGACGGCGGCCGCGCGAGCGCGTCGGAGGCGGCGTGCACGGGCGTCCTACAGCTTGATCTTCGCCTGCTCGATCAGGCGCGACCACGTGACCGACTCGCGCGCGAGCACGGCGCCGAACTCCGCGGCGCTTCCCCAGTCCGGGTCGATGCCCTGCGCGACCAGCGTCTCGCGCACCGCCGGGTCCTTCACCGCCTGCGCGAGCGCGTCGCTCAAGGCCGCGACGGTCGCGGCGGGCACGCCGGCGGGCGCGATCAGGCCCCACGTTCCGGTGACGTCGAACGCGGGCAGCCCCGCCTCGGCGAACGTCGGGACGTTGGGCAGGTTGTCGGAGCGCGCCTTGCCGGTGATCGCGAGCGCGCGGATCTTGCCCGCCTTGATGAGCGGCACCGCGGCGACGTTGTCGAGCGCGACCTGCACGCGGCCGCCCACGAGGTCGGTCATCGCCGGGCCGCTGCCCTGGTAGGGCACGTGCACGATGTCGAGGTCCGCGGCGCGCAGGTACAGCTCCATCGCGAGGTGCGGCGCGCTGCCCATGCCGGCGGACGCGAAGTTGAGCTTGCCGGGCCGCGCCTTCGCGTACGCGACGAACTGCGCGTAGTCCTGCGCCGGCACGTCGTTGTTGACGACGAGGATGTAGCGGACGGTGCCGAGCGCGCCGATCGGCGTGAAGTTCTTCACCGGGTCGTACTTCAAGCCCGGGTACAGGCTGCGGCTCGCGGTGTGGGGGATGGCGTTTACGAGCAGCAGCGTGTAGCCGTCGGCCGGCTGCCGAGACGCGAACTCGGTGCCGATGGTGCCGCCGGCGCCGGGGTGGTTCTCGACGACGATCGGCTGCTTCAGCGTCTCGCTCATCCGCTTGCCGAGAATGCGCGCGAGCACGTCGGTGGCCCCACCGGGCGCGAACGGCACGACGAGCTTGACCGGCCGGTCGGGGTACGCCTGCGCCGTTACGGACGGCGCGGCGAGCACGGCCGCCACGCCGACCAGCGTGAGGCCCAGCAACGATCGGGTTGCGGCGCGCATGGTGTCCTCCCGGTGAGGGCCTTCGCCACCCGCGGCGCGGGCCGGTTTGAATCAATTCAAGAACGGCGCCCACAATGCACGATTCCGCCGCCGCCGACAAGCGCCCGGCGGCCGCTCTCGGGTATGCTGCGTGCGCACATCGCCGCGCCCGCGCGCGGCCCCGCCGTCGCCTCCGAGGAGCCGCCCCCATGTTCTCCGCCCCCCACGTCGCCACCGAGGTCTTCGCGCGCCTGCCAGACGCGCTGCGCCGCGGCGACCGCGAAACGCCGTGGAGCCGCGCGCGCGGCAGCGGGCCGCTGCACTCGTTCCTCGAAGGCCCGGCGTTCGACCGCGCGGGACGCCTCTACTGCGTGGACGTCTGCCACGGGCGGATCTTCCGCGTGTCGCCGGCCGGCGAGTGGGAGGTATTCGCCGACTACGACGGCAATCCAAACGGCCTCAAGATCCACCGCGACGGCCGCGTCTTCGTCGCCGACCACAAGCTCGGCCTGCTCGTGTTCGACCCGGAGACGGGCGCGCGCACGCAGCTCGCCGACGGCGCGGCGGGCGCGCCGTTCCGGGGGCTGAACGACCTCGTGTTCGGCGACGACGGCGATCTCTACTTCACCGACCCCGGCGAGTCGGGCCTCGAGCGCCCGGACGGGCGCGTGTTCCGGTTGAACGCCGGCGGCGGCATCGACTTGCTGTACGACGGGTTGCCGTACCCGAACGGCCTCGTGCTGACGCCGCGGCAGGACGTGCTCTACGTCGGCGTGTCGCGGTCGCTGCAGGTGCTGCGGCTGCCGCTGCGCGACGGCCGCGTCGTGAAGGCCGGCGTGTTCCTGCAGCTGTCGGGGGGCCTGGGCGGACCGGACGGCATGGCGGTCGACGCGGAAGGCGGCGTGCTGGTCGTGCACGCGGGCTTCGGGACCGTCTGGCACGTGAGCGCGATCGGCGAGCCGCTCGCGCGCATCCGCTCGTGCGCGGGCATCCGCACGACCAACGTCGCGTACGGCGGCGTGGACCTGCGCTCGCTGTACGTGACCGAGGCGGAGGAGGGCGTGATCCTGCGCGCGCGGATGCCGGTCCCCGGGCGCGCGATGTTCTCGCATCGCTGACCGGCGTGTCCCCGTAGCGCGTCCGCCCGGACGCCGAGGTTCGCCGCACGGCGGCGCCCGGCGCCGACGGTCGGCGAAGCCTACTGCCCGACCGTCGCCTGGATCCGTCCGTCACGGATCGCCGCGAGGAACTTCCGGTAGTCCGCCTGGTTCTGGTCCGCGTATTCCACGGCGAATTCGCCGACGGCATCGTCGAAGGTGCCCCCAGAGCCCATGTAGCCGGACATCAACGCGGCATCGCCGGAGCGGGCGTGCGCGCGGGCGAGCGCATGCGCGCACATCCGGCCGTAGAGTCGCAGCAGCCCTTCGTCCCAGTCCTCGATGATGGCCGACATCTTCATGTCGCGCAGTTGGCGGATGTAGTAGTCGCGGCCGTTCCTGCCGCGCGTCCAGCCGAGGAAGATGTCGCTCGCCGTCTGCATCAGGCGCTGGCCGACGATGACGCGCTCGCCATGGTTGGAGTGCAGGCTCTTGCCCGCGTAGGGCTCGAGCACCGACGGGCGCGCCTCCTTGACCTGCAGGAACAGCGGATCGTCGTCGGCGGCCATGAACAGCATCACCCCGCACAGCGTGCCGACGCTGCCGACGCCGACGACCTTCACGGCGAAGTCGAACTGGTGGAACCGGTCGAACAGCGTGCGCATGTGCTCGGGCAGGCTCGCGCGATACGAGGCGAGCGCCTCCTTGAACCCGGTTTCGAGTCCGGGCGCCAGCTCCTTCGACGGATGGAAGATCAGCGGCGGATCGTCCTTGATCCGGGGCCTCTGGCCTTCCGTCGACACGAGCTTCGGATAAAGGTGGTCCGGCACCGTCTTCCGGTGCTCCGCCTCGATCCGCTCGGCCATTCGCTTGCGGGCCGCCTTCACGACCGCCTCGTCCCCGGCGCGGCCTTCGTAACGCTGCGGGTCGATCCGGTCGTACCACACGTCGAGCGCCCGCATCGACGCGTAGTCGGTCATCCGCTCGCGGTATTCGCGCGCGGTGTCGATGGCGATGCGCGCCGCTACGCTTTCGGCGAAGCGCAGGTGGTGGGCCGCGATCACCATGCTCGTCGCGAGGCGCTTCAGGTCCCACTCGAACGGCGCGGGCAGCGTCTCGTCGAGATCGTTGATGTCGAAGACGACGTTGCGCTCCGGCGTGGCGAAACCGCCGAAGTTCATGAGGTGCGCGTCTCCGCATGCCTGCACGCGCAGCCCGCTCGTCGCGGTGGTCGCGAGGTCCGCGGCCATCAGCGCCGCCGACCCGCGGTAGAACGCGAACGGCGACGCCGCCATGCGCCCGAAGCGGATCGGGATCAGCTCCTCCATTCGACCGGCGTTGGATTCGCAGGTGATCTCGACCGGGTCGCGCCGGCCCTTCTGCGCCTTCCAACCCGCCTGCGAGGCCCGCGGCACGTCGTCGCGCAGCGCCTTGCCCTTGGCGCGACGCTGGTCGGCCGACAGGTATGCCGACGCCGTTGCACCCGTGCCGGCGCCGTCGTTCCGATTCCTGCCCTTCGTCACGATCCTGCCCTTCGTCATGATCGGCTCCCTTACCACGCCTGTTGCCGGCTTCGCCCCGGATCGCCCGGGCGATCGTCACCGGCCGCTTCGCGCCATCCCTCAGCCGGACGGGCGCGCCGG
>JAYRNW010000341.1:0-48291 GCA_041911995.1 Casimicrobiaceae bacterium | reverse complement strand
TTCCGGGAAGTCGTCTCTGACCCCACTTACGCTGACCCCACTTACGCGGGAAGTCGTCTCTGACCCCACTTCAGTCGTCGAAGGTGACGGACACCTTGTCCGTCACCGGGTAGCTCTGGCACGCGAGCACGAACCCGCGCGCGACCTCGTAATCCTCCAGCGCGAAGTTGACGTCCATGTCGACCTCGCCCGCGGTGAGGCGGCAGCGGCACGTCGAGCAGACGCCGCCCTTGCACGAATACGGCAGCTCGACGCCGTTGCGCAGCGCGGCGTCGAGGATGTTGTCCTTCGCCTTCTCCAGCGTGAACGACCGCGTCGCGCCGTCGACGACGACCGTGACCTCGCACTGCGCGTGGCCCGGCTCGGGCGCGCGCTGCGCGACGTGCGCGTGCTTCGGGATGCTGGCGGCGAAGCGCTCGATCCGGACCCGCGACTCCGGGAAGCCGCGGGCCGCGAGCGCGGCGGTCACCGCGTCCATCATGCCCTCCGGCCCGCAGACGAACGCCGCGTCCACGCCGTCGAGCCGCACCCACTGCGCGAGCAGCGCGTCGGCCTTCGCGCGGTCGATGCGGCCGTGCAGCAGCGGGACGTCCTGCGCCTCGCGCGACAGCACGTGGACGAGGTCGAAGCGGTCGAGCCAGCGGTCCTTGAGCGCCGCGAGCTCCTCGCGGAACATCACGGTGCCCGACGCGCGGTTGCCGTAGACGAGCGTGAACGTCGAGCGCGGCTCCGTCGCGAGCGTCGTCGCGACGATCGACAGCAGCGGCGTGATGCCGCTCCCGGCGGCGAAGCCCAGGTAGTGGCGCGCGGCCGCCGGGTCGAGCGGCACGTTGAAGTGCCCGAGCGGCGGCATCACGTCGATCGCGTCGCCGGCCTTCAGCCGCTCGTTCGCCCACGTCGAGAACACGCCGTCCGCGCACTTCTTGACGGCGATGCGCAGCGGGCCGTCCGGCGCGACCGAGCAGATCGAGTACGACCGGCGCACGTCGTGACCGTCGATATCGGCGCGCAGCGTCAGGTGCTGGCCCGGCGCGAACCGGTACTGGTCGCGCAGCGCCTCGGGCACCGCGAACGTGATCGCGACGGCGTCGCGCGTCTCGCGCTCCACACTCGCCACGCGCAGCGCGTGGAACCTGCTCATCGCGAAGCTCCCTCTCCCGCCTGCGGGAGAGGGTCGGGGTGAAGGCGCGCCATCGCGGTCAGTGCGGCTTGAAGTAGTCGAACGGCTCGCGGCACGCGGCGCAGCGGTACAGCGCCTTGCACGCCGTCGAGCCGAACTGCGCGAGCAGCTTCGTGTCGGTCGAGCCGCAGCGCGGGCACGCCACCGCGCCGCCGGCGCGCCGCAGCGGGCTGATCCCGGCGACGTCGACGCGCGCGGCGCCGCCCTGCGGCGGCGCGATGCCGAACGCGAGGAGCTTCGCCTTCGCCTCCGGCGCCATCCAGTCGGTGGTCCACGGCGGCGCCAGCCGCGTGACGACGTCGACGTCGGCGATCCCGATCGCGGCGAGCCGCTCGCGGATCATCGCCGCGATGACGTCGTTCGCCGGGCAGCCGGAGTACGTCGGCGTCACCTCGACGCGCAGCCGGCCGCCGTCCCACGCGACCGCGCGGACGATGCCCAGCTCGACGACCGAGATGACCGGGATCTCGGGATCCGGCACCGTCGCCAGCGCATCCCAGACGACGGCGACCGGCGGCGCCGCGGCGCCCTCCTCCGTCGCGGCCGCGAGCGCCCGCTGCTCGTCGGTGACCATCACCAGCGCGCACCCGGATAGGCGCGCTGCAGGAACTGCATCTCGGCCAGCAGGTAGCCCAGGTGCTCGGTGTGCACGCCCTGCCGGCCGCCGCGGTCGCGGCTGCCGTGCATCCACGTGCCGGCCGGGCGCGTCAGCGTCGCCTCCGCCAGCACGCCGTCGATCGCCGCGAGCCACGGCTCGCGCAGTGCGGGGGCGTCGGCGGCCACGCCGGCGTCGACCAGCATCCGGTCGACGGCGTCGGCGGCGAAGAGCTCGCCCGTGTACGGCCAGATGCGGTCCAGTGCGCGCTGCATGCGCGCGTGCGACTCTTCGGTGCCGTCGCCTAACCGGATCACCCAGTCGGCGCTGCGCTCGGCGTGGTAGGCGACCTCCTTGCCGGCCTTCGCCGCGATCTCGGCCACGCGCGCGTCGGCCGAGCCGGCGAGCGCGTGCAGCAGCAGCAGGTGCGCGTGGTCGAAGCAGAGCGCTCGCGCCATCGTCGCCGCGAAGTCGCCGTTGGGCAGCTCGACGAGTTGAACGTTTCGGTACGCGCCGCCGTCGCGCAGGAACGCGAGCTGGTCCTCGTCGCGCCCCGTGCCCTTCCACCGGGCCTCGACCTCGCCCGCGTACTGCAGCCACAGCCGCCCCTGCCCGAGAAGGTCGAGCGCGACGTTGGTCAGCGCGATGTCCTCCTCGAGCACCGGGCCGTGGCCGGTCCACGCGGACAGCCGCTGCGCCAGCACGACGTCGTTGTCGGCCAGCCGCAGCAGGTACTCGAAGAGCGCCTCGTCAAGCGTCAGGGGGATACCTTCGCGCTGCGCGCTCCGGCATTCGCCCTCGGGGCGGCCCATCGCGCTCATAGGTGCTTGACCTCGTCGGGCATCGGGAAGAACGTCGGATGCCGGTAGACCTTGCTCTTCGCCGCGTCGAACAGCGCGTCGCGCTCGCCCGGCGCGGAGGCCGTGATGTCGGCCGACCTCACGACCCAGATCGACACGCCCTCGTTGCGGCGCGTGTAGACGTCGCGCGCGTTCTTCACCGCCATCGCCGCGTCGGGCGCGTGCAGGCTGCCGACGTGCTTGTGCGCGAGCCCGTGCTGCGACCGGATGAAGATCTCCCACAGCGGCCATTCGTTCATGCGATGCTCCATATCCGGAAACTCTTGAACCACGAAGACCACGAAGGGCACGAAAGAAGGCGCCTTCAAGCTCCAACTCAAGTTCTTTCACCACAGAGAGCACAGAGAACACGTTGTGTTCCGGCACGGCGTGCGCATGGCCAAGCACGGTGTTCCTCCGCGTTTTCCGTAGTTCAAGCTCGTGACGGGTCTTCCTCTGTGTTCTCTGTGTTCTCTGTGCTCTCTGCGGTGAAAGAACCTGAACTGGCCTTTCTTCGCGTTCTTCGTGCCCTTCGTGGTTCAAGAACTTGCCTTTCCCCCCGCCCGCTTCTGCGCATGCGCCAGCGCCGCCTCGCGCACCCACGCGCCGTCCTCCCACGCCTGCACGCGCGCGGCGAGCCGCTCGCGGTTGCACGGGCCGTTGCCCTTCAGCACCTCGTGGAACTCGGACCAGTCGATCGCGCCGAAGTCGTAGTGCCCGCGCTCCGCGTTCCACTTGAGCTCCGGGTCGGGCATCGCGATGCCGAGGTAGTCGGCCTGCGGCACCGTCTGGTCGACGAAGCGCTGGCGCAGCTCGTCGTTGGACAGCAGCTTGATCTTCCACTGCGCCGACTGCGCGCTGTGCACGCTCTGCGCGTCCGGCGGCCCGAACATCATCAGCGACGGCCACCACCAGCGGTTCAGCGCGTCCTGCGCCATCGCCTTCTGCTCGTCGGTGCCGCGGCACAGCGAGAGCATGATGTCGTAGCCCTGCCGCTGGTGGAACGACTCCTCCTTGCAGATGCGCACCATCGCCCGCGCGTACGGGCCGTACGAGCAGCGGGTGAGCGGGATCTGGTTCATGATCGCCGCGCCGTCGACCAGCCACCCGATCGCGCCCATGTCGGCCCACGTCAGCGTCGGGTAGTTGAAGATCGACGAGTACTTGACCTTGCCGGCGTGCAGGTCGGCGACCAGCTGGTCGCGCGACACGCCGAGCGTCTCCGCCGCCGCGTACAGGTAGAGGCCGTGGCCGCCCTCGTCCTGCACCTTGGCCATCAGGATCGCCTTGCGCTTCAGCGTCGGCGCGCGCGTGATCCAGTTGCCCTCCGGCAGCATGCCGACGATCTCGGAGTGCGCGTGCTGCGAGATCTGCCGGACGAGCGTCTTCCGGTAGGCGTCGGGCATCCAGTCCGTCGCCTCGACGCGGACGTCGGCGTCGATGCGCTGCTGGAACGCGCGCTCGTCCGGCGCCATGTCGGCGAGGCTGCGCACGCCCTTCGCACCGGTGTCGACCATCTGCGCGTACATCGGGACCCTCCGTGGCGCCCGGCGGGCGCCGGGCGCCCCGCACCGGTGGCGCGAGCGCGGCATCATATGATACAGTTTTGACATGCGTCAAGGACAATCTGTATCAGATGAGGCGGACGCGCCGGCGCGCGCCGACGCCGCGGTCGCGCGCTGGATCCGGCGCACGCTGGCCGCGGACCCGCCGCGGGCGAAGTCCCTGATCGTCACCGTCTGGGGCGACGCGCTCGCGCCGCACGGCGGCGCCGTGTGGCTGTCCGGCCTCATCCGGCTGATGGCGCCGTTCGGCATCAACGACCGGCTGGTGCGCACCAGCGTGTTCCGGCTCGCGCGCGACGGCTGGGTCGCCGCGTCGAGCCACGGCCGGCGCAGCCGCTACCGGCTGACGCGCGACGGCGCGCGCCGCTTCGACGACGCGTACCGCCGCATCTACCACCGGCCGCCCGAGGACTGGCACGGCGCGTGGGAGCTGGTCGTCGTCGACGGTGTCCCGGCGCCGCGCCGCACGGCCTTGCGCGACGAGCTCGCGTGGGCCGGGTTCGGCGAGCTCGCCCCCGGCAGCTTCCTGCGGCCGATGGAGGGCCACCGTGCGCTGCCCGCCGCGCTGGCGGCGCCGGCCGTCGCCGGCCGCGTCGTCGTCGCGCAGGCGGCCGACCTGCCGGGGCAGCGGCCGCTCGCGGCCGTGGTCGCCCGCGCGTGGGACCTGACGACGCTGGCCGCCGACTACCGCGAGTTCCTGCACCGGTTCGGCGCGGTGATCGAGCGCTTCCGCGACGCCGGGCACGACGCCGCGCAGTGCTTCGTCGTGCGCACGCTGCTCATCCACGCCTATCGCCGCGTGCTGCTGCGCGACCCGCTGCTGCCCGCGGCGCTGCTGCCGCTCGACTGGCCGGGCGCCGCGGCCCACGCGCTGTGCCGCGACTTCTACCGGCTGACGCACCGGGCGGCCGAGCGCCACTTGGCTGCCACGCTCGCCGAGGACGGCACGCCGCTGCCGCCGGCCGACGCCACGTTCTGCGCGCGCTTCGGCGGGCTCGACGGCGCCGGCTGACGCCGGCGCCGCGAGCTCACGGCTCGGGCCGGCCCACGTCCGCCGATGCGTCGGTGGCGTCCTCCTCCCCCTCCTCCTCCCACGAATAGCGCTTGCGCGGCGGCACGTCGCGGTGGCGGAACGCGACGGCGAGCGCAACGCTGATGACCGCGGCCGCGAGGTGCGTCTCCCACGAGACGCCGACCTTGATCGGCAGCACGCCCCAGACCAGCGTGCCGTACAGGAAGGCCACCAGCAGCGATGCGGCGATGGCCCGGCGGTCGTGGCGGATCAGCCCGGCCACGAACACGTAGGCGACGAGCCCGTAGGCCAGGCCGCTCGCGCCGACGTGCACGGAGTCGCGGCCGGCGAGCCAGACGGCCACGCCGGGCCCGAAGTAGACGGCCGGCAGCACGACGCTCGCGGCATCGGGGTACAGGTAGAGCATCGCCGTGCCGACGATCAGCAGCGGCAGCGCGTTCGCCGCGAGGTGCGCGAGGTCGCCGTGCACGAGCGGCGCCAGCACGATCCCCGGCAGGCCCGACCAGGCACGCGGGCGGATGCCGTAGTGCGCGAGGTCGAGACCGAGCGCCCATCCCGCGGCGTGGACGATCGCCAGCACCGCGACAAACGCCGCCGCGACGGCGAGCGCCGAGCGGAACTGCGCGCGGCTGGCGGCGGACGCGGTGTGGGCGGGGTCGGGGACGTGGATCTGCATGGCCGGACGGCGCGACGCGGACGCGTCCTTCCCATGTTCGGTGCGCTCGCCGCGATTTCAACCGCGCGCGCCGCCGCCTCCCCGCGCCGTCCCCCTATAATGGACGAGGGCGCCCGCGACGCGCGGCGCCCGCGACCAATCACCGCTGCGCGGCTGCCCGCCGCGCACGTCCGAAGGGAGAGATGCAATGAAGTGCACGCTCGTCGGGTCCCGTTACTTCGGGGCCACGGTGTTCGACGCCCTGCGCAAAGACGGCACCGAAATCGCGCGCGTGGTCGCGCCGGCGGCCGACGACCGGCTCGCCGTCGCCGCGAAGAACGCGGGCGTGCCGGTGCACGTGCTCGCCAATCCGAAGGTCGTGCCGGGCGACGCGGTGCCCGCGGACACCGATCTCATCGTCGCCGCGCACACGCACGCACGGGTGTCCAACGAGGCGCTCGCCCGGTCGCGGCTGGGCGGCATCGGCTACCACCCGTCGCTGCTGCCGCGGCATCGCGGCATCGCCGCCGTCGAGTGGACGATCCTGTCCGGCGACCCGATCGCCGGCGGCTCGGTCTACCACCTGGCCGACGGCTGGGACGCGGGCGCCGTCGCCGCGCAGGACTGGTGCTTCGTCGGGCGCGGCGAGACCGCGCGCGAGCTGTGGGAGCGCGCGCTGGCGCCGATGGGCCTGAAGCTGCTCGCGCAGGTGGTCCGCCACGCGCGCGAGCACGGCAGCGTCCCGGCGTTCCAGCAGGACGACCGCTATGCGACGCGGGCGCCGATGATCCGCCGCACCGTGTCGCTCACCGAGGAGAAGCAACCGATGATCACTTCGCTCGTCGTCACCGTCATCGGCCCCGACCGGCCGGGCATCGTGAGCCTGCTGTCGGCGCGGGCGCAAGGCTTCGGTGCCAACTGGGCCGGCAGCCGGATGGCGAGCCTCGCCGGGCAGTTCGCGGGCATCGTGCACTTCGAGGTCGCGCCGGACAAGGCCGACGGGCTGGCCGAAGCGCTGCGCAGCCTGGCGTCGCCCGACCTCTCGGTCACCATCGCCAAGAGCGAGGGCGCGCCCGCGCCGGCCGGACGGCGGCTGGTGCGGCTCGAGCTCGTCGGCCACGACCGCCCGGGCATCGTCCGCGACCTGTCGGGCGCGCTCGCGCAGCGCGGCGTCAGCATCGAGGAGCTGCACACCGAGATCGTCAGCGGAGCGATGAGCGCCGAGCACCTGTTCAAGGTGAAGGCGGCGCTGCTGGTGCCGAACAACGTCGGCAACGACGACGTGCGCCATGCGCTGGAGGCGCTCGCCAACGAGATGATGGTGGACGTGGCGCTCGGCGACGGCGCACCGCTGGCGCCGATCTGAGCGACGGGTCGCGGGCACCTCGTTCCGCGCGCGTCGACACGCCAGGGCGGTCCGGGCAACCGACGGCTTCTATTCCATTGTCATTTGTCGTAGTCTACGAGTTCCAGCTGGCGGGAAGCTGGCCGTCAACATCCACTCGGAAGGAGCTGCAATGAACATCGGCAAACGGACATTGCTTGCAATCGGCCTCGCGGCGCTGGCGCCGCTGGCCGCGACGAGCGTACAGGCGGCAACCCTGACGGACCCGAGCGCGGTTTCGACGGGGATGGCATCGGCGTTCGACCGTGCGATCGATCTGTATGTTCAGCAGCGCGTCGCGTCGGGGCAACTGCGGGCGGCGGACGCGACGGTCGCCCGCGAGCAACTGCAGATGCGATTCCTTTCCCTCGGCCCCGCCGAGCAGAGGCGGATCGTCGACGCCTCGCGCAGTCTGGGCAGCGAAGAGGCGGTCCAGGTCGTCATGAAGATGCTGGGCCAGGCCGTCGAGGCCGACGCGCGGCAGGCGCTCGCCGACGTGCAGTCGAAGGCCACGTCGGGCCAGCAGCAGGCCATTCGACCCAAGCTCGGGGTCGGCGGCGCAGACCTCGTGTTCGTGGCGACGGCAGGTCCGTGCCGCGTGTTCGACTCGCGCAACGGACCCGGGCCGCTGGCGGGCGGGGACTCCCGGCAGATCTGGGGCTTCTCCTGGTTCTCGGGTTACTCGTGGGCCGGCGACCAGGGCGGCACGGGAACGGCGGGCGCCGGAAACTGCGCCGGTAGCGTGTTCCCGACCGTGTATCCGACCTCCGTGGTCGCGACCGTTACGGTAGTCAACACCGCGTCCACGGGCGCGCTCCGCGCGTGGAATGGCGGCACGACGCTGACCGTCGGCGCAATCCTCGCATGGAATCCCGGCGACCGAATGTCGAACACGACGGCCATCGCGATGGACCGTACGATCGCGGCCTACCCGGGCAGCGGGTCGAAGCGCGACTTCGGCGTCAACAACAACTCGCCGACGCCGATCGACATCATCGTCGACGTCGTCGGATACTTCATCGAGAACCAGGCGACGCCGCTCGACTGCACCACGGTCAGCGGGCCCGGTTACACGCTGGGCGCGTTTACGAGCACCCTGTACACGGCGCCGTCGTGTCCGTCCGGATATACGGCGATCGTCGCGCAGCCGGTGACCAACGTCTACGGCGTCAACGCCGGCACGCTGTTCGAGAACGCCTGCCGCATCAGCAACACGACCGGCGGCGCGGTCAACGTGAACTGCGGCGCCATGTGCTGCCGCATTCCGGGGCGCTGATCCGACGCAGTCGCGCGTCGCGATCGCGCGCGTGCCCGGGCAGGGATTCCTGCCCGGGCATTTTCTTGCCCGATCGGCCAGCAGGCCGCAGCCGCTATTCGCCGATCTGCTGCAGCTGGTAGAGCCGCCGGTAGAGGCCGCCGGGGATCGCCATCAGCGTGTCGTGCGTGCCGCGCTCGGCGATCCGGCCGTGGTTCAGCACGACGATGAAGTCGGCGGCGCGGATCGTCGACAGCCGGTGCGCGATCGCGATGACCGTCGTCGTCCCGCGCAGGCCCGCGAGCGCTGCCTGCACGCGCTGCTCGGTCTCGCTGTCGATGCGCGACGTCGCCTCGTCGAGGAACAGGATGCGCGGGCGGCCGGCGAGCGCCCGAGCCACGGCGATCAGCTGCTTCTCGCCGGACGACAGCCGTGCGCCGCCCTCGCCCAGCGGCGTCGCGTAGCCGCGTTCCAGCCGCTCGACGAAGCCGTGCGCATGCGCGGCGCGCGCGGCCGCGACGATCGCGTCGTCCGGCAGGCCACGCCCCATGTCGATGTTCGCGCGCGCGTCGGCCGCGAGCAGGAACGGCTCCTGCGGCACGAGGCCGACGTCGGCGCGGAACGCGTCGTCGCCGATCTGCTCCACCGGAATGCCGTCGATCTCGATGCGGCCCGCCTGCGGCCGGTAGAAGCGCAGCAGCAGCGACAGCAGCGTGGACTTGCCGCTGCCGGTGTGGCCGACGATGCCGACGAAGCTCCCCGCGGGGATCGCGAGCGAGACGTCGTGCAGCACCGGCGTGCCGGGGTCGTAGCCGAAGCTCACGTCGGCGACCTCGACGCGGCCGGCGCCGATCGCCCACCCGTGGCCGCCGCGCGGCGCCTCGCCCTCCTGCAGCAGCGCGTCGACGCGCGCGGCGGCGATCACCGACTGCTGCAGCAGCGAGAACTGCATCGTGATCTGGATCAGCGGCTCGACGACGCGCGCGACGTACGCGATGAACGCGTACAGCAGCCCGACCTCGACGCCCTCGAGGCGCGCGCTGCCGACCGCCGCGACGATCGCGACGATCAGCAGGATGTTGAGAAAGTCGAGCGCCGGGCGCAGCAGCCACGCGTTGGCGCGGACCTCGCCCATGCGCGCCGCGTACTGCGCGCGGTTGGTCCGGCCGAACCGCGCCGCGAAGCGCCCGACGGCGCCGCTCGCCTGCAGTACGCTCATGCCGGCGATGCCCTCGGCCATCTGCGCGTTGATGTCGCTGCGCAGCTCGCGCGACCGGGTGACGGCGGCCGACGACAGCCGCTGGTAGCCGACGACGATCGCGACGGTCGCCGGCACCAGCAGCAGCACGATCAGCATCAGCCGCCAGTCGAGCCACAGCATCGCGACGACGACGCCGAACAGCACGGTGAGCCCCACCAGCAGCTCGAACAGCACCTTCACGTAGAGCTGGCGGACGGCCTCGGTGTCGTTGGTGATCCGGCTCACGAGCTGGCCGGTGATCGCGCGGTCGAAGTAGCGCATCGGCAGCCGCAGCACGTGCGCGTAGACCGCGTCGCGCAGCCGCCGCACCGAGCGCGCGGCGAGGCCGGCGAGCCGCACCAGCTCGAAGTAGCGGATCGCGGTGGCGAGCCAGCCGGTCGCGAGGTAGCCGCCGATCAGCAGCGCGATCGCCGCCCAGTCGGCGGTGCGCGGCAGCAGGTAGCCGTCGATGAAGCGCTTGCCGAAGATCGGGCCGGCCGCCTCCAATAGCCCGGCGATCGCGAGCCAGAGCGTCGCGCGCACGACCTGCCGGCGGTCCGGCCGCGCAGCGCGCCACAGCAACGCGACCGCCTGCCGGCGCTCGGGCGCCCCCACGCGGCGCAGGTCCGGGTGGTCGGCGAAGTCCCCGGTGGCTTCGCTCATCGCTCAGTCGCGCTGGGCCGTCCCGAGCGACCGACGCGCCCCCGAGGGGGCAGCGAGCGCAGCGAGCGTGGGGGTCGTTCCATCCTACGCGTCCTCGAGGCTCGCCTCGAGCTGCTGGTAGCGCCATTGCGCGGCGTACCAGCCGGACAGCGCGAGGAGCTCCGCGTGCGTGCCCTGCTCGACGACGCGGCCCGCCTTCAGCACGAGGATGCGGTCGGCGTCGGCGACCGCTGAGAGCCGGTGGCTGACGATGATCGCCGTGCGCCCGGCGCGCGCCGCGCGCAGGTGCGCGAGGATGCGCGCCTCGGTCGCGGTGTCGACGGCGGACAGCGCGTCGTCGATCAGCAGCAGCGGCGCGTCGGTCAGCAGCGCCCGCGCAATGGCGACGCGCTGCCGCTGGCCGCCCGACAGCGTGACGCCGCGCTCGCCCACCCGCGTGTCGTAGCCGTCGGGCAGCCGCGCAACGTCGGCGGCGAGGTCGGCCATGCGCGCCGCGCGCTCGACGTCGGCGCGCGACGCGTCGGCGCGGGCGAGCGCGATGTTCTCGGCGATCGTCGCCGAGAACAGGAACGGCTCCTGCGGCACCCACGCGATGGCGGCGCGCAGCGCCGCGAGCGTGTAGGCCGGCAACGCGTGCGCGCCCCACGCGAGCGTCCCGCGCTGCGGCGCGTCGTGGCGCAGCAGCAGGTGGACGAGCGTCGACTTGCCGGCGCCGGTGGGCCCGACGATGCCGAGGGTCTGCCCGGCGGCGAGTGCGAAGCCGACGTCGGCCAGCGCCGGCGCGTGCGGCGGCGCGTCCGGTGCGGCGTCCACGGCCGGATATGCGTAGGTGACGCGCTCGCAGCGCAGCGTGCCTGCGGGCGGCGCGCGCACCGTCCCGAGGTCCTCGATCGTCAGCGGCTCGCGGAGCACCGGATCGAGCCGCGCCCACGCGGCCTTGCCGCGCTCGAGCAGCGACAGCACCCAGCCGGCGGCGAACATCGGCCAGATGAGCTGCGTCAGGTACATCGTGAACGCCGTGAGCTGCCCGACGGTCATCTCGCCGCGCCAGACCAGCGCGCCGCCGACGGCGAGCGTCAGCGCGCCGGCCGCCGTCAGCGTGAGGCCGACGGCAGGTTCGTACGCCGCCTCCCACTTCTGCGCGTCGTAGCCGGCGTCCGCGGCGCGCTGCGCGCGCTGCCCGAACTCGCGGCCCGCGTGCGCCTCGAGGCCGAGCGCGCGCAGCGTGCGCACGGCGGCGACCGACTCCTGCACGTGCTCGTTCAGGTCCGCGAAGCGCTCGAGCGACGCCCGCCACGCGTCGTGCACGTGCCGCGACACGACGAAGAACGCCCACGCCATGAACGGGAACGGCAGCAGCGCGACCACGCCCAGCCGCCAGTCGACCGCCAGCGTCATCATCGCGACGACCAGCACCAGCGTGAGCGTGCCGTCGAACGCGGCGAGGAAGGCCTCGCCGGCGGCCATCTCGACGGCGTCGACGTCGTTGGTCGCGCGCGCCATCAGGTCGCCCGTGCGCTGGCGGTGGAAGAACGCCGGGCCCTGCTGCGCGAGCCGCGCGTAGAGCCGCTCGCGCAGCTCGACCCCCAACCGGAAGGCCGCCGAGAACAGCGCGAGGCGCCAGCCGACGCGCAGCACGTAGATCGCGACACCCATCGCCACGAGCAGCGCCAGCTCCTGCCAGAGCGCCGCGTCCGCGGCGGGGTGCGCGACCAGCCCGTCGATCAGGTGCCCGACCCGGCGCGGGATCCAGACCGTGAGCACGGCGATCGCCAGCAGCATCGCCGCGGCGGCGGCGTACGCGCCGCGGTGGCGCCACGCGAAACGGCTGACGAAGGCGACGAGCGACACGGCCGGGGCGGGAGCGCGGCCGGCGCCGCGCGGGCATGCGGGGCGGCGCCCGCGAGGGCGCGATTGTAGCGCGCGGCCCGCCGCGGCCCGGGCACGCGCCCTTCGACGCGCGGCTACGCGGAAGGCAGGTGCAGCTCGAAGCGGGCGCCACCGCCGGGGGCGTCGGCGATGACGAAGCGGCCGGCGTGCGCCACCGCGATCTCGTGCACGATCGCGAGCCCCAGGCCGGCGCCGCCGGCCGCGGCGGGGTCGCCGCGGGAGAACCGCTGCACGACGCGGCCGCGCTCCGCTTCCGGGATGCCCGGCCCCGTGTCCTCGACGACGATCGTCGGCCCGGGCAGCTGTCGCACCGCGACGGTGACCTTCGCACCCGCGGGGCAGTACTTGAGCGCGTTGTCGAGCAGGTTGTTGATCGCTTCCGCGACCAGCGCGGCGTCGACCTCGGCCACCGCGTGCGCCGACGCCTCGTCGAAGCCCAGGTCGATCCCCGCGGCGACGGCGGCCGGCACCCAGTCGCGCGCCGTGTCGAACGCGAGCTCGTAGAGGTCGGCGCGCACGCGGCTCGCGCCCGACTGCGCCTCCGGCTCGGCGCGCGACAGCAGCAGCAGCTGGTTGGCGAGGTGCGTCGTGCGGTGGACGGCCGCCTGCAGGCCGGCCACCGCGGCGCGCATCTCGTCCAGGCTGCCGCAGTTGCGCGCCTGCTCGGCCTGCAGCGTCAGCGCCGTCAGCGGCGTGCGCAGCTGGTGCGCGGCGTTGGCGACGAACGTGCGGTGCGCGAGCGCCGCCGCGTCGAGCTTGCCGATCATCGCGTTCAGCGCCTCGATCAGCGGCATGAGCTCCGCCGGCATGTTCGCGCCGGACACCGCGCGCAGCCGGCGGTAGCTGACGTCGCGCAGCGACGTCGACAGCGCGTGGATGCGCTCGGTCTGCACGAAGATCGTCCGGTACGCGAGGAAGCCCGCCACGACCAGCAGCAGCGCCTGCGGCAGCCACACGGTCAGCAGGATCTCCTCGGTCAGCCGGTCGCGCTTGTGCGTCGTCTCGCCGACGACGATCGTCACCTCCTCGCCCGGCTGCGGCAGCGGCGGCGCGAGCGCCACCCAGCGCATCGGCGTCCCGTCGAGCGGCGCGTCGAAGAAGCGCACGTTGTGGAACCGCTCCTCGCGCTCGCCGCCGGCCGGCACCGGCGGCCCGGCGATGACGCCGCTGTGCGACCCCTCGACGCGGAACACGATCCGGTCCTCCGAGTCCCACTCGAACATCTCCTGCGCGACGCGCGGCAGCTCGAGCTGCGCGCGCCCGCCGGTCATCAGCACCTGCAGCGACAGCGTCTGCGCCGAGTCGTACAGCCAGCGGTCGTACACGCGGTCCGCGTAGTGGCGGGCCGCCCACGCGGAAATGGCGCCGCTCACCGCGAACAGCGCGAGCAGCGGCACCGCGAGCTGCGTCACCAGCCGCCGGCGCAGGCTGGCGGCGGGCTTCACGCCGCGCTTCCCGGCGCGGCGTCCGGTGCCTGCCGCAACAGGTAGCCGAAGCCGCGCACCGTGACGATCTCGACACCGTGCCCGTGGATCTTGCCGCGCACGCGGTGGACGTAGACCTCGACCGACTTGTCGCCGATGTCCTCGTTGCGCGCGGCCAGCGTCTGCACGAGCTGGGCGCGGGTCACGACGCGGCCGGCGTTGCGCATGAGCTGGCGCAGCACGTGCAGCTCGCTCGGCGTGAGCCCCAGCGAACCCTCGCCCGCCAGCACCCGCGCCCCGTCCCCGGCGAGCCTGAGGCCGCCCACGACGACGTCGGGCGCCGCGTCGCGCGAGGCGCGGCGCAGCACGGCGCGGATGCGCGCGTCGAGCTCGGCCACGTCGAACGGCTTCACGATGTAGTCGTCGGCGCCCGCGCGCAGCCCGCCGACGCGCTCGTGCGGCTGGTCGCGCGCCGTGAGGCAGATCACCGGCAGCGCGTCGGCGCGGCCGCGCAGTTCGCGCAGCACGCCGGTCCCGTCGCGGTCGGGCAGCCCGAGGTCGAGCAGCATCAGCGCCGGCGCCCACGCCTTGGCCAGCGCCAGCGCGTCGGCGGCCGTGCCCGCCGTGCGCAGCGCGTAGCCCAGGCGTCCCAGCTCGGCTTCCAGCAGCCGGCAGATGTGCGGGTCGTCCTCGACGATCAGGATCTTCGTGGGGGGCACCCGTGCACTGTACCCGGGATCGGCCGCGGACGGCCGCAGGCCCGCGCGACTGAAAGCGATTTGAAAGCTTGCCCGCCTATCCTTGCCGTCGACGCGCACGCCGCCGGACCCGCGCCCCGGCACCGACGAGGACACGGCAGGTGGCACCGATACGCAATCCGAAGGACTTCTGGGCCGGCGTGCTGTTCGCCTGCCTCGGCGCCTTCACGCTCATCGTTTCGTCGAACTACACGCTGGGCACGGCCGCCCGCATGGGCCCCGGCTACTTCCCGCGCATCCTCGGCATCTTGCTCATCGTGCTCGGCCTCGTCATCGGCGGCCGCGGACTGCGCGGGTACGGCGAGGCGATCCCGGCGTGGAAGTGGCGGCCGACGGTCGTCGTGCTGGGCAGCGTCGTGCTGTTCGGGCTCATCGTCGCCAAGGTCGGCGTGGCGATCTCCACGGTCGTCCTGATCGTGACGTCCGCCGCGGCGAGCCGCGAGTTCCGGCCGCTCGAGTCGCTGGTCGCCGGGGTCCTGCTGGCGGCGCTCGCCACCGGCGTGTTCGTCGTCGGCCTGCACCTGCAGCTGCCGATCTGGCCCGTGTTCGTCGGGAACTGACGCGATGGAGCTCCTGAGCCACCTGGCACTGGGCTTCGGCGTCGCGCTGACGCCGGTGAACCTGCTCTACGCGCTCCTGGGCGCGCTGCTCGGCACGCTGATCGGCGTGCTGCCGGGCATCGGCCCGGTCGCGACGATCGCGATGCTGCTGCCGACGACCTACGCGCTGCAGCCGGTCTCCGCGCTCATCATGCTGGCCGGCATCTACTACGGCGCGCAGTACGGCGGCTCGACGACGTCGATCCTGCTCAACATGCCGGGCGAGGCGTCGTCGGTCGTCACGTGCCTCGACGGCCACCAGATGGCGCGCAAGGGGCAGGCGGGCGCGGCGCTCGCGATCGCGGCGCTGGGCTCGTTCTTCGCCGGCACGGTCGCCACGGTGCTGGTCGCCGCCGTCTCGATCCCGCTGTCCGAGCTCGCGCTCAAGTTCGGCCCGGCCGAGTACTTCTCGCTGATGGTGCTGGGGCTGATCGGCGCGGTGGTGCTGGCGAGCGGATCGCTCGTCAAGGCGATCGCGATGATCATCACCGGCCTGCTGCTCGGCATCGTCGGCACCGACGTCAACTCGGGCCTGCAGCGCTTCGCGTTCGGCATCCCCGAGCTGTCGGACGGCATCGGCGTGGTCGGCGTCGCGATGGGCCTCTTCGGCTTCGCCGAGATCATCACGAACCTCGAGTCGACCGAGAAACGCGAGCTCGTCACCAACAAGGTGACGGGACTCTGGTTAACGAAGGAGCAGCTCCGAGCGGCGTTTCCTGCCGTTCTGCGCGGCACGGGTTTGGGCTCCATCCTCGGCATCCTCCCCGGGGGTGGGGCAATGCTGTCCTCCTTCGCTTCTTACACGATCGAGAAGAAGATCGCCAAGGATCCGTCGCAGTTCGGCAAGGGCGCGATCCAGGGCGTGGCCGGCCCGGAGTCGGCGAACAACGCGGGCGCGCAGACGTCGTTCATCCCGCTGCTGACGCTCGGCATCCCGGAGAACGCGGTGATGGCGATGATGGTCGGCGCGATGACGATCCACAACATCCAGCCGGGGCCGCAGGTGATGACGTCCAACCCGGGGCTGTTCTGGGGGCTCATCGCGTCGATGTGGGTCGGCAACCTGATGCTCGTCGTGCTGAACCTGCCGATGATCGGCATGTGGATCAAGCTGCTGACGGTGCCCTACCGGCTGCTGTACCCGGCGATCCTCCTGTTCTGCGCGATCGGCGTCTACACGGTCAACAACACGGACGTCGACGTGATCATCACGGCGTTCTTCGGGCTCATCGGCGTGCTGTTCGTCAAGCTGGGCTGCGAGCCCGCGCCGCTGCTGCTGGGCTTCGTGCTGGGGCCGATGATGGAGGAGAACCTGCGGCGCGCGCTGCTGCTGTCGCGCGGCGACCCGTCGGTGTTCCTGACCCGGCCGATCTCCGCCGGCATGCTGGCGGCGGCCGTGCTGCTGATCCTCGTCATCGCGGTGCCGAACATCCGGCGCAAGCGCGAGGAGGCGTTCCAGGAGGAGTGACGTCGGCGCTTTCGCGCCGGCGCGCCGTTCACCGCCGCGTCGCCTGCAGCGGATCCTCGTCGTCGTCGTCCTCGTCCTCTTCGAGGTCGTCGTCGTCGCCCCCCTCACCGTCGTCCGGGTCGGGATCGCCGATCGGCACCACGTCGTCGTCGCCCGGCCCGCGGGCAGCCGGCGCGGCGCGCGCGACGGGCAGCGGCAGTGCGGCCACGGCGGCGGCTACAGCGGCGGGATGCGCAGCACCTGGCCCGGATAGATCTTGTCCGGGTGCGTGAGCATCGGGCGGTTGGCCTCGAAGATCACCGGGTACTTGTTCGGGTCGCCGTAGTGCGCCTTGGCGATCTTCGACAGGTTGTCGCCGGATACGACCGTGTAGTAGCGCGCCTCGGGCGCGCTCTGGTCGACCGACATCATGTCGTTGACCGCCGCGACGCCGGCCACGTTGCCGCAGCACAGCGCGATCTTCTCCTTGGTCGCCTGGTCCGGCGCGACGCCGAACACCGACACCGTCGACGTCGCGCCGTCGAACGTGACGGTGAGCCCCGTCGCCGCCAGGTTCTGCGCCTTGACGTAGTCGAGGATCGCGTCGCCGGCCGCGGCGTTGGCGGCGGCGATCTTCGCCTCGTTCGCCGGGTCCGCCTTCACCTCGCTCATCGCGGCCTGTGCCTGGCCCCGCCCGAACAGCTTCTCGCCCGCTTCCTTCACAAAGCTCAACAGGGACATCGCCGTTCCTTCCGTGAATTGGCGACCGCCGCGGGACGCGGCGCCGCGAATGGGATCACGCCAAGCTTACACCCGGCCCCGGGCACCGGAGCCACGCCCGCGCAACCGGCGGCAGACGCCGCCGCGGATTTCGGGTAGTCTCCCGCGCATCGACGGATCGGACCGCGAGGAACCGCGTGAAGACGCTGACCTGCCTCCTGCTCTTGCTGGCGCTGACCGCCTGCGTGCCCATCGGCGTGCGCGTGTCGAACATGTACGCGCAGGCGCCGGCGGCGCCGACCGCCCGGTAGCGCGCCCCGGTATTTCCTCCCGAGGTGCGAAGCGCCGAAGGATCCGCCTGTTGCCACACCGGCAGCACAGCAGATCCCTCGCTGCGCTCGGGATGACACAGGAGAGCGGCGTTCGGCGGCCATTCCCCCGGCCTGCCGGCGCCCGCCAGCGCCCGCCGGGCCGCCCCAAGGGCGCGCCCCCCTTTGGGGGGCGGCGCGCGACAGCGCGCTTCGGGGGGCCTAACCAGCGGCCGGCTCGGCCGGGATCGTCCGCACCGACAGCACGCCGTCGATCGCCGCCAGCGCGGCGACGACACCCGCCTCGGCCGGGCTGTCGACGTCCACCAGCGTGTACGCCATCTCGCCGCGCGACTTGTTCACCATGTTGTGGATGTTGAGGCCGGCGCTGGCCATCGTCGTCGAGATCTGCCCCAGCATGTTGGGCACGTTGGCGTTCGCGATCGCGACGCGCCACGGCGACTCGCGCGGCATCTCGACGTTCGGGAAGTTGACCGCGTTGACGACGGTCCCGTGCTCCAGGTACTCGCGCACCTGGTCGACGACCATCACCGCGCAGTTCTCCTCGGCCTCGGCCGTGGACGCGCCGAGGTGCGGCAGCGCGACGACGCGCGGCTCGCGCAGGAGCCGCGCGCTCGGGAAGTCGCAGAAGTAGGACTTGAGCCGGCCGGCCTGCAGCGCCGCGGCGACCGCCTCGTCGTCGACGATGCCCTCGCGCGCGAAGTTGAGCAGCACGGCGCCGTGCTTCATCAGCGCGAGCCGCGGCGCGTCGACGAGGTTGCGCGTGACCGGCAGCAGCGGCACGTGCAGCGTCACGAAGTCCGACTGCTTCACGAGCTCGTCGATGCTGTTCGCGCGGCGCACGGACGACGGCAGCCGCCACGCCGCGTCGACCGTGATCTCCGGGTCGAAGCCGGTGACGCGCATCCCGAGCTTGATCGCCGTGTCGGCGACGAGGCTGCCGATCGCACCCAGCCCGACGATCCCGAGCGTGCGGTGCGGCAGCTCGACGCCGGCGAACTGCTTCTTGCCGTCCTCGACCTTCGCCTCCAGGTCGGCGGCGGCCGGGTCCAGTCCGGCGACGTAGCCGAGCGCGGGGACGACGTTGCGCGCGGCCATCAGCAGCGCCGCCAGCACGAGCTCCTTCACGGCGTTCGCGTTGGCGCCCGGCGCGTTGAACACCGGCACGCCGCGCTGCGACATCGCCGCGACGGGAATGTTGTTGGTGCCGGCGCCGGCGCGGCCGATCGCCTTCACCGACGGCGGGATCGCCATCGCGTGCATGTCGTGCGAGCGCACGAGGATCGCGTCCGGCTGCTCGACCGCCTTGCCGACCGCGTAGCGCGCGGCCGGGAACCGGTGCAGCCCGTGGCTCGCGATCTGGTTGAGCGTCAGGATCCGGTACTTCTCCAGCGCCGTCATCGACGTACCCCGTGGTCGCGCAAGCACATCGCGGGCTGCCCTTCGGCGCTCATGCGCGCTCGCGCTCGAAGTCCCGCATGTAGTCGACGAGCGCCTGCACGCCCTCGACCGGCATCGCGTTGTAGATCGACGCGCGCATGCCGCCGACCGACCGGTGGCCCTTGAGCTGCACCATGCCGCGCTCCTTCGCGCCCTTGAGGAACGGCTCGTCGAGCGCGGCGTCGGGCAGCTTGAACGGCACGTTCATCCGCGACCGGTCCTGCACGCGCACCGGGCTTGCGTAGAAGCCGCTCGCGTCGAGGCAGTCGTACAGGAGCTTCGCCTTCGCGACGTTGCGCTGCTCGATCGCCGCGACGCCGCCCTGCGCCATCAGCCAGCGGAACACGAGCCCCGCGACGTAGATCGCGTACGTCGGCGGCGTGTTGAGCATCGAGTCCGCCGCCGCCTGCTCCTTCCAGTGGAACGCCGACGGCGTGATCGGCAGCGCGCGGTCGAGCAGGTCGTCGCGGACGACGACGATCGTGAGGCCCGCCGGGCCGATGTTCTTCTGCGCGCCGCCGTAGATGACGCCGTACTTCGCGACGTCGACGGGGCGCGACAGGATGTGCGACGACATGTCGGCGACCAGCGGCACGTCGCCGGTGTCCGGCGTCCAGTGGTACTCGACGCCGCCGATCGTCTCGTTGCTGCAGATGTGCACGTACGCGGCGCCCGGCGTGAGCTTCCAGGTCGCGCGGTCCGGCACGTACGTGAACCCCTGGTCCTCGGCCGACGCGGCGACGTTGACCGTCACGTACTTCTTCGCCTCCTTCAGCGACTTCTTCGACCACTCGCCGGTGTTCACGTAGTCGGCGACCGTGCGGCCCTGCACGAGGTTCATCGGCACGATCGCGTTCTCGCCGATCGCGCCACCCTGCAGGAACAGCACCTTGTAGTTCGCGGGGATCGCGAGCAGCGTGCGCAGGTCGGCCTCCGCCTGCTCGGCGATCGCGATGAACTCCTTGCCGCGGTGGCTCATCTCCATCACCGACATGCCGCTGCCGTGCCAGTCGAGCATCTCGGCGGCGGCGGTGCGCAGCACCTCTTCCGGGAGCACGGCGGGGCCGGCGCTGAAATTGAAGATTCGCATGGTGGGTTCCTGCTGGCTCGATACGGGAGGCGGCGGGCGCGGACACGCGGCCGTCGTTCGTCATTATGGCCGCAGCCGCCCGGACGCGCGGGCCGACGCTAAAATGGCGGCGATGAAGCATGCCGCCCTCGCCGCGGCCGCGCTCGCCGCCGCCGTCGCGTGCGCCGCCGTGCCCGTTTCCGCCGCGTCGTCGCGGCGCGCCGAAGTCCAGGTCGCGCTGTGCGGATCGCCCGACGCGATCGTGCAGGCGCTCGACCTCAGGCCCCGCGCGGCGCCGTACCGGACCTGGCTGTTCGACGACGACGCGCTCGCGCTGTCCGCGCGCGGCGTGCGGCTGCGGCTGCGCGCGCGAGAGACCGGCGCGGAGCTCACGCTGAAGGCCGCCGACCAGCCGTGCACGGCGCTGCCCGCGAGCCTCGTGCCCGCGCGGGAAGGCAAGTGCGAGTACGACGTCCACGGCGGCCGGATGACCGGCACCGTCTCGATCTCGACGCTGCTCGACGACGCCGCGACCGGCGACCTCGTCGCCGGACGTCTGTCACTGGCGCAGGCGCTGAGCGCGGCGCAGGTCCGCTTCCTGCGCGAGGCGGTCGACGCGTGGCCGCTGCCGGCGGGGCTGCGCGCCCTGGGGCCGATCGCCGTCCGCCCGTACACGACGCCGGGCCGGCGCTACGACGTCGACGTGCAGCAGCTGCCGGACGGCCGGCAGCACGTCGAGATCTCGGTGCGGGTGCCGGTCGCCGAGGCCGCCGACGCCCGGCGCGCGCTGGAGGCGCGCCTCGCGCGCGCCGGGGTCGCCGCTTGCGCCGACCAGTCCGGGCACGCGGCAGACACGCTGCGCGCGCTGCTCGCGCCGCGCTGACCACCCGGACGCGCGTCAGCGCGGCCGGTGCTCGTGCATGTCGATCGGCCCTTCCTCGGGGAGGTCGATGCCGAGCAGCCGCGACACGACGAGCGGCGCGCCTTCGCGCTGGAAGCCCGCGAGCTCCTCCTGCAGCTGGCGGTCGGCGATCGTCCCCCGCGAGCGCTGCCGCACGTACTCCGCCCACGAGCTCAGGATGTAGCGCTCGACGTACTTGCCCTCCTCGGCCAGGTCGCGGAACACGCGCCAGCTCGACGCGCCGTTGCGCCGCCGCACCGGCCCCATCGCGCGGATCGCGCGCAGGAACCCCTCGCGCTGGTCGGGGTCGACGCGGTACTCGACCTGGATCAGCACCGGCCCGTCGTCGGGCTGCGGCTCCACGGGGAACGACAGCTCGGGCAGCTGCGCGCCCGGCAGCACGTCGCGGTCCACGCCCAGCCGCACGCGGGTGCGCCGGTTGAAGGCCTGCAGCGCGAGGAGCGAGGCGGCCGACGCGAGCAGCGCGACCCGCGTGCCGCCCCACGACGCCAGCGTGCCCCACGCGACGCTGCCGAGCGCCAGGCTCGCCTGCACGACGAAGAAGTTGATCGCGACGGCACGCGCGCGCACCCACGCCGGCGCCGCGCTCTGCGTGGCGGCGCCCAGGCTCGCGAGCACGCCGACCCACGCCGCACCGGCGCCGAACGTGCCGACCAGCGCGAGCGCGGCGTGGTCCGCCATCGCGACCAGCGTCGACGCGATCACCCACAGCAGCGCAAAGCCGGCGACGACGCGGTTGAGCGGGTGCTTCTGCATTTGCCGCGGAATGGTCAGCGCGCCGAGCACGGCTCCGCCGCCGAAGCCGCCGAACAGCAGGCCGAAGCCGCCGGCGCCCAGCTCAAGCTGGTCGCGCGCGATGACCGCCAGCAGCGCCCACAGCGCGCTCGCGCACACGGCGAACATCAGGTTGCGCAGCACGATCGCGCGCATCGGCGCCGAGTGCCGCGTGAAGCGCAGCCCGGCGGCGATGCCCGACAGCAGCGTCTCGGGCACGCCGGGCAGCGCCGCCTTCTGCGGCGGCCAGCCGCGGACGACGACCACCATGCCGACGAAGCACGCGGCGCTCGCGAGGAAGGCGTTGCCGGTGCCGAGCCACGCGGCGACCGC
The DNA here is from genome assembly GCA_041911995.1 of Casimicrobiaceae bacterium. Taxonomy (GTDB): domain Bacteria; phylum Pseudomonadota; class Gammaproteobacteria; order Burkholderiales; family Casimicrobiaceae; genus VBCG01. The sequence continues at coordinate 26,177 of JAYRNW010000341.1, read as the reverse complement.
GCCGGCCGTGGCCGGCCCCAGCGCCCGCGCGACGTTCATCGCGACGGCGCCCAGCGCCACCGCCTGCGGCACGTCCGCGCGCGTGACGAGGTCGTTGATCGACGCCTGCTGCGCCGGCATGTAGAACGTGAAGCCGGTGCCGATCACGAACGTGAGCGCGAGCAGCGCCCACGGCCCCATCAGCCCGGCCAGCGTGGCGCCGCCCAGCAGCAGCGTGCCCGCCAGGAACACGATCTGCGTGGCGAGGATCACGCGCCGGCGCTCGACGATGTCGGCGAGTGCGCCGGCCAGCAGGCCCACGGCGAACGCCGGCGCCGTGCTCGCCGTCTGCACGAGCGCGACCATCAGCGCCGACGGCGTGATCGTCGCCATCAGCCACGCCGCCATCGACGACGTCATCGTGTAGCCGAGCGCGACGCCGATCGACGCCACGTAGAACCGCCGGAATCGCGCGTGGCGCAGCGGCGAGGAGGCTAACGCGGCGGCGAGCGACGGGGCGGGCGGCACGCCGCAAGTGTACCGCGGCCGCGCGCTACGTCCGGTACGACGGGTCGCGGCGGTCGACCATCCGCGTGAGCGCGTCGAGCACGTCCTGCCCGGCGCCGAACTTCGGGTTGAACTGCAGCGAGTCGGCCGTGCACCTGCGCTGCACGTCCTCCGGGATCGGCCGCGCGCGGCCCATCGACAGCGTGGCGAGCTGGATCTCGCACGCGCGCTGCAGCAGCCACAGGATCGCGAACGCGCGCGGCAGGCTCTCGCCCCACGCGAGGAGGCCGTGGTTGCGCAGGATCACCGCCTGCCGACCGCCGATGCTCGCGAGCAGGCGCGGCGCCTCTTCCGCGTGCACGGTGATCCCCTCGAATTCGTGATACGCGAGCTTGCCGTGCAGCTGCGCCGAGTAGAAGTTCGTCATCGACAGCCCCTCGTCGAGGCACGCGACGGCGAGGCCGGCGGTCGTGTGCGTGTGCATGACGCAGTGCGCATTCGCGATGTTCGCGTGGATCGTCGCGTGCGGGGTGAAGCCGGCGGGGTTGATCGGCCAGCGCGAATCGCCGACGACGTTGCCGGCGAGGTCGATCCTGACGAGGTTGGACGCGGTGACCTCGCTGTAGTGCAGCCCGAACGGGTTGATTAGGAAGTGCCGGTCGGGCCCGGGCAGCCGCAGCGAAATGTGGTTGTAGATGAGCTCGGTCCAGCCGAGGAGGTCGAAGATCCGGTACGCGGCGGCGAGCTGCACGCGCGCCTGCCACTCATCGGCGCCGAAGCGGTCGTTTGGCGCGGCCTGAGGTGTCGCGGACATCGGAGGCCTTCCTTTCAGACGAAGCGGAACGCGATGACGCCGAGCGCGCCGTAGTCGACGCGGAAGGCGTCGCCGGCGACGGCGGTGACCGGCCGCGTGAACGAGCCGGCGAGCACGACGTCGCCGGCGTTCAGCCGCTCGCCGTACGGCGCGAGCTTGTTGGCGAGCCAAACGACCCCGTTGGCCGGGTGGCCGAGGACGCCCGCGGCGAGCCCGGTCTCCTCGACCGTGCCGTTCTTCTCGAGCAGCGCCCCGATCCACGGCAGGTCGACGTCCCCCGGCCGCACGCGGCGCGATCCGAGCACGACACCGGCGTTGGCCGCGAAGTCGGCGATCGTGTCGAACACCTTGCGCGGCGCCTTCGTGTCGCGGTCGAACTGCTCGATCCGCGCGTCGATGATCTCGACCGCCGGCGTCACGTATTCGGTGGCGGCGAGGACGTCGTCGCGGTTGACGCCCGGGCCGGCGAGCGGCAGGCCCAGCACGAACGCGAGCTCGACCTCGACGCGCGGCGCGATGAAGCACGCGGCCGGCAGGTCGCCCGCGGCGAAGAACATGTCGTCCATCAGCGGCGCGAAGTCGGGCTCCGTGATCTGCGACGCCTGCTGCATCGCGCGCGAAGTGAGCCCGATCTTGCGGCCGCGGATCGCGCGGCCATCGGCCTGCTCGAGCGCCACCCACGCGCGCTGGATCGCGTAGCCGTCGTCGATCGTCATCTGCGGGTGCGCGCGCGAGAACTGCGCGAGCTGCGTGCGCGACCTGCGCGCGTCGTAGAGGCGGCGCGCGAGGTCGCGGGTCACTTCCGGGGGCAGCATCGGCTCGCTCCCGTCACGGCTCGCGCATCCGCGCGTGCAGGTTGTTGTGCTTCCACGTGCGGCCTTCCGAGAACTCGCCGACCTCCAGCGAAAGCGCGAGGCCCTGCCGCGCGAACACGTCGGCGAAGTGCGCCTTCATCGCGGCGAACAGCGCGTCGCCGGTCGCCTTCAGCGTGTCGGCGCCGCGCCCGGCGCCGACCGCCAGCCGCGCGTGCACGAACGCCGCGTACGCGCGGCCGTCGCCGACGCACCAGTGGTCCGCGGCGATCGCGCGCACGCGCACGCCGCCGACCGGGTACACGCGCGCGCCGTCCGCCTCGAAGGCCACCAGCGTGCGCGCGAGCGTCGCGCACAGCGTGTCGAAGTCGCCGTGGTCGCGCAGGTTGCCCGAGTATTCGATGGTCAGGTGGGGCATGGGGCCGTGGTTGCATTCACTTCCGGATCTTGAACCGCGAAGGACACGAAGGGCACGAAGGAATTCCAGAGCATGAAGCAAAGAGAACGAGACTTCGAATCTCTTCGTGTTCTTCGTGTTCTTCGTGGTTCAGGGTCTTCCAACCGATCACCCCGCGATCGGCACCACGGGGAAAATCGCGTTGATCTGCCCGGTCCCGGAGCTGCCGAAGTACGGCGTGACTATCTCCACGGGCTGGTCGTAGGCTGCGCTGCCCAGCGCGCCCAGCAGCATCGCCGTGTCGTGCATGTGGCCCTCGCCGATGCACTTCTCGGCGTACATCGGCAGCATCGCGGTGAACGTCCTCCAGTCGCCGCGCTGCCACAGCTCGACGACGCGCAGGTCGACCTGCTCGAGGAACGGGTCCCACAGCTTGTGCAGGTACTGCTCCGCCACGCCGTTCTGCGCGAAGCGGTGCGACAGCGATCCGCTGGCGAAGATCGCCACGGTGCCGTCGTAGTCCTCCTCGATCGCCCGCCGCACGGCGCGCCCCAGCACCGCGCTGTCGGCCAGGTCGTGCACCGTGCACAGCGCCGACACCGACAGGACCCTGAAGTGCCGGTCGGCGTTCATGTAGCGCATCGGCACCAGCGTCCCGTACTCCAGCGTCAGCGACGTCGCGTCGTGGGCGCGCGTGTGCACGCCCGCCGCGGTGGCCGCCCGCGCGATCAGGTGGCCGAGCGCCGGGTTGCCCGGGTACGCGTAGGCCATGTTCCGGATGAAGTGCGGCAGCTCGTTGCTCGTGTAGACGCCCTCGAAGCGCGGCGCGCAGTTGACGTGGTAGCCGGAGTTGACGAGCCAGTGCGTGTCGAACACGACGATCGTGTCCACGCCGAGCGCGCGGCACCGGCGGCCGATCTCCCTGTGGCCGTCGATCGCCGCCTGCCGGCAGCCCTTGTGCGGCCCGTCGAGCTCGGACAGGTACATCGACGGCACGTGCGTGATCTTGGCGGCCAGCGCGAGCTTGCCCATGGTCGTGCTCCCCTCGGGCGCGCTAGGGCGCGCCCCACCTCGGAATCGGATGGTCGGACAGCGACACGCAGACGTTCTTGGGCTCGAGGAACACCTCGAAGCTCCACGTGCCGCCCTCGCGGCCGGTGCCCGATGCCTTGGTCCCGCCGAACGGCTGCCGCAGGTCGCGGACGTTCTGGCTGTTGACGAAGCACATCCCGGCCTCGATCGCCGCGGCCACGCGGTGCGCCCGCGCGAGGTCGCGCGTCCATACGTACGACGACAGCCCGTAGCGCGTGTCGTTGGCGATGCGCACGGCGTCGGCCTCGTCGGCGAACGGGATCAGGCACGCGACGGGCCCGAAGATCTCGTCCTGCGCGATCCGCATGTCGTTGCGCACGTCGGCGAACACCGTTGGCCGCACGAAGTTGCCGGAGGCGACGTGCGGCGGCAGGTCCGGGGCATCCAACCCGCCCGTGAGCAGCCGCGCGCCCTCGGCCGGCCCGGCCTCGATGTAGCTGCGCACCTTGGCGAGGTGGTCGCGCGAGATCATCGGGCCGACGATCGTCGCCGGGTCGAGCGGGTCGCCGACGCGCAGGCGCGCCGCGCGCGCGGCGAACTCGTCCGCGAACCCGTCGTAGATCGAGCGCTGCACGAGGATCCGCGAGCCGGCCGTGCAGCGCTCGCCGTTGTTCGAGAAGATCATGAACACGGCGGCGTCCATCGCGCGGTCCCACTGCGCGTCCTCGAACACGACGAACGGGCTCTTGCCGCCCAGCTCCATCGAGAACTTCTTCACGCCGGCCGCCTGCACGATGCGGTGGCCGGTCGCCGTGCTGCCGGTGAACGAGATCGCGCGCACGTCGGGGTGGCGCACCAGCGCCTCGCCCGCCGTGCGGCCGTAGCCGTGCACGACGTTGAGGACACCCGGCGGCACGCCCGCCTCCAGCGCCAGCGCGCCCAGCCGGTCCGCGGTGAGCGGCGAGAGCTCGCTCATCTTGAGCACCGCCGTGTTGCCGAACGCGAGGCACGGCGCGACCTTCCACGTCGCCGTCATGAACGGCACGTTCCACGGCGAGATCAGCGCGCAGACGCCGACCGGGTGGAACAGCGTGTAGTTGAGCAGCGCGCCGTCGACCGGGTACGTGTGGCCGTCGGTGCGCGTGCACATCTCGGCGAAGTAGTGGAAGTTGTCGGCGGCGCGCGGCACCAGCGCCTTGCCCGTCTGCGCGATCACCTGTCCGGTGTCGCGGGTCTCGAGGTCCGCGAGCTCGGGGACGTGCGCGGCGACGAGGTCGCCCAGCCGGCGCATGATGCGCGCGCGCTCCTTCTGCGGCGTGCCGGCCCAGCGCGGGAACGCCGCGTGCGCCGCGGCGACCGCGGCGGCGACCTCCGCCTCGCCGCCCGCCGCGACGTCGGCCAGCACGTCCTGCGTGGCCGGGTTCACGGTCGGGAACGCGTCGGCGCTGTCCACCGCCTTGCCGTCGATCAGGTGCCGGATGTGCATCGTGCTTCCTCGCGGGCGGCGCGCTACGCGCCGCCGAAGACGTCGTCGCCGGCGATCGTGTTGACGAGCCGGCCGATGCCGGCGATCTCGGTGACGACCTCGTCGCCCGGCCGCACGTCGACGACCCCTTCCGGCGTCCCGGTCAGGATCACGTCGCCCGGCGCGAGCGTCATGAACGCGGATAGATACTCGATCAGGAACGGAATGTCGAACACGAGGTCGCGCGTATTGCCCCGCTGCGTGACCTTGCCGTTGACCGTGGTCGTGAGCGTGAGGTCCGCGGGATCGGGAACGTCGGCGGCGTCGACCAGCCACGGCCCCAGCACCGTGCACGTGTCGCGGTTCTTGACGACGAGGTTCGGCCGGTACCAGTTCTCGAGGTAGTCGCGGATCGCGTAGTCGTTGGCGACCGTGTAGCCGGCGATCACGCCGAACGCGTCGGCGCGGCGCACGCGCGCGGCCGGCTTGCCGATGACCACGGCGAGCTCGCACTCGTAGTGCATGAACGTCGCGTCCGCGGGCCGCCGCGTCTGCCCGCGGTGGCCGAGCAGCGTGTTGGGCCCCTTAAGGAATACGAGCGGCTCCTGCTGCGCGCCGAACTTCAATTCCTTCGCGTGGTCGGCGTAATTGAGGCCGAGCGCGACGATGGTGCCCGGCACGAACGGCGGCAGCCAGACGACGGCGTCCTCGGCGACGACGCGGCCGTCGGCGAGGCGCAGCCCGTCGCCGTGCGGCGCGGCGTCGTGGATGGCGCCGCCGTAGGCAACGCGCGCGTGCCTCATTGGAGTACCTTCGCGCCGCGCGCTCCGGAATTCGCCCTCGGGGCGGCCCTTCGGGTGGATAGGATGACCTTCGCGCTGCGCGCTCCGGAATTCGCCCTCGGGCGGCCCTTCGGGTGGATAAGATGACCTTCGCGCTGCGCGCTCCGGAATTCGCCCTCGGGGCGGCCCTTCGGGCTCATGGCGCGTCCTCCGCGACCAGCGTGTTCTCCAGCGTGCCCACGCCCTCGATCGCCACCGTCACGCGCTGCCCGGCCCGCGCGAGCGGCGCGCCGGCCGGCACGCCCGTCAGCAGCACGTCACCCGGCGCGAGCGTCATGAACGCGGTCACGTCGGCGAGAAGTTGCGCAACGGAGCGCACGCAGTCGCGCGTGCTCGCGCGCTGGCGGACCTCGCCGTCGACGTCCACGCGGATCGCCAGCGCGTCCGGGTCCGGCACGTGCCGGCGCGCCATGACCCACGGCCCCAGCGGGCAGAAGCCGTCGCGGCAGCGCTCGCGCACCGCCGGCCGGAAATAGCTTGCGTGCGGAACGCACACGTCGTTGGCCACCGTGTACCCGGCGACGAACGCGAGCGCGTCGGTGGCGGCCACGCGGCACGCGGTGCGGCCGACGACCACGCCGAGCGACGCCCCCACGGCGAGCGCGGCCACGCCGGCCGGCACGGCGATGGGCGCGAGGTGCGCCGAATGCGTGTTGCGCGGCCGCACGTACAGCACCGGCGCCTTCGGCGGCGCGTGGTACGGCGGCTGGCCGACGGCCTCGCCCAGCTCGGCGAGCGCCCCGCGGTAGTTGACGAGCGTCCCGTAGACGGCGCCCTCCACCGGCGGCAGCCAGCGGAAGTCGGCGGCGGGACGGGTGCGGCCGCGCCAAGCGAGCGTGCCGGCCGCGGCGTCGACGCGCACGTCGCGGGCGAGCGGCTCGCCGCAGAGCCGCACCCGCGCGTCGTCGATCGCGAGGCTCATCGCGCGGCGCCCGGGGCCGCGACGGAGCCGATCGGTGCACAGGCGAAGGTCGCCGCGGAGACATCGATTAACATGTTAGCAATTGGATCACTCATATGTTAGTGTGTCAAGCGGAACCGCCCCCATGGCCGCCGTCGTCCCCCACCGCAACCTCCCGCTGCTGCTGCTGCGCGCGCGCGAGGACGTCATCGCCCGCTTCCGGCCGATCCTCCACGCGCACGGCGTGACCGAGCAGCAGTGGCGGATCCTGCGCGCGCTCGCCGAGAGCGCGCCGCAGGCGCTCGAGCCGCGGCAGATCTGCGACGCCTGCACGATCTCGAGCCCGAGCCTCGCCGGCGTGCTCGCGCGGATGGACGAGCTGGGGCTCGTCGCGCGCCGCCGCGTCGACCGCGACCACCGCCGCGTGCTGGTTTCGCTGACGCGGAGGAGCCGAGCGCTGGTGCGCCGGATCGCACCCCTGGTCGAGCGCGAGTACGCGGCGCTCGAGGCCGCCGTCGGCGCGGCGCTGGTGCGCGAGGCGTACGCGGTGCTCGACCGGCTGTCCGCGAGCCTGCGGGCGGGCGCGACGCCGTCGGCGCCGGAGCCGCCGCAGCGCGCCTCGCGCGGCCGTCCGTAGACCCCCGCCGCGCGCGGCAGCGCTTGACGGAAGTCCGTCGGTGCGCGAAAAGGCAGGCTGATCCCGGACACGGCGCCCGCCGGCCGCAGCGCCGCGGACGCCGTCCCGCCTCGGAGCCTCCATGGAAACGCCGATCGCCGCCGACAGCCTCTGCCTGGGCGCCCTCCTCGCCCGCCACGCGCGCTACCGGCCGCAGCACACGGCGGTCGTCGTGCCGCCGGCCACGGCGGACGGGCGCGAGGTGCGCCTCACGTGGCGCGAGTTCGACGGCTACGTGAACCGCTGGGCGAACGCGCTCGCGGCACTGGGCACGGCGCGCGGCGACCGTGTGGCCACCGTCCTCGGCAACGGCTTGGAGCTCCTCGCGACGTACTGGGCGTGCGCGAAGCTCGGCGCCGCCATCGTGCCGCTGTCGCCGCTCCTCACCGCCACCGGCCTGCGCTCGCTGCTGTCCGACGCGTCGCCGCGCGTCGTCGTGTCGGCGGGAACGCATTGCGCGGCGCTCGCCGACGTGCGCGACGCGCTCGCGCCCGCGACCGCGTGGGTGCTGACCGACGCTGCCGCGGACGACGAGGCCGCCGGCTTCCGCGCGTACGGTGCGCTCGTCGCCGGCGCGAACGACGCCGCCCCCGACGGCGCCGTCGCGGCCAGCGACCTGCTGACGCTCATGTACACGTCCGGCACGACGGGGCTGCCGAAGGGCATCTGCCACACGCACTTCATCCGCGCGATGTACGCGACGACGATGGCCAACGCGTGGCGGATGGCGCCGGAGTCGGTCGTCCTGCACTCGGGCGCGCTGGTGTTCAACGGCGCGATGGTCACGATGTTCCCGGCGTTCATGTGCGGCGCCACGTACGTCGTGCACCGCGCGTTCGACGCCGAGGCGTTCATCGCGACCGTCGAGCGCGAGCGCGTCACGCACACGATGCTGGTGCCGTCGCAGATCATCGCGATCCTGAACGCGCCGGGTTTCGATCCGGCGCGCCTCACGTCGCTCGAGATGATGCTGTCGCTGGGCGCGCCGCTGCACAACGAGCACAAGGATCGGCTGAACCGGCTGCTGCCGGACCGCTTCTACGAGCTCTACGGGCTGACCGAGGGCTTCATCACGGTGCTCGACCGCGACGACGCGCGGCGCAAGTCGGGCAGCGTCGGCGTGCCGCCGCCGTTCTACGCGATGCGGATCGTCGGCGACGACGGCCGCGACCTGCCGGCGAACGAGGTCGGCGAGATCCTGGGCCGTGGCCCGATCACGATGCCCGGGTACTACGGCCGCCCGGACCTCACCGAACAGGCGCTGGCCGGCGGCTGGCTGCACACCGGGGACCTGGGCTACGTCGACGACGACGGCTTCCTGTACCTCGTCGACCGCAAGAAGGACATGATCGACAGCGGGGGCGTCAAGGTCTACCCGAAGGACATCGAGGAGATCGCCGCGCGCCATCCGGCGGTGCGCGAGGTCGCCGTGTTCGGCATCCCGCACGACAAGTGGGGCGAGACCCCGGTGGCCGCCGTCGTGCTGCGCACCGGCGAGGCGGTCGACGCCGGCGCGCTGCGCGACTGGATCAACGCGCGCGTCGCCGCGAAGTACCAGCGCGTCGACCGCGTGCTGGTCATGGCCGACTTCCCGCGCAACGCCGCGGGGAAGACGCTGAAGCGCGAGATGCGCGCGGCGTACTGGGAGGACCGGGGGCGGAAGATCTGACGGCGGGACCGGCCCGTCACGACTGGAGCGTCACGAGCCGCCCCAGCACGACCGCCGGGAAGAGCTGCCCGACGAGCGCCTCGCCGATGGCGAGCGCGCGCGCGCCGCGCGCGAGCGGCGCGACGTCGCCGTAGCCCACGGTCGTCAGCGTGACGAAGCTGAAGTAGAACCAGCGCTCGACGCCGCGCGCGCCGTCGGCCGGCACGCTGAACGCCGCCGGGTCGGCCTGCGCGACCAGCTCGTACGCGTTGCCCCACGCGATGCCGAGCAGCAGGTACAGCGCGACGGCGCCCATCAGGCGGTCGCCCGTGATCCGCCCGGGCGCGAACACGCGCACGGCGACCATCCCCGCCAGCAGCACGGACGCGAACAACGTGGCCGCGTGGTGGGCGAACGGCCAGGGCGTGCCCGTGAGCGGCGCCGCGAGCCACGCGATCGCGACGGCGCCGACGGCCAGCGCGGCGACGACGGTCGCGATGCGCCGGTGCTCGGCGATCGCGAACGCGCCGGCCAGCAGCGTCAGCACGTAGAAGAGCTCGATCGCCGTACGGCCGGCGTCGCCCAGCGCCGGCGCGGCGACGGGGACGACGAAGATCGTGAGCAGGAGCAGCGCGAGCAGCGCCGTCATGCCCGACTCGCGCAACCACGCCACGTGCGCGGCGGTGGGGGCGGAGCCGTGTTCGCTCGGGGCCGTCATCGGTGCATCCTTCAGCCCGCCGCGGCGTTGATCTCGCCGGCGGCGCGCAAGCCCGACTCGATCGCGCCCTGGATCCACGCGTGGTGCAGCGACGCGTGCTCGCCGGCGAAGTGGACGCGGCCTTCCGGCGCGACGATGTGCTTGTAGAGCAGCGTCTGCTGCGACGGCTCGAACAGCGCGAACGCGCCGCCGGCGAACGGGTCGTCGTGCCACATCTTCGACGCGCCGACCTCGAATTCCTGGCGGACCTGCGGATGGATGACCGCGACGTTCTCCAGCGCCTGCACGATCCGCTCGTCCGGCGAGAGCGACCCCCAGCGCTGCGCGTCCTCCGCCCACGTGTAGCTCGCGAGCAGGATGCCGCGGCCGGTCTCGCGGCACTGCTCCGGGTAGTACATGTTGCGGATCGCGAGGTCGGTCACCGTCCCGCCGCCGAAGATGCCGTCGTCCTCCTCCCAGAAGCGGCGGCGGCACTGGAACAGGATCTTCGCCGACGCGTCGTAATGCAGCTGGCGGATCGCGCGCCGCTTGCCGTGCGACAGCGGCTTCGCGAACTCGACGTGCCGCAGCACCGGGAACGGCACGGCGAGGATCGCGTGGTCGGCGGTCGCCTGCATCCGGCCGGCCGGCGTCTGGTAGTGGACGGTCACGCCGGCGTCGGACTGGTCGACGGCGACCATCCGCGCGCCGAACCGGATGCGGCCGGCGAGCGCCGGCAGGAACGCGCACGGCAGGCGGTCCATCCCGCCCTCGATGCGCACCATGTCGACGTAGAAGTGGCCGATCTCCTCGCGCAGCAGCTCGAGGAACGACGTGTTGAGCAGCGACTCCTGGTTCATCAGCAGGCCGAAGAGCTCGATAGCCGCCTCCGACCAGCCCTGCTCCTCGAGGAATTCGCGCGTCGAGTGGTCGTCGAACGCCTGCTCGATCTCCCCCCAGCCGGCGTCGCCGTGCGCGGCGATGCGGTCGGCGAACGGGCGGATCGCGCGGTCCCAGAGCTTCGCGCACGTCGCGCCGCGCTCGTGCTCGGCCAGGTGCGCGCCGACGAGCGTGGGCCGGCCGTCGATGTCGCGGAACCGGTGCTTGCGGCCGAACAGGTGGCACCAGCCTTCCGGGTTGTTCATCGTGAAGTCGGCGGTCGGCAGGCCGAAGCGCTCGACGTACGCGAGCGTGAGGCGGTGCGCACGCGGGATGCGCATCGCGCCGGCCTCCGCGTAGAGGCCCGGTGCGAACGGCTCGCGCAGCGTGTAGACGCGGCCGCCGACGCGCTGCTGCGCCTCGAGGACCAGCGGCTCGTGGCCGGCGCGCACCAGCGCGTCGGCGGCGACGAGGCCCGCCATGCCGGCGCCGACGACGACGACGCGCTTGCGCGGCCCGCGCACGGTCGGCAGCCCGTCGGCGATGAGGCGCAGGTACGACTGTTCGCGGATCATGGTCGGTTCCCGGGGCGGCGTCGGCGCGGCCGACGATACCCGATGGCCGCCGCCGCGGCAATGCGCGCCGCGGGCGCTGGCGGGCCGCGCCCCGCGACAAACCCTGATGAAGATCAAAGGACCGGGCGCGCTCCGCTAGGCGGCGCGGGCGTCCTGCCGTAGGATCGGCCGCAACACCCGGCGCTTCGCCGCGCCGCGGCACGCCCGACGTCCCCGAACCCGAGAACGCCATGCCCGACACCCTTGCCCAGTGGCACGCCGAACACGCCAACTTCGCCCGCCTGCTCTACCTGCTCGACGAGCAGCTCGCGCTGTTCCACACCGGCGGCGCGCCGGACTACGAGCTCATGCTCGACATCATGTTCTACATGACGCACTACTCGGACGTGCTGCACCATCCGAAGGAGGACCTCGTGTTCGCGAAGATCCGCGAGCGCGAGAAGTCGGTCGCCAAGGTCGTCGACGAGCTGATCGCGCAGCACGCGCACATCAAGAGCAGCGGCGCCGAGCTCGTCCGCCACCTGGACGACATCGTCAACGGCACGATCTCGTCGCGCGCGACGGTCGAGGCGTCGGCGCGCGACTACGTCGGCACGCTGCGCGGCCACATGCGCGTCGAGGAGACGCAGATCCTGCCGCTCGCCGAGCGGCTGCTCACGGCGCAGGACTGGACGGCGATCCACTCGGCGATCGGGCGCGTCGAGGACCCGCTGTTCGGCCGGCACCCGGAGCGGCGCTACGCGTCGCTGCAGCAGCAGATCGCGCGCCACGCGCCGCCGCCGGGGTCCACCGCGGCGGGTTAGCGTAGTCCATCGCGTTCCGAAGACCGCGCTCGGCGCCGCGGCGCGCCCGTCACTCGCGCGACTTGACGCGCACGCCGTCGCGCACCTTGTCGTCGGGGTGGTTCACCACGCGCTCGCCCGCCGTCAATCCCGAGTCGACCTGCGCGACGAGGCCCGCGCGCTGGCCGACCGCGACCGGCCGCAGTCGGGCGCGGCCGCCGTCGACGACGTAGACCGCCCAGCCGTCGCCGTGCCGGAACAGCGCGCCGGCCGGGACCTGCAGCACGTCCGCACCCTCCCACACGACGAAGCGCGCCTCCACGCGGTAGCCGTCGCCCAGACGCCGCCACTCGTCGCGCGGCGACGTGAAGTCGACGATCACGCGCACCCGCTGCTCCTCCACGCCGAGCGCCGACACCTTGGTGAACCCCGTCGGCTCGACGACCCGCACGGCGCCCTTGAGCTGCGTGCTGCCGCCCCAGCGGTCGAACAGCACGCGCGAGCCCGGCGCGATCTTCACTGCCTGCGTCGACAGCACGTCGATCTGCGCTTCGAGCGTCTCCGGGTTGCCGATCTCGAGCAGCGGCTCGCCGGCCTGCACGGCGCCTTCGCTCTCGCGGACCACGCGCAGGACTTTCGCGTCGACCGGCGCCCGCACGTCGACGGTCTCCGCCGGCCCGCCGGCGGAGACGCCCGCGGTCCTGGCGAGCGCCGCGCGCGCGACTTCGAGCTCGAAGCGCGCGACGTTGGTCGCGTGCTCGGCGGCCGCCCGGGCCGCCTGCGTGCGCGCGACCTCGGAGCGCACGCGGTCGAGCGCCTGCGCGGAGATGTAGCTCGCCGCGCGCAGCGATTCGGAGCGCTCGAGCTCCTGGCGCGCGAGGACGGCCTGCGCCTCCGCCACCCACACGTTCTCCAGCGCGGCCGCCACGGAGGCTTCGGCCGCCTTCACCTGCGCCGTCGCCTGCGCGCGGGAGCGCGGGTCGAGGGCGTTCGAGCGGGCGGGCTCGATGGCGGCGATCACCTGTCCCGCCTTGACCGGGTCGCCGACGTGCACGTCGATGCGGCGTGCGTACCCGGTCATCGGTGCCGACACCACGTAGCGCTCCATCACCCGGGTCTTGCCCTCTTCCTCGACCGTGACGGTCAGCGGGCCGCGGGTGACCGCGGCGACGTCGACCGGAACCGCCCCCGGCAGGAAGCCGGCGACGAGGGCGCCGGCGACGACGAGGGCGACGACGGCGATGCCGATGCGGGCGCGTGTTCGCATGATGGAGTCGATGGGGGTTCGCGCGATCGCTATTCGCGGGTCTTGAGCACGGCCACGAGGTCGAGCCCGCCGAGCCGGCGCCAGAGGATCGCGCCGGACGCCAGCGCGGACGCGACCACCACCGCCGCGCCCAGTGCCATGTTGTCGGGCGCCAGCACCAGCGGCAGGCGGTAGAGGTCACTTTCGAAGGCGAGCACGAGGACGCCGATGAGCGCCGTGCCGACCAGGAGGCCGACCGGCAGCGCCGCCAGCGTCAGCAGCGCGAGCTCGCCCAACAGGATGTACGCGATCTCGCCGCGCGTGAAGCCCAGCACGCGCAGGCTCGCGAGCTCGCGGCCGCGCTCGGACAGCGCGATCCGGGCGCTGTTGTAGACGACGCCGAATCCGATCGAGCCTGCGAGCACCGTCGCCACCATGTTGTAGAAGAGGACGAACTCGCCGATGGTCGCATAGAAACTGCGCACCGCCGCCGCGTTGGCGACCATTCCCAGCACGCGCGGCCGCGCGTGCAGCTTTGCATAAAGGCCGGCTTCGGCACCCGGCTCGACCGCCAGGTACGCGCCGGAGACGACGTCGCCCTCGCGCAGCAGCGCGTTGAGCGATTCCTGCTGCATGTACGCCGACACGCCGAGGAACTGCCGCGTGATGCCCAGCACCGGGACGTCCACGGTCCGGCGGTTGCCCTCGAGCACTTCGACCGTCAGCACGTCGCCGGGTTGCACGTGCAGGATGTTGGTCGCGAGATGGTCGGTCAGCACGATGCCGCCCTGCGGCACCGACACCGGCTGCAGGCTGCGGTCCAGCGACCGGTGCAGCCGGCCCTCGGGCGCGATGCCGAACACCGCCGCGCGGTAGCGGTGGTTGCGGAAGCGCAGCACCGCGGGCACGTCGCGGAAGCCCTCGACGTAGCGCACGCCCGGCAGCGCGGCGAGCTCGTGCAGCGCCTTGGCCGACGTGGGCTCGACGAACGTCACCGCGAGGTCCTCGCGCGCCGACAGGCGGAACTGCACGTCGACCATGAAGTCGATCGCGCCCCGCTGGTAGTTGCCGATCATCATGAGCCCGCACGCGCACGCGATGCCAAGCACGGTGAGCAGCGACTTCACCGGGCGCCGCTCCAGGTGGCGCAGAATCATCCGCGTCGGCGCGGCGAACCAGCGCTGCAGCCCGATGCGCTCGAGGAACGTCGCGCGGTAGACGGTCGGCGTCTCCGGCCGCATGCCTTCGGCGGGCGGGAGCCGCGCCGCGCGGTAGACCGAGAACAGCGTGCCGCTGACCGCGGCCACGCCGCTGATCGCGAGCGAGATCGCGACCACACCGGGGTGCAGCCGGTAGTCGAGGTACGGGAACCGGAACGTCGTCTCCGCGTACACGTCGGACAGCCCCTGGCCGAACCACGCGCCCAGCGCCACGCCGGCCGCCACCCCCAGCAGCACGACCAGCATCACCAGCTTGACGTAGTGCGTGCCGACGGCGAGGTTGCCGTAGCCGAACGCCTTCAGGATGGCGACCTGCTCGCGCTGCAGCGCGATGAGCCGGCTGACCACGACGTCGAGCAGGAACGCCGCCACGCCCAGGAAGATCGCCGGGAACAGGATCGCCGTCGTCTGCAGCTGCTTCATCTCCTCCGACAGGAACCGGTTCGACAGCTGGTCGGCCCGCGCGTAGCTGCCGGTGCCGCCGTAGTCGTCGAGGATCGCGTCGACGCGGTCGACGACGTCCTGCGCGTCCGCGCCGTGCGCGAGCGTCAGCGACACGCTGTTGAACGCGCCCTTCATGTCGTACGCGGCGGCGAGCGCGTCGCGTCCCGTCCACACGACGCCGTAGCGCCTGAAGTCCGGGAACATCGCCCCCGGCGCGATCTGGTAGACGTACTCCGGCGACACGGCGACGCCGACGACGGTGAGCGCCCTGCGCTTGCCGTTGACGATCGCGGACAGCCGGTCGCCCGGCACGAAGCCGTGCGCGTCGGCGAAGGAGTCCGACAGCACGACCTCGTCCGGGGCGTCGGCACGCACGGCGCGCCCGCGCTTGAAGTGCAGCGCGTTCAACGCCGGATCGTCGCGCTCGGGCACCGAGACCATGAGGCCGGTGATCGGGTCCGAGAACCCGTCCACCTCGAGCTTCACGCCGGCGACCACGCGCGTCTCCAGCCGGTCCACGCCGGGGACGGCGCGCAGGCGCTCGGCCACCGGCTCCGGCGCGCGCTTCAGGCTCGCGAACACCTGCGCAAACCGGTACTCGCGGTAGAAGCGGTCGCGGGTCGTGAGCAGCGAATCGTAGGTCGACAGCGACATCACGAGCGTCGCGACGCCGCCCATGATCACGGCGGCGATGGCGAGCACCTGGCCGCGCAGGTGCCAGAAGTCGCGGAAGAGCTTGCGGTCGAGCGCGCGCATCGGTCACCAGGACAGTTCGTGCGCCGGGCGCCGCGCTGCGTTGGCGCGGATCTCGGCGATCTGGCCGTCGGAGAGCCGGATCACGCGGTCCGCCATGCCGGCGATGCCGACGTTGTGCGTGATGAGCACGGTCAGCGTCCCCAGGTCGCGGTTGACCTTCTCCAGCGCCTCGAGGACGACGACGCCGGTCGCGGAGTCGAGCGCGCCGGTCGGCTCGTCGCACAGCAGCACGGCCGGGTTCTTGGCGATGGCGCGGGCGATGGCCACGCGCTGCTGCTCGCCGCCGGAGAGCTGCGCCGGGAAGTGGTCGAGCCGCGCGTCGAGGTCCACCAGGCGCAACGCGTCCTCGGGGCGCATCGGCGACGCCGCGATCTCGGTCACCGCGCTCACGTTCTCGCGCGCCGTGAGGCTCGGGATGAGGTTGTAGAACTGGAACACGAAGCCGACGTGCTCGCGCCGGAACCGCGTGAGCTCGGCCTCGGTGGCGCCGGTGAGGCTGTGGTCGAGGTAGCGGACCTCGCCGCTGGTGGGCGCGTCGAGGCCGCCTAAGATGTTGAGCAGCGTGGACTTGCCGCTGCCCGACGGACCCAGCAGCACGACGAGCTCGCCGCGGTAGAGCGTGAGGTCGATCCCGCGCAGCGCGTGCACGGCGACCTCGCCCATCCGGTAGGTCTTGGTGAGCCCCGTCGCCCGGAACACCGTTTCCGCAGGCACCGTCATCACGCCGTTTTCGCCGCACGATCCCGTTGCGGCCGGGCGCGCACCGCCGTCCGCCCGCCCGGTTCCGGCCATTGTGACCGCGAATGCGTGCCCGGCGCGATGATTCCGGGCAAGGTTGCGCGTTTCCGTACGTTCCCGACGCGGTTCGGCGGGCACCCCAGCGCGACGCGCATTTGCGCCGCGCCGCGAAGCGGGCTAGGATCGCGGCTCCGGGATGCGCAGATTCCCGGCGGCCCTGCCAAGACGGTGTCCCGTCCAAATCTGCCGACTCGCAGTTGCCGAGGCCGCGCATGGACACCGCATCCGCCCACGTCACCCGCCTGCTCGTCGCGCGCGGCCTGCGCGCGTTCGGCGACGGCTTCGTCAGCCTGCTGCTGCCGCTGTACCTGCTCGAGCTGGGCTACGGCCCCGTCGACGTCGGCATCGTCGCGTCGGCCACGCTGCTGGGCTCCGGCGCGCTCTCGCTCGCCGTCGGCTTCACCGCGCATCGCTTCCACTACCGGACGCTGCTGCTGCTCGCCGCGGCGCTGATGGTCGCGACCGGGCTGGGCTTCGCGACGGCGACGCGCTTTTGGCCACTCGTCTTGATCGCCGTCGTCGGCACGCTGAACCCGTCGAGCGGCGACGTGTCGGTGTTCCTGCCTCTCGAGCACGCGGTGCTGGCGCGCGTGGTCGACGCACGCCGGCGGACCGCGACATTCGCGCGGTACGCGCTGGTCGGCACGCTGCTCGCGGCCGGCGGGTCGCTCGCGGCCGGGCTCCCCGACACGCTCGCCACGGCCGCCGATCTGCCGCAGCGCACCGCGCTGCAACTGATGTTCGTCGTCTACGCGCTGCTGGGCGTGGCGGCCGCGCTCGTGTATCGCGGCCTGCCGCGCGCGCTCGCGTCCGCGCCCGCCGCCGCGACGGCGCCGCTCGGGCCGTCGCGGCGGCCCGTGTACCTGCTGGCGGCGCTGTTCGGCCTCGACGCGTTCGGCGGCGGCTTCGTCGTGCAGTCGATCCTCGCGCTGTGGCTGTACCAGCGCTTCGGGCTGTCGTCGGCCGCCGCGGGGACGATCTTCTTCGCCACCGGCGTGCTCGCCGCGGCGTCGTACCTGGTCGCCGTCCGAATCGCGCAGCGCATCGGCCTCGTCAACACGATGGTGTTCACGCACCTGCCGGCGAACCTCGCGCTCGTCGCGATCCCGTTCGTCCCGGACGTCACGCTGGCGGTCGCGCTGCTGTTCGTGCGGGCCGCGCTGTCGCAGATGGACGTGCCGACGCGCAGCTCGTACGTGATGGCGATCGTGACGCCGGAGGAGCGGCCGGCCGCCGCGAGCCTGACGACGGTGCCGCGCAGCCTCGCGTCCGCGGCAAGCCCGGCGCTGGCCGGCGCGCTGCTCGCGCTCTCGCCGTTCGGGTGGCCGCTCGTCGTCGCCGGCGCGACGAAGATCGCCTACGACCTGATGCTGCTCGCGGCGTTCGGGCGGCTGCGCCCGCCCGAGGAGCGCGGCGTGCACGCCGCGCCGGCGTGCGACAATCCGCGCCGATGATCTCGGCCTACGCGGCGCTCAAGTCCGTGCACGTCGGCTGCGTGGCCGTGAGCCTCGCGCTGTTCGTGCTGCGCTTCGTGCGCTACGCCGGCGACCCGCGGCAGCCGCGCCCCGTGTGGGCGCGCGTCGTCCCGCACGTCGTGGACACGCTGCTGCTCGCCTCGGCGATCGGGCTCGCCGTGCTGCTCGCCAACTACCCGCTCACGCACGGCTGGCTCACCGCGAAGGTCGCGGGGCTCGTCGCCTACGTCGTGCTGGGCAGCGTCGCGCTGAAGCGCGGGCGCACGTACGCCATCCGGGCCGCCGCGTTCGCGGCCGCGCTCGCCGTCTACGCGTACGTGGTCTCCGTCGCGGTGACCAAGGCGCCGGCCGGCTTCCTCGCCTGGCTCTGACGCGGCCGCGCGGCGTCAGCCGCCGTGTCGCGTCTCCGTCGCGAGCTCGCCGGTGATCGCGGCGACCAGGTCGTCGAGCTGCGCGACGGCCCCCTTCAGCAGGTCGTCGAGCGTGACGATGCCGGCCAGCAGGCCCGCGCGGGTGACGACGGGGACGCGCCGCACGCCGCGCCGGCGCATCAGCGCCAGCGCGTCGATCACGTCGTCGTCGTCGCGCACGCAGACGAGATCGGGCGACATCACGTCGCCGACCGACATCGTGCGCGGGTCGCGGTCGGCGGCCACGGCCGCGACCGTGATGTCGCGGTCGGTGAGCATGCCCACCGGCCACTTGCCGGCGTCGCGGTCCTCGACGACGACCAGCGCGCCCACGTGGCGGTCGCGCATCACGCGCGCCGCCTCGGAGAGGACCATGCCCCGGTAGGCCACCACGACACCCTGCCGGCAGATCTCGCGTACGTCCATGGCGGTGCCCCGTACGGAAGGAAGCGCTGCGGCGCGGCGTCCGCGGGCGCGCGCCGCCGGCGACGGTCCGAGTGCTACAGCGTCGGCGTGCTCTCGTGCGCGAAGGTCTTCTCGTGCACCGTCTGGCAGGCCGTGCAGCGCACCGCGGTCGGGAACGCCTTCAGCCGCCCGTACGCGATGTCGCCGCCGCAGTCGGCGCACAGCCCGAATTCCTTCGCGTGGATCTGCGCGAGCGCGTTGTCGATCGCGCGTACCTCGTCGACGTGCCGCTGCGCCATCGTGTTGTTGAGGTCGGTGACGAGCATCGCCACGGACTCGTCGCCGGTGTCGGCCACTTCCCCGGCGAGGTCCCCGACGCTCTGCTCGTGCAGGAGCTTCAACTCGCCCTCCGCTTCCTCGAGCGACGCCTGGCGCTGCGCCAGAAGGAGCTTCTCCAGGTGCGCGATCTGCGTGCGCGTGAGTCCCTTCATGTCGGCCTCCGTCAGGGGCACCGCGGGAGCGCCGGACCGTCGTCGCGCACCCCCCGCTGCCGCACCGCCAGCGTAGCGCAGGGAACGGGCCCCGAATTGACGAATGTCAACGGCCGCACGCGGCAGCGGGTGACGGGGCCGTCTCCCCCGCCGTTGCGCCAATGTTGAGCAACCTCAAACCGGCGGCGCGGGAACCGGACGACCATTGCCGGCACGGGGACGCGCACCGGCCACGCCGCGTGCAAGCGGAGCGCGGCGCCCGCCGCGCCCCGCGCCGTCACCGGCTCAGCGGCGCCAGTGCACGCGCGCCGTGTACTCGTGGTCGCCGTACCTGACGTCGAGCTTGCCGTCGTAGGCGCTCTCGAGCGCCTCGCCGATGCGCTGCGGCAGGTGGATGTCGGTGGTCTCGACGACCACGCGGTCCGGCATCTCGACGACCTGCATCAGCCGGTGCAGCGCGTGCTCGCGGCCTTCGCGCGCGGCCGTGTTGCGGACGAGCCGCACCAGCTCGTCGCGATGCCCGGCGACGAACGGCCCGTCGAGCAGCACCGTCCCCGCGGGCATCCTGTCGTGGATGCGCCGGCACGCCGGGCACACCGCCACGGCGGCGTTCGCCGGGGCATCGCCCCATTGCCAGCGGCCGCGGTGGAACACCGCGCCGCACCCGCTGCACTTCGTCGGCTCGCCGTACTTGCCGGTGGCGAGGTACGGATCCTCGCGGCCGGCCTCGAACACGCGCTCGCCGTAGTGCCGCACTCCACCTCCCGGCACGTGGGGTGCCGGTCCTTGCGTCCTGTGGTTCACCGTACGCTCCTTTCGCCTCGTGCGCGAAGCGGATCGTCGCAATTTCATGATGCGCCGGTGAACCGGCCCGCTCGTTGACCGCCGTCAAGGTCGTCCCGGCGGTGCGCCGGCGCGCCGCGGTCAGGTCGCGGCATCGATCCGCGCGGCGAGGCGCGCGAGCGACGGGGCCACCTCGACGGCGAACGGCGGCGCGTCGGCGAGATCGCGCAGCGTGGCGGGCAGGCTGGCGAGCGCGCGTTGCGCGCGCGCCCGCACGTCGGCGAGCGGCGGCGGTGGCGCGAGCGCCGCGCCCCCGCGCATGACCGGCACGAGCAGCGGCTCGCCGGCAACGGTCTCCGCGGCGAGCGCCAGCACGTCGCCGGCGATGCGGCCGTCGCCGTCGTAGCGGCGGTGCACCTGCTTGCGGCCGGGCCACGTGGCCTTGCCCTCGGAGCGCTTGCGCCGCGGCTGCCCGTCGTACTCCTCGAGCTTGTACGCGCAGTCGAGGTACGGCGCGTCGGCCGACGTGTTCATCCGCGTGCCGACGCCGTAGCCGTCGATCGGCGCGCCGGCGGCGACGAGCTCGCGCAGCCGGTGCTCGTCCAGGTTGCCGCTCGCGAAGATCGTCACGCCGGGCAGCCCGCCGGCGTCGAGGATCGCGCGGACGCGGCGCGCGTGCGCCGCGAGGTCGCCGCTGTCGATGCGCACGCCCTTGATCGCGATGCCGTCGGCCGCGAGCCTGCGCGCCAGCGCGACGACCTCGTGCGCGGCGCGCTCGGTGTCGTACGTGTCGATCAGCAGCACGGCGTTGGCGGGCTCGGCGCGCGCGAACGACTCGAACGCCGCGGCCTCGCCGGCGTGCGCCAGCACGTACGAGTGCGCCATCGTCCCGTAGACCGGCACGCCGTAGCGGCGCCCGGCCTCGACGGTCGCGGTGCCGGCGAAGCCGGCGACGTAGCTCGCGCGCGCCGACAGGAGCCCGGCCTCGGCGCCGTGCGCGCGGCGCAGGCCGAAGTCGACCAGCGTGCGCCCCGGTGCGGCGAGCACGCAGCGCGCGGCCTTGCTCGCGACGAGCGTCGCGTAGTGCACGAGGTTGAGCACGCGGCTCTCGACCAGCTGCGCCTCGCGCAGCGGTGCCGCGATCTGCACGATCGGCTCGTCGGCGAAGCACACGGTGCCCTCGGGCATCGCGTCGACGTCGCCGGTGAAGGAGAGGTCCGCGAGCGTGGCCAGGAACTCCGGCGCGAAGCGGCCGGTCGCCGCGAGCCACGCGAGCTCGTCGGCGGTGAACGCGAGGTCGGTCAGGTACTCGACGACCTGCGCCAGTCCGGCCGCGAGCAGGAAGTTGCGGCCCGGAGGGAGCTTGCGCACGAAGAGCTCGAACACCGCGATGCCGTTCATCCGCTGCGCGTGGTACGCCTGGAGCATCGTGAGCTCGTAGAAGTCGGTCAGCAGCGCGTGGGCGGGCATCGGCGTCTTCCGGGCGCGACGCAGGCGGCGGGCATCGCCCGCGCCGCGCGCGCCGCCCGATGTTGACACATGTCAACCGCGGTTGTCTGCGTCCGGAACACCATGGGTCATGGCGCCCACCGGCGCGGACCAGCCGGTGTGCGCGAGGACGTCCGGGTGGCCTGGGAACACTTTGCCCACGGCGCCGACATCGGCGTGCGCGGGCGCGGCACGACGCTGGCGCGCGCGTTCGCGGAGACGGCGGTCGCGCTCACCGCGGTGGTCACCGACCCGCTGCGCGTGCGCACGACGCTCGGCGTGGACGTCGCGTGCAGCGCGCCGGACGCCGAGTTCCTGCTGGTCGACTGGCTGAACGCGCTGATCTACGCGATGGCCACGCGGCAGATGCTGTTCGGACGCTTCGACGTCACGCTCGACGGCAACGCGCTGCGCGCGACGGCGTGGGGCGAGCCGCTGGACCGCGCGCGCCACGAGCCGGCGGTCGAGCCGAAGGGCGCGACGTACACGGCGCTGTCCGTGCGCAAGCTGGCCGACGGCACGTGGGAGGCGCAATGCGTCGTCGACGTCTGACCGGCGGCGCGCGCCCAAGCTAGAGCGGAGGACACACGATGGACCTGTCCCGCCTCACGCGCATCGGCGATTGCGCATGGCAGATGCCGAGGGCCGGCGCGATGCGCGTGCCGGGCATCCTCTACGGCGACGAGGCGCTCGTCCGCCAGATGGACGAGAAGGTCCCGCTGCAGGTCGGCAACGTCGCCACGCTTCCGGGAATCGTGAAGGCGTCGTTCGCGATGCCCGACGCGCACTGGGGCTACGGGTTTCCGATCGGCGGTGTCGCCGCGTTCGACCCGGACGAAGGCGGCGTCGTCTCCGCCGGCGGCGTGGGCTTCGACATCAGCTGCGGCGTGCGCACGCTGCTCACCGGACTTGCGGCGCGCGACGTCGCGCCGGTCGCGGCGCGACTCGCCGACGTGCTGTACGCACGCATCCCGGCCGGGCTCGGCAGCACCGGCGCGCTGCGGCTCGACGCGGACGCGATGGACGCGATGCTCGCGGGCGGCGCGCGGTGGGCGGTCGAGAACGGCTATGGACGCACCGAGGACCTGGCACGGGTCGAGGAGCACGGCGCGATGGCCGGCGCCGAGCCGGCGCAGGTGTCGCCGCTCGCCAAGCGCCGGCAGCGCGACGAGATGGGCACGCTGGGGTCGGGCAACCACTACCTCGAGGTCCAGCGCGTCGCCGAGGTGTTCGACCGCGGCACCGCGGAGGCATTCGGCATCGCCGAGGACGACGTCGTCGTCAGCATCCACTGCGGCTCGCGCGGGTTGGGCCACCAGATCGGCACCGAGTACCTGCGCGAGATGGCGATCGCCGCGAGCGGCAGCGGGATCGTGCTGCCGGACCGCGAGTTGGCGTGCGCGCCGATCCGCTCGCCCGTCGGCCGGCGGTACCTGGGCGCGATGCGCGCGGCGATCAACTGCGCGCTCGCCAACCGGCAGGTCCTCACGCACCTGACGCGGCAGGCGTTCCACGCGGTGCTGCCGCGCGCGACGCTGCCGCTGCTCTACGACGTCTCGCACAACACGTGCAAGGTCGAGACGCACGACGTCGACGGCGCGCCGCGCGAGCTCTTCGTGCACCGCAAGGGCGCGACGCGTGCGCTGCCGCCGGGCCACGCCGACCTGCCGCTCGCGTTCCACGCGACCGGCCAGCCGGTGCTGATCGGCGGCAGCATGGGGACGGGCTCGTACATCCTGACCGGCACCGCGCGCAGCGCAAAGCTCGCGTTCGCCTCGGCGTGCCACGGCGCTGGCCGCAGCATGAGCCGGCACGAGGCCACGCGCCGCTGGGGCGGCCGCCGCGTCGTCGACGAGCTCGCCGGGCGCGGCATCCTGATCCGCAGCCCGTCGCTGCGCGGCGTGGCCGAGGAAGCGCCCGGCGCCTACAAGGACGTGTCCGCGGTCGTCGACGCCGCCGACCGCGCGGGCCTCGCGCGCAAGGTCGCGCGGCTGGTGCCGATGGTCTGCGTGAAGGGCTGAACGTCGGCTACCGGCGCTTCGCCGGCGCCACGCGGTCGTAGTGGTCGCGGCACTCGTCCTCGCGGCCGCGCACGACGCGCCGCCCGACGAGCGAGCCGTGCTGCTCGGTCACGACGGTGCGCTGGGCCTCCGCGCGGTGGTCGTCGTGGAAGTACAGCACGACCCAGTCGTGCGTGCGGTCGAGCTCGTGCGCCTTCGCCGTGTTCGAGTACAGCGCCGTGAAGTGCCACGTCCCGCGCACCGTGTGCAGCACGGGCAACCACGCGCGGCCCTCGGGGTTGAAGCGCTTCGGCGCGATCGTGGGCAGCGCGCCCGCGCCCGCGGCTTCCGTGTACTCGCGGTCGACGTCGAGCAGCATCGCGACGGGCGGCTCGCCGGTGACGTCGGCGGGTGCCGGCCGCCGCAGCCGCGAGCGGTCGAGGATCTCGGCGAGCGCGGCGCGGATCGTCGCGGTGCGGCGGGCGCCCACGCCGGGCACCGCTTCGAGCCGGCCGTCGTGCGCGGCGACCTCCAGCGCCTCCAGCGTGTCGGCGCCGAGGGCGTCGTGGATGCGGCGCGCGAGCTCGGGGCCCACACCGGGCACCGTGCGGAACAGCACCGTGGGGTCCAGGCTGCCGCGCAGGCGCTCGAGCTGGACCCAGCGCCCGGTCTGCAACATCTCGGCGATGGCCGCCGCGATGCCGGGGCCCACACCCGGCAGCGCGTCCAGGCCCGCGAGCCCGCGCGCGACGAAGAGCTCGCGCAGGCTGCCCGCGTGCGCGGCGACGTTGGCGGCGGCCTTGCGATACGCGCCGACGCGGAACGGGTTGGCGCCCTGCGCGTGCAGGAGCTCCGCCGCCTGCCGCAGCCACGCCGCCACCTGCTCGTTGTCGGGCGGCGGCGCGCGCGCCGGCCCGGGCGCCCGGTCGGGCGCGGATGCGGGTGCGTCGCTGGCGGTCATCGTCGTGCGCCACGGGCGCTACGCTTGCGATTGTGCGCCTGCATGCGCACGTCCGCTTGACGCCCGTCAACCGGCGCGCGCGGATCGCGGCTAGCATAGGCATAGCGCGGCGGGCACGCGACGCGCCGGCCGCGATCGAGGAGTCCGTCGCTCGTGCCCGAAACGCCGACCACGCTGCGCCCCGACCCGCCGACAGCCGGCAGCGACGCCCGTGCGCGCGCCGCCGACCTGGCCGCCAAGGTCGCGTTCCTGTCGCAGCCCCGGAGTTACCCGGAGCCGACGGCGCAGGTGGTGCCCGTCGAGACGCACATGTCGTGGGTGTTCCTGCTCGACACCCACGCGTACAAGCTCAAGAAGCCGGTGCGCCTGCCGTACCTCGATTTCTCGACGGTCGCGCTGCGCCGGCACTACTGCGGCGAGGAAGTGCGCCTCAACCAGCGGCTGTCCGACGGCGTGTACCTCAACGTCGTGCCGCTCGGCCACGGCGCCGACGGCGCGCTGCGCGTCGGCAACGGATTGCCCGCCGCCGACTGGCTGGTGCGCATGCGCAGGCTACCGGGCGAACGGATGGTGGACCGGATGATCGCGGAGCGCACGCTCACGGTCGCCGATCTCTCAGGCGCCGTCGCGCGGCTCGCGTGGTTCTACCGCGCGTCGCCGCCGGTGCCGATCGCCGGCGACGACCACGTCGCGCACTTCGCCGCCGCGATCCACGACAACCGCGTGGCGCTGACGCAGCCGGCGTACGGCCTGCCGGCCGCCGACGTCGAGGCGGTCTGCGACCGCCAGCGCGCCGCGCTCGCGCGCCACGCCAAGACCGTCGGCGCGCGCGCCGCGCGCGGTCGCGTCGTCGAGGCCCACGGCGACCTGCGGCCGGAGCACGTTTGCATCGAGGCGCAGCCGCAGTTCATCGACGCGCTCGAATTCTCGCGCGACCTGCGGCTGCTCGACCCCGCCGACGAGTTGGCCTACCTCGCGCTCGAATGCGAGCGCCAGGGGGCCGCGTGGGCGCGCGCGCCGATCTTCGCGACGTACTCGGCGCTGACCGGCGACGCGCCGCCGCCGGAGCTCGTCGCGTTCTACCAGAGCCACCGCGCGTGCGTGCGCGCGAAAATCGCCGCGTGGCACCTGGACGACGACGGCGTGCGCGAGCATGCGCGCTGGCGCGCGCGGGCGGGCGAGTACCTGCGGCTCGCGCGGCGGTGGATCGACGCGTGCGGGTAGTCGAGGCGCGCCCTTGGGACGGCCCGGCGGGCGCTGGCAGGCAGTTGACATTCCCACTGTGTCATCCCGAGGAGCGAAGCGACGAGGGATCTGCATCGACGCGACCCACTGATCTGCAGCGACAGCAGATCCCTCGCGTTGCTCGGGATGACACAGGTAGATGGAGGTCGTTGCGAATTCGAGGGGCTGTCAGGCGGTGCCCGGCGGACCGGCCAGGTCGACCAGCGAGCCGTCCTCGTGCAGCCGGCGGATCGCCTCGGCGACGAGCGGCACCGTGGCCACGACGCGCACCTTGGCGACGACGCGCGGGTCGGTGAGCCGCAGCGGCGAGATGCTGTCGGTGACGAGGATCGCGTCGATGGCGGCGTCGGCGAGCACCGCGTTGGCTTCGTCCGCGAACACGCCGTGCGACGCGCAGGCCACGACGCGCGTCGCGCCGCGGGCGCGCGCGGCGCGCGCCGTGCGCGCGC
>JAYRNW010000340.1:0-4383 GCA_041911995.1 Casimicrobiaceae bacterium | reverse complement strand
CCGGGGGGCGGCGGGGGGGCCCCCCCGCGCCGGCGCGGCCGGGGGGGGGGGGCGCCCCCGCGCCGGCGCCGCCGGCGATCCGCGTCGAAGGCCCGACGATGGGCACGACCTACACGGTGAAGATCGCCGGCGTGCGGGCCACGCCCGCGGCGGAGGCGGCCGCGCGGCAGGCGGTCGACGCCGTGTTCGCCGACGTCGTGCGCCGGATGTCGACGTACGACGCGGACAGCGAGCTCGCGCGCTTCAACCGCCACGCGGCGGCGGTGCCGTTCGCGCTGTCGGAGGACACGTTCGCGGTGCTCGCGCTGGCGCAGGAGGTCAGCACGGCGACCGCCGGCGCGTTCGACGTCACGGTGGCGCCCGCCGTCGACGCGTGGGGCTTCGGCCCGGCGAAGGTCGAGCGCGTGGTCGGCGGCGACGAGCTCGCGGCGCTCAAGCCGCGTGTGGGCTACCAATTGCTCGCGCCCGACGCGGCCACGCGCACCGTCGCGAAGGCGCGGGGCGACGTGCGCGCCGACCTCTCCGGCATCGCGAAGGGGTACGCGGTCGACCGCGCGGCGGCGGCGCTCGAGGCGCTGGGCTTCGGCGACTACATGGTCGAGGCCGGCGGCGAGGTGCGCACGCGCGGCCGCAACGCGCGCGGGCTGCCGTGGCAGATCGCGATCGAGCGGCCGGACGCGGTGCCGCAGCGGCCGCACCGGATCGTGCCGCTGTCGGGCCTCGCGATGGCGACGTCCGGCGACTACCGGATCTTCTTCGAGCGCGACGGCACGCGCTATTGCCACGAGATCGACCCGGTCACCGCGCGGCCGGTCGCGCACGGCCTCGCGTCGGTCAGCGTCGTCGCGCGCGACTGCGGCTACGCGGACGCGATGGCCACGGCGCTGTTCGTGCTGGGCCCGGAGCGCGGGATGGCGCTCGCGCAGCGGCAGGGCATCGCCGCGCACTTCATCGTGCGCGACGGCCGCGGCGGCTTCCGCGACGCCGCCACGCCCGCGTTCGCGGCGCTCGGCGACCGCGCGGCCGCCGGCTGACGGAGGCGACCGGTGTCGTTGCTCACGGTGTTCGTGCTGGCGCTGCTGCTGATCGGCGCCGGCGTGCTCGCGATGGCCGTCGGCGTGATCTTCCGGCGACCGTGCCTGCGCGGGTCGTGCGGCGGCCCCGCGGCGACGACGCGCGACGGCGAGGCGCTGTCGTGCGCGACGTGCCCGAACCGGCGGCGCGCGACGACGGCCGGGGAGGGCCGCTGAGCGCGCCGGCGCGGATCGCGGCCGATCCGCGGGAATTGCCCGCGCCGTACGCCGCGCTGCACGCGGAGCTCGTCGCGTGCCTGCCGGCCGCGCGCGTGGTCACGGATCCGCTGCGCACGCTCGCGTGGGGCACCGACGCGAGCTTCTACCGGCTCGTCCCGAAGATCGTCGTCGTCGTCGAGAGCGAGGCCGAGGTCGTGCGCGTGCTGGCGCTGTGCGCGCGGGCGCAGGTACCGCTCACGTTCCGCGCCGCCGGCACGAGCCTGTCGGGGCAGGCGGTCAGCGACTCGGTGCTGGTCGTGCTGGGCGACGGCTGGACCGGCTGCACGCCGGGCGCCGACGGGACGACGATCGCGCTGCAGCCCGGCGTGATCGGCGCCGCCGCCAACCGCCGCCTCGCGCCGTACGCGCGCCGGATCGGCCCGGACCCGGCGTCGATCGACACCGCGATGATCGGCGGCATCGCCGCCAACAACGCGAGCGGGATGTGCTGCGGCACCGCGCAGAACAGCTACCGGACGCTCGCGGGGTTGCGCGTCGTGCTCGCCGACGGCACGGTGCTCGACACGCGCGACGCCGGCAGCCGCGCCGCGTTCCGCGCGTCGCGCGCCGACCTCTGCGACGGCCTCGCGGCGCTCGGGCGCGCGACGCGCGCCGACGCGGCGCTGGCCGCGCGCATCCGGCACAAGTACCGGATGAAGAACACGACCGGCTACAGCCTGAACGCGCTCGTCGACTACGAGGACCCGGTCGACATCCTCGCGCACCTGATGATCGGCTCGGAAGGCACGCTCGGGTTCGTGAGCGAGATCGTGTACGACACGGTGCCCGACCCCGTCGACCGCGCGACGGCGCTGATGCTCTTCGCCGACCTGCCGACCGCGTGCGCCGCGGTGACGCGCCTCGCGCAGGCGCCGGTCGCGGCGGTCGAGTTGGCCGACCGCGCCGCGCTGCGCTCGGTCGAGGGCAAGCCGGGCCTGCCGGATGCGCTGCTCGGCGTGGGGCCGGACGGCGCGGCGCTGCTGGTCGAGACGCGGGCGGCCGACGCGGCGACGCTGCGCGCGCAGATCGCCGCCGTGCACGACGCGCTCGCGGGCGTCGCGACCAGCGAGCCGATCCGCTTCTCGACCGATGCGCAGGAGTGCGCGCGGCTGTGGAACGTGCGCAAGGGGATGTTCCCGTCGGTCGGCGCGATCCGCGCGACCGGCACGACGGTGATCATCGAGGACGTCGCGTTCCCGGTCGAGCGGCTGGCCGACGCGACGCGCGACCTGCAGCGGCTCCTCGCCGCGCACGGCTATCCGGACGCGATCATCTTCGGCCACGCGCTCGCGGGCAACCTGCACTTCGTCTTCACGCAGGACTTCAACACGCCGGCGGAGGTCGACCGCTACCGCGGGTTCATGGACGCGCTCGCCCGGCTGGTCGTCGACGGCTACGACGGCTCGCTCAAGGCCGAGCACGGCACCGGGCGCAACATGGCGCCGTACGTCGAGCTCGAATGGGGCGCGCAGGCGTACGCGCTGATGCGCGGGATCAAGCGCCTG
This sequence comes from Casimicrobiaceae bacterium, assembly GCA_041911995.1. Lineage (GTDB taxonomy): Bacteria > Pseudomonadota > Gammaproteobacteria > Burkholderiales > Casimicrobiaceae > VBCG01. The sequence goes on along the minus strand of JAYRNW010000340.1, from coordinate 1,586 downwards.
TTCGACCCGGCCGGGCTGCTCAATCCGGGCGTGCTGGTCGCCGACGACCCGGACGCGCACGTGCGCAACTTGAAGCCGCTGCCCGCGTGCGACCCGCTGGTCGACAAGTGCATCGAGTGCGGCTTCTGCGAGCCGAAGTGCCCGTCGCGCGGGCTCACGCTGTCGCCGCGGCAGCGGATCGTCGGCTGGCGCGAGATCGCGCGCCGCGCGGCGGCGGGCGACCCCGCGCCCGCGCTGCGCGCCGACTACGACTACGCCGGGCTCGCCACGTGCGCGGCGTGCGGGCTGTGCGCGACGGCCTGCCCGGTCGGGATCGAGACCGGGCTCCTCGTGAAGGCGCTGCGCGGCCGCGCGGCGGGACCGGCCGCGCGCCGGGTCGCCGACGCGGTCGCCGCGCACTACGGCCTCGCGACGGCGGGCGTGCGCGCCGGCCTGCGCGCGGCCGACCTCCTGCACCGCGCCGTCGGCACGCGCACGATGACGGCGGGTGCCGCCGGCCTGCGCGGGCTCACGCGCGGGACCGTGCCGAAGTGGTCGCACGCGTGGCCGCGGCCGGCGGCGGGCCGGCGCCCATCGTCCGCGCCGCCGGCGGACGGCGCCGACGCCATCGTCTACTTCCCGAGCTGCGCCGCGCGCAACCTGGGCCCGCAGCGCGGCCACGACGGCGCCGACGCGCTGCCCGCGACCGCCGCGCGGCTGTTCGCCAAGGCGGGCTACGCGGTCGTCTACCCGGAGCGGCTCCACGAGCTGTGCTGCGGCCAGCCGTTCGAGAGCAAGGGGCTCGCCGCGGCCGCCGACCGCAAGGCGGCCGAGCTCGAGGAGGCGCTGCGCGCCGCGAGCGACGGCGGGCGCCGGCCGATCGTGTTCGACACGAGCCCGTGCACGTACCGGATGCGCCGCTTCCTCGGCGGGCGCCTCGACGTGACCGACGCGATCGAGTTCGTCCACGACGCGGTGCTGCCGCGGGTGGCCGTCACGCCGGTCGCCGGGCCCGTCGCCGTCCACCCGGTGTGCAGCGTGCGCAAGATGGGCCTCGCCGACCGGCTGGTCGCCGTGGCAGCCCGCTGCAGCACGGCGGTGGCCACGGTCGACCAGGTCCTTTGCTGCGGGTTCGCCGGCGACCGCGGCTTCGTCCGGCCGGAGTTGAACGAGCATGCGTTGCGGCACCTGAAGCCGGCGCTGCCGGCCGCCTGCCGCACCGGCTACTCGTCGAGCCGCACGTGCGAGATCGGCCTGTCCGAGCAGGCGGGCTTCCCTTATCAATCAATCATCTATCTCGTCGACGCCTGCACGCGGCCGCGGGATGGGCAGGCGCGGGACGCGGCGGCGCGAAGCGGGTGAGGGGCCCGTCCCCGTGTGGAAAGGCGCTCGGACGAGGCCTCTGCGTGGATCGGCCGCCATTTCCCGATCTTTGTTACAGCAGGCGTAACAGGCGCGCCGGCACCGCCGGACGCCGGCGCCGCACCGACCGTGCCATCCGCGCAACGTTCCGCCAGTGCGGAGGCCGGACGCGGCATGCCTTGATCAAGGTCAACCGGCCGGCACGTCGATGCGCGTAGAAACGGTCTGGGAGGTTGTGCATTTTT
>JAYRNW010000339.1:0-7511 GCA_041911995.1 Casimicrobiaceae bacterium | reverse complement strand
GCGCGCGCCCCCGCGCTCGGTGCGCCACGGCGGCCGGTCGCGCTGCGCGAGCTGGCGGTGGTTGTGGCATAAGCGCTGTAACGACGGCAGCGGGAAGTCCAGAATCGCACGTCGCGGCGACGACCAGATCGCGGCGGCCATCGGCACCAGGTACCAGTCGCGGAACGGGGCGCCGTAGCGCCCGTCGGCGAGGTAGCGGCCGAGCGTCACGTCCGGGACGCCTGCGCACCGGACCGCCGCGGTCGCCGCGCGGTTGAAGCGCAGGATGTCGGCCAGCATGCGCCAGAACGCCGGGCGCAGCGCGTTCCGCGGCTGCGCGAACAGCCCCGCCACGTCGGTGCCGGACCATTCGAGGCGCGCGGCGTCGACGCGGCACGAGAACGACATGTCGCTCGCGACGCTCTCGACGCCGAGTTCGGCGAACAGCCGGACGAGCCGCGGGTAGGTGCGGTCGTTGTAGACGAGGAAGCCGGTGTCGACCGGGAACGTCGCGCCGTCGAGCGTGACGTCCACGGTGGCCGTGTGGCCGCCGAGCGTCGGGCTCGACTCGAGCAGCGTGACTGCGTGGCCCTGCCGCGTCAGCAGCAGGGCGGACGACAGGCCGGCGATGCCGGCCCCGACGATGGCGATGCGCACGGTGCGATGGTCCTTGCGGGTGTTGGCGACGGGCCCGGCGGCGCGTGCGTGTCGGGCGGGAGGAATTCGGACGCGTTGATTGCCGTTCTTGGGGGTTGGCGGCGCCCATGGGCGCCGCAGGCGGCATCGACGCGGGGTTCAGCCGCGCGCGGCCGGGGGCTTCTCGTCGAGCAGCCGTTCGAGCAGCATCACGAGCTCGCGCGCGTCCGGCGGGACCGCGCTCGCGAAGGTCGCGACCGGCCGGCCGCCGCGGTCGACGACGTACTTGTGGAAGTTCCACTTCGGCGCCTGCCCGGTCGCCTGCGCGAGGCGCGCATAGAAGGGGCTCTGCGCGAGGTTCGCGACGGTCGTCTTCTCGAACATCGGGAACTGCACGCCGTACGTCGTCCGGCAGAACTCGGCGATCTCCTTGTTGCCGCCGGGCTCCTGACTGAAGTCGTTGGACGGGAACCCGACGACGACGAGTCCGCGCTCGCGATACCGGCGGTAGAGCGCCTCCAGCCCCTCGTACTGCTTCGTGTAGCCGCAGTAGCTTGCCGTGTTGACGATCAGCAGCACCTTCCCCCGGAACTGGCAGAGCGACTGCGGCTCCCCGGTCTGCAGCGTGCGGAACGTGTGCTGCAGAAGCGGGGCGCAGTCGGCGGCGGGATCCGCGTCGGCGGCCGTGGACGCGGCCGGGGCGGCACCGGACAGGGCGAGCAGGGCGCCGGCCGCGATGGCGCGCAGCCAGGCCGGGATTGGGGTGGGACACAGGAGGTTGAGCATAGGATTTGTCTTGGACAAAACGGCGTCAGGGCCGTACAATAAGGTTAAGTAGGTCCATTGTCAACCCATTGTCCAAGACAAATGAGCGCGATGAACGAACCGCAGGAGCTGCTGCTCAACATCGGCGCCGTCGAGCGCGAGACGGGGCTGTCGAAGGACGTGCTGCGGATGTGGGAGCGGCGGTACGGGTTCCCGAAGCCCTCCCGCGACGACCACGGCGAGCGGCAGTACACGGCCGGCGACATCGGCAGGCTGCGCGCGGTCAAGCGGCTGATGGACGTCGGCGTGCGGCCCGGGAAGATCATCGGGTTGCCGCTGCCCGAGCTCAATGCGATGGCGGATGCACGCGCCGAGCTGCGCACCGACGGCATCGCGCCCGGCGTCGAGCACGACGTGCTGCGCCTCCTGCGCACGCACGACGCGACCGGGCTGCAGCACGCATTCGCGAACCTGATGATGCGGCAGGGGTTGCAGCGCTTCGTGCTCGACACGATCGCGCCGCTCAATCGGGCCGTCGGCGAAGCCTGGATGCGCGGTGAGCTGCAGGTGTTCGAGGAGCACCTCTACACCGAACAGCTGCAGGTCGCGTTGCGTGCCGCCATCAACGCGTTCCCGCGCCAGGCCGGCGTGCCCCGGGTCCTGCTGACGACGTTTCCGTTCGAGCAGCACGGCGTCGGCCTGCTGATGGTCGAGGCGATGATGGTGCCCGAGGGCGTCGCCTGCATCTCGCTGGGGCCGCAGACGCCGCTCGAGGACATCCGCCGAGCGGCGCTCGCGCACAAGGTCCACATCGTCGCGCTGTCGTTCACCGCGGCGTTCCCGCTGCGGCAGGCGCAGGATGGTTTGGCGACGCTGCGCCGGCAGCTGCCCGCGGCGATCACGATCTGGGCCGGCGGCGAGATGACGCGGCGCGTGCGCAGGACGATGCCCGGCATCGTGCTGATCCCGGACCTGGCGTCGACGATCGGTGCGTTGCGCAGCTGGCGCTCGCAGTGGGTGCCGCAGGTCGCCTGACGACGCGCACGCGCACGCGACGCTTGCCGCGGCCGGTCACGCCGGCGCAAGCGCGGGCCTGCCGAGCGCGCGCGCCGGCGAATCGGTACAATTCGCGCCGGCCACGTCACGGGATCGACGATGCTGTATCCGGAGCTTTTCAGGGCGTTGGAGGCGGTGCGCTGGAACATGGAGGACGACGTGCCGTGGCACGCGTTCGACGCGACGCGCCTCACCGACGAGCAGGCGCGCACGATCAAGATGAACGCGATCACCGAATGGGCGGCGCTGCCGGCCACCGAGATGTTCCTGCGCGACAACCGGCACGACAGCGATTTCTCGGCGTTCGTGTCGATCTGGTTCTTCGAGGAGCAGAAGCACGCGCTGGTGCTGATGGAGTACCTGCGGCGCTTCCGCCCCGACCTCGCGCCGACCGAGAACGAGCTGCACGCCGTGCGCTTCGAGTTCGCGCCCGCACCGGCGTGCGAGACGCTGATGCTGCACTTCTGCGGCGAGATCCGCCTGAACCACTGGTACCGCTGCGCGTCCGAGTGGCACACCGAGCCGGTGATCCGGCGGATCTACCAATTGATCTCCCGCGACGAGGCGCGCCACGGCGGCGCGTACCTCAGGTTCCTTCGCCGTGCCGTCGAGCACGGCGGCGCCGAGGCGAAGCGCGCGATCGCGAGGATCGGCGTGCTGATGGCGAGCGCCGCGCGCACCGGCAAGCCGCTGCACCCGACGAACCTCCACGTCAACCAGGCGCTGTACCCGAGGGACACCGTGCAGAGCCGGCTCCCCGACCCGTCGTGGCTCGCGCGCTGGCTCGACGAGCAGATCCGCTTCGACGCGCAATGGGAGCAGCGGGTCGTCCGCATGATCCTCAAGAACCTGTCGTCGCTGTTCGGGCAGACGTTCGAGTCGGTCCAGCAGCTCAATCGCTTCCGCAGGTCGCTCGCCCGCACCGCCGATCCCGCTGCGGCCTGACGCCCGCGGCGGTGCGCCGCGGCGCACGGCCTCTCGTATGATGGCGGGCATGTGGACCGCCGTTTCCCTGGCAATCGTGACGGCCGGCATCCTCGGCGCCTACGGCGCGTGGGCGGCGGACGCCGTCGGCCACGGCGCGTCGTCGTGGCCGTTTCTGCTGGGCGTGCCGCTCGTGTACCTCGCGCTGCCGTTCGTGCTGACGTGCGTCTGGATGGCGCTCGGCTGGTGGTGGCGCGCGCCGCGGCCCGCGGACGTCCGCCTCACCCTCGGCCAGCAGCTGCGCAAGTTCGGCTGCGAGTTCGCGAGCCTCGCGCTGTCGCCGCCGCGGATGATCTTCTATCGCGCGTTCACGCGCGATCCGCCGCCCGCGTCGTCCGATCTGCCGATCCTGCTCATCCACGGCGTCGGGTGCAACGCGGGCGTCTGGTACGGGCTGCTGCGCGACCTCGCGGCGCGCGGGATCGCGCCGGTCTACACGTTCACGTACCAGCCGCCGCTGGCGTCGATCGAGCTCTTCGCGGACCAGCTCGCGGCGCGCATCGACGCGGTGCGTGCGGCGACGTGCGCGGCGCAGGTCGTGATCGTCACGCACAGCATGGGCGGGCTCGTAGCGCGCGCGTACCTGCGCCGCTACGGCGGCGAGCGTGTGCGCCGGCTGGTCACCCTCGGCGCGCCGCACCACGGCAGCATGCACGCGTGGCTGATGTTCGGCACCTGCCTGGCACAGATGCGCCCGGGCAACGCGTACCTCGCGGAGCTCGACGCCGACGGCGGGCGCACGGCCGGCGTGCCGGCGGTCTCGCTGTGGTCGTGGCACGACTCGATGGTGACGCCGCAGACGTCGTCGCGGCTCGCGTGGGCGGAGGACGTCGCGATCACCGGCGTCGCCCACAACGCGTTGCTCAACGACCGCGGCGTGTGGAACCGCGTCGCGGAAGAAATCCGCAGGGCGCAGGCGCAGAACGCCTAGAGTGTCGACGCGCCGCGCGCGTCGACGGTCCACGCGGCGTTTTCCGCTACCAGTGGATGCCCTGCGTCAGCTGCGCGAACGCCATCTGCTCGGGCGTGAGCTCGGCCTTCGCCGCCGCCTCGCCCTTCCTGCCCTGCGCCGCGGCGGAGTCCGGGAACATGTTGAACGCCGTGTTGAGCATGATCTGCGTCAGCCGCGGCGCCGCCGCGTGGCAGATCGCGCCGAAGATCCCGAGCCGCGTCGCGATGCGCACCGGCTTGTAGACGATCGCCTGGACGACGAGGTCGGCCGCCTCCTCGGGCGAGAGTGTGGGCACATTCTCGTACATCTTCGTCGGCGCGATCATCGGCGTGCGCACCAGCGGCATGTTGATCGTCGTGAAGTGGATGCCGCGGTCGACGAACTCGGACGACGCGCACGCGGAGAACGAGTCGAGCGCCGACTTCGACGCGACGTACGCCGAGAAGCGCGGCGCGTTCGACAGCACGCCGATCGACGAGATGTTGATGACCTGCCCCTGCTTCTGCTCGAGCATCTTCGGCAGGAAGCCCATGATGAGCCGCAGCGCGCCGAAGTAGTTGAGCTGCATCGTCCGCTCGAAGTCGTGGAAGCGGTCGAACGAGTTGGCCACGCCGCGCCGGATCGAGCGGCCGGCGTTGTTGACGAGGTAGTGGCAGGTGCCGTGCTCCTTCAGCACGCGCGCGACCAGCGCGTCGCACGACGCCATGTCGGACACGTCGGCCGTGTACATCCAGCACTTGCCGCCGGCGGCCTCGATCTCGTTCTTCGTCTCGACGAGCTTCTCCTCGCCGCGCGCGACCAGGATCACCTTCGCGCCGGCCTCGGCGAGCTTGATCGCCGTCGCCTTGCCGATGCCCGACGAGCCGCCGGTGACCACGACGACCTTGCCCTTCACGCGGCCGGACAGGCTGCGGTCGATGAAGAGGTCGGGGTCGAGGTTGCGCTCCCAGTAGTCCCAGATCGCCGGCGCGTACGCCTCGAGCGCCGGCACGGCGATCCCGGAGCCCTTCAGCGCCTTCACCGTCTCGCGGTTGTCGTAGCGCGTAGGCCAGTTGACGAACTGGAACACGTCCTTCGGGATGCCGAGGTCGGTCAGCACGGCGCGCACCATCCGCTTGACCGGCGCGAGCGATCCCAGCCCGTAGAGGATCGGCGCCGGGATGAACCCGAACATGCGCGCGTTGAGGCGCATCGTCATCTGCGGCGCGTGCCCGGCCTTCGCGAAGATGTTGAGCACCTCGCCGATGCGCAGCGGGTGCGCGTCGGTCAGGTGGAAGCAGCCGCCGTCGAGCCCCTTCTTGTGCGCGATGTGGTCGAGCGCGTCGGCGACGTAGTCGACCGGCACGATGTTGATGCGGCCGCCCTCGATGCCGAGCATCGGCATCCACGGCGGCAGCATGTCGCGCAGCTTCTGCAGCGCCTTGAAGAAGTAGTAGGGGCCGTCGATCTTGTCGATGTAGCCGGTCTTCGAGTCGCCGACGACGAACCCGGGCCGGTAGATGCGGAACGGCCGCTTGCACTCGCGGCGGACGACGCCCTCGGAGTCGTGCTTGGTCCGGAAGTACGGATGGTCGAGGTCCTCGGCCTCTTCGAACATGTCCTCGCGGAACACGCCGTCGTACAGGCCCGCGGCGGCGATCGAGCTCACGTGGTGGAAGCACCCGGCGCCCACCGCCTGCGCGAACTGCACGGCGTGCCGCGTGCCCTCGACGTTGGCCGCCTGCTGCTCCTCCGCGCTCGCCTTGAGGTCGTAGACGGCGGCCAGGTGGAACAGGTGGTCGACCTTGCCCTTGAGCTTCTTCACGTCGGCGGCCGCGACCGAGAGGTTGCGGCCGGCCAAGTCGCCGACGACCGGGATCACCTGCTTGTCGGTGGCGCCCCACTGCGCGCGCAGCGCGTCCAGCTTCTTCAGCGACCCCTTGCGGACCAGTACGTAGATCGGCTGTCCGCGCGGGAGCAGCTTGCGGATCAGGAACTGTCCGATGAAACCGGTCGCGCCGGTCACGAAGTAGGCCATCGCATCCTCCATGCTCAATGGTCGCAGGCGCCGGTCCCCGCCGCGCGGAAGGCGCGGCCAGGTCAGGCGGCCATGGGGGGGCCCCGGGGCGTCCGATCTTCGCGCCGGGCGCCGGGCTCGCGGCGATTGTACGCCTGCGCGGAAGCGCCGCACGGCGCGTTCCAGGACTCCGCCGGCGCGCGCTCCTTTAGTATGATTGCTCTAGCGCCACTGCCTAGAATTGGATGTGCGCGCCCCGCGGCGCTCGCCGCGGGCGCCGGACCATGGAGGGATCCGCGATGCTCAAGAAAGCCAAGGCCGCGCTGGCGGACAAGCAGGACGCCGACGCGAAGGACATGTCGCAGGCGGTACTCGATTCGTCGCGGCAGATCTGGCTCGCGGGACTGGGCGCGTTCTCGCGCGCGCAGGCGGAAGGCATGAAGGTGTTCGAAACGCTGGTCAGGCAGGGCCAGTCCCTCGAAGTACGCACGCGGCGCGCGGCGGTCGACACGGCCGCGGCGGCGCGCGGAGCGGCCACGGCGAAGGTGCGCGAAGTGAAGCAGGGTGTCGGCGGAACGTGGGACAAGCTGGAGCAGGTGTTCGAGGCGCGCGTCGCGCGTGCGCTGTCGAAGCTCGGCGTGCACACGCACAGCGACGTCGAGCGCCTGACCGACCGCGTCAACGCGCTGTCGGAAGCCGTGAACGAGCTCATCAAGGCCACTGGCGTCACGCCGAAGGTCAAGGTCGCGCGGGCCGGCAAGCGCGCGCGCGTCGTGAAGGCGGCTCCCCCCGCGAAGGCGGCCAAGCAGGCGACCGACGGGGACGTGAAGGGCGACCGGCCCGGCGGCTTCGACTTCGTGGGCGGCGCGAAGTACGACGCCTGGTCCAAGCTGAAGGGCATGACCCGCGACGACGCGATGACCAACTACGTGAAGCAGGTCGACAAGCTCAACCGCGACTGACGCTGCGGACGCGCCGCAACGAAGAAGCCCGCCGGGGTCCGGCGGGCTTTTTCGTTCGCGGCGGCAGCGGCGCGGCGGCGGCGGGCCCCGCCGCGGCCGGCGCGGCCCGCGCGGGGGGGGGCGCGCCGCCCCGCGGGGTGGTGGCCCGCGGGGGGGGCGCGGGCGGCGCCGGCGAGGGGGC
>JAYRNW010000338.1:0-24626 GCA_041911995.1 Casimicrobiaceae bacterium | reverse complement strand
CCCCGCACATACCCCCGCTTGAACCCCTCGAGCAACAGCGGCCCGGCATCCGGATCGAGCGGCAGCTCGAACCACCCTTGCGCATCCGACACCGTGCTCTCCGCCCGGTTGCAGCTCGACCCGCCCCACGAGACGCCGCCGAAGTAGCGGCCGGACACGATCGCGCCCGCGACGGGCTCACCCGTGTCCTGGTCGATCACGCGGCCGCGGTGCACCTTCTCCGCGAAGAGGTCGCAACCGGTCCCGGCCAGCACCGCCGCCGCGACCACCAGCGCCTGCGCCAATGCGACTCTCATGGGCCTTCCCGCGGTGGACGAATGGCTCGCACGATACGCCCGGCACGCGCCGGCGCAACTGTCAGAACTGACAGGTTTCGATGGAGCGCGGCAGTGCTGGATCCGATGCTGCCGTGGGCGCTGGCGCGCGTCCATCCGCCGTTCGGCCTAGGCCGTCAGCGCACAGCGCTGCCCCGCACACCGCGGCGCTTGCTCTCGTCCCGTAGCGTGCCCCGGAGGAGTCCGACGCCGAGCCGGTCACGATCACCTTCGGCGCCGCTCCCGTTACTCCACCCGCTCCCAAACCAACAAGAAGACCTGGGGATTGGCAGAAGCAGCACTCTCGATCGCCGCCGACGTGACGGTCAGCCGGTTGCCTTCGAGCTTGGTGATCCGTCGCTGGTCCTTGCCGATCCACGTGGGGTCGGCCGCGACTTCGACGTGGTGGATGACGCCGTCGTCGGTCAGCGTGTAGCGGCCGGCGTAGGCGAAGGAGTCCCGGAACAGCGCGGCCTGCTCTTCGACGGAGGCGCGGCCTGCCGAGTCGGCGGCGATTTTCCGGTCGGCCTTCGCGACGATGGCGCTCATCCTCCCCGCCGGCGTATAGGTGAGGTAGCCGATCGGGTTGGCGCCCCACGTCTGCTGCTCTTCGCCGGTGACCGCGTCCCGGGTCGTCATCGCGACGAGCCGCCACGTTCCCACGATCGTCGCGTCCGCGGACGACGCAGGTACGGGCGCAATCGCCAGCGCGGCCGCGAGCGGCGCGCAGGACAGGGCGATCCACGTCTTCATCATGTGCTCTTTCTGGGCAGGCTGGTGAGATTCTCGTTGCGTCATCCGCCGGGAGCGCAGCGACAGAGATCTGCTTTCACGCACCCTGCTGGCGCCGCAGGACAGCAGATCCCTCGCTTCGCTCGGGATGACATGGGACTTCGGGGGTCGGCGTCGAATTGGATGGACGATCAGGAATGCGTCGAACGGAGTTACGCAGCCCCGGCAACGGCAACGGGCGCCGCGACGCCGAACTTCTCCCCCCACGGCGCCAGCGCCGGCATGATCCCCGCGAACAGCGCGACGCCGTTCGCCTGCTGCTCGCGGTAACGCTTCATCCCGTTCTCGCCCGGCACGCGCACGCGCTCGACGCCCGGTCGCGGCTTCGCGGCGTGGCACGCGGCAACGATGTGATCGGCCTGGCGCAGCAGCGCGGCGCGGCCGCCGAACGCGTCGGGGTCGAGCACCTGCACGAACACCGTCGCGCCCCAGCCCTCGGGCGGGTCGGCGCGGCCGTGGCCCGCGAGGCCGGCGGTCAGCGATTCGATCAGCAGCGCGAGCGCATAACCCTTGTGGCCGGCAGCGAGCCCGCCCAGCGGCAGCAGCGTGCCCTTCGGCGTGTTGAACAGCACCGACGGGTCGTCGGTCGCGTTACCCTGCGCGTCCTGCACCCACGGGTGCGCGAGCTTCGCGCCGGCCTTGTACATGCGTTCGGTCATGCCATTGGTCGTGTACGACGCCGAGATGTCGAGCAGGATCGGGTCGCCGGACGTGGGGATGCCCGCCGCCATCGGATTCGGCGTGAACACCGGCGTGACGCCGCCGAACGGCGCGACGCTGCACGCGTTGGGGTCCGAGCAGTCGAGCAGCGCAACGAGGCCGCGATCGGTGACGCGCTTCAGGTACGCGGCGAGGCACGCGATGTGGTGCGAGCGCCGGATGACGACGGTGCCGGTGCCGTGCGTCGCGGCCATCGCCATCGCCGTGTCGAACGCCCGCAGCGTCAGCCAGGGCCCGGGCAGGCGCCGCCCGTCCCACGCCTGCGCTGCCGGACGCGAGCTGACCACCTCCGGCGCCCCGTCCTTCGCCATCGTGCCGGCCTCGATCGCGCCCAGGTACGCCGCGAGCAGCGCGAGGCCGTGCGTCGTGTGCCCGAGGAGGTCGCCGTCGACGAGCACGGCGGCGACGTCGCGCGCGATGTCGTCGCGCACGCCGGCGCGGGCGAGCAGCGCGTGCGCGTAGGCGGTCAGCGCCTCGGAGCGGTAGCGTGGAATCGGAGTGGGAGCGGTCATGGCTGCACCAAGGGCAACGAGCGTCGAAGACTCGTCCACGATTCTATCCGACGTCGTCGTGCGGACGCCGGCGCCCGCCGGCGGGCGGACGGAGCTGCGCATGCGTGCCTTCCTGGCGGCATCGCGCAGGATCCGCAAGCCATACGAATATATGGCACGTTGTCTGGACCTCGTGTACGATGCCCGGATGGCGAAGGCGCGCTTCGAGTGGAACGCCGCCAAGGACCGCGAGAACCGGTACAAGCACGGCGTCGGATTCGCGCAGGCGCAGTTCGCCTTTACCGATCCGCGCCGCGTCATCGCCATCGACACGGCCCATAGCGGGGACGAGGAGCGGTTCTTCTGCTTCGGCGACACCGGTGGGGGCATACTTACCGTGCGCTTCACCTACCGTAACGGGGTCATCCGCATTTTCGGCGCCGGCTATTGGCGCAAGGGCAAACGAATCTATGAGCGCGAAAACCAGATACACCGATGAGCCCCTGGGCAGGCCCAGGGTGGTGACCGACTTCCTGCCCGCCCCCGAGGACCTCGTATTCCGCGAGGAAGGCGTGAAGGTCACGCTCGCGCTTTCCAGGCGCAGCGTCGAGTTCTTCAAGCAGGAGGCCACGAAGCACCACACGCAGTATCAGCGGATGATCCGCCGCCTGCTCGACGCCTACGCGGAGCACCACACGAAGCCGCTGTCGTCCCGCGCGCCCCGACGCGGCAGTCCGGAGACCAAGCCGGGCGAGGGCCGGCGACGGGGCGCCGGTTGACGGCAGTTCGCAAGGCATTCTCTTGACCACTCCGCCGCGGTCCGCCCGATAGGCTCGCCTGCCGCGAGCCGTCCGCCGCCGCTACGCACCGTGCTCCCGTCCTCGCTGCAGATCAGCGTCGTCACGCATCGTCCCGACCTCAAGCTGCTCGAGCGCTGCCTGCGCAAGCTGGCGCTGGCGATCGCGGCGGCGCGCGAGGCCGGCGCCACGAAGACCGTGCACCTCGCGCTCATCGACAACAGCGAGGACCGCGAGGTGGCCGAGCGCGTGATCGAGCTCGGCCGCTCGCGCTTCCAGGACACGGGCGTCCACGTCACGTACCTGCACGGCCACGCGAACATCGGCTACGGCGCCGCGCACAACCTCGTGCTGCACGGCACCGGCTCCGACTACCACCTCGTGCTCAATCCCGACGTCGAGCTCGCCCCCGACGCGCTCGCCAACGCGATCCGCTGGCTCGACACGCGCGGCGACGTCGGCGCGCTGGCGCCGCTCGCGCACGGCCCCGACGGCACCCGCGAGTACCTGTGCAAGCGCTATCCGGCGATCTTCGACCTCCTGCTGCGCGGGTTCGCGCCGGCGCTGATGCGGCGGCTGTTCCGCAGGCGCCTCGACCTCTACGAGATGCGCGACGTCGTCGACGCCGACCCGCCGCGCGACGTGATCGGCATCCCGGCGCTGTCCGGCGCGTTCATGCTGGTCAAGCGCTTCGCGATCGACCGCACCGGCGGCTTCGACCCCAAGTTCTTCCTCTACTTCGAGGACTACGACTGGAGCGTGCGCCTGAACCGCATCACGAAGACGGCGTTCGTGCCCTCCGTCGAGATCGGCCACCACGGCGGCGGCGCGGCGCGCAAGGGCGCCCGCCACATCTGGTGGTTCGTGAAGAGCGGCATCCGGTTCTACCGGCTGCACGGCTGGAAGTGGTTCTGATGGACGCGCGCGCGACGGTCGTCGTCACCGGCGCGGGCGGGTTCGTCGGGCGCGGCGTCGTCGGCTGCCTGCGCTCGCGGGGGTGGAACGTGCGCGGCCTCGTGCGCACGCTCGACGGCGCGACGGCGGCGCGCGCCGAGTTCCTGCCGGTCGGCGATCTCGCCGCCGCCGACGCGCGGACGCTTGCCTGTGCGCTGGCGGGGGCCACGCACGTCGTGCACCTCGCGGCGCGCGCGCACCGGGCCCCCGGCGATCCGGACGCCGAGCTCGCCGCAATGCGCCGCGTCAACGCCGAGGCCACCGAGCGGCTCGCGCGCGCCGCCGCCGCCGCGGGCGTCGCGCACTTCGTCTTCGCGAGCACGATCAAGGTGAACGGCGAGGCCACGCTGCCGGGGCATCCGTTCCGCGAAAGCGACCCGCCGGATCCGCACGACGCCTACGCCGCGAGCAAGTGGGAAGCGGAGCGCGCGCTGGCCGCCGTGGCCGCGGAGACCGGCCTCGCTGTGACGATGCTGCGCCTGCCGCTGACGTATGGGCCGGGCGCCAAGGCCAACTTCGCGGCGCTCGCGCGCGCGGTGCGTGCCGGCGTGCCGCTGCCGTTCGCGCGCATCGCGAACCGGCGCAGCGTGCTCGGCACGGGCAACCTGCACGACGCGCTCGCCGCCGTGCTCGCCGCCGACGATCCCGCGGCACTCGGACGCGCCACGCCCTACCTGCTGGCCGACGCCGAGCCGGTGTCGACCCCGGACCTCGTGCGCGCGATCGCGCGCGCGACGGGTGCGCCGGCGCGACTGTTCCCGATGCCGCCCGGGCTGCTGCGCTTCGCGGGCGCGTGCGCGGGGCGCGCGGAGGCGGTCGAGCGGCTCGTCGGCTCGCTCGAGGCGGACACGAGCGCGTTCCGCACGCGCTTCGCGTGGACGCCGCCGCTGACGCTGGCGCAGGGGCTCGCCGCCGCGTTCGCCCCCGCCGCGCCGCTATAATCGACGCCCCTCCTGCCCCGAGCTCCCGCCATGTCCACCCGTCCCGACGGCCGCCGGCCCGACCAGTTGCGCGCCGTGCGCATCACGCGCGGCTACACGCGCCACGCCGAAGGCTCGGTGCTGGTCGAGATGGGCGATACGCGTGTCCTGTGCACGGTGAGCGTCGAGGAGGGCGTGCCGGGGTTCCTCAAGGGCAAGGGGCAGGGCTGGCTCACCGCCGAGTACGGCATGCTGCCGCGCGCGACGAACACGCGGATTAAGCGCGAGGCCGCCGACGGCCGCCAGTCCGGGCGCACGCAGGAGATCCAGCGGCTGATCGGGCGCAGCTTGCGCGCCGTGACCGACCTCACGGCGCTCGGCGAGCGCACGCTCAAGGTCGACTGCGACGTGCTGCAGGCCGACGGCGGCACGCGCTGCGCGTCGATCACCGGTGCGTGCGTCGCGGTCGCCGACGCCGTGGCGTGGTGCCGCGCGCGCGGGCTCGTGACCGGCGCGCCGCTGCGCGAGTTCGTCGCCGCCGTGTCGGTCGGCATCGTCGGCGGCACGCCGGTGCTCGACCTCGACTATGGCGAGGACTCCGGCTGCGACACCGACATGAACGTCGTGATGACGGAAGGCGGCGGCTTCGTCGAGGTGCAGGGCACGGCGGAAGGCGCGCCGTTCTCGCGCGCCGAGATGGACGGCCTGGTCGAGCTCGCCGCCGCGGGCATCCGCGCGCTGATCGCGGCGCAGAAGGCGGCGCTCGCCGCACGCTGAATGATCGACCGCCTCGTCCTCGCGTCGAACAACGAGGGCAAGCTGCGCGAGTTCCGCCGGCTGCTGGCGCCGCTCGGGATTACCGTCGTGCCGCAGTCCGAGCTCGCGATCACCGAGGCCGACGAGCCGCACGCGACGTTCGTCGAGAACGCGCTCGCCAAGGCGCGCCACGCGAGCGCGCAGGCGAAGCTGCCGGCGCTCGCCGACGACTCCGGCGTGTGCGTGGCGGCGCTCGCCGGCGGACCCGGCGTGCAGTCGGCGCGCTACGCCGGGGAGCCGAAGTCGGAGGCGCGCAACAACGCGAAGCTCGTCGCCGCGCTCGCCGGCGTCGCCGACCGGCGCGCGCACTACTACTGCGTGCTGGTGCTCGTCCGCCACGCGGCCGACCCCGAGCCGCTGATCGCCGACGGCGTGTGGCACGGCACGATCGTCGACACGCCGCGTGGCGACGGCGGCTTCGGCTACGACCCGCACTTCGTCGACGCGGCCACCGGCATGACCGCCGCCGAGCTGCCGCTCGCGCGCAAGAACGAGCTGTCGCACCGCGGCCGCGCGATGCAGGCGCTGCTCGCCAAGATTGCCGAAGCGAAGGAGGCGCCGTGAGCGGTGCGCGCGGAACCGCCGCTTCCACCGCGGGCCTCGCGGGGCCGCGCTTCGCCGCGCTGCCGCCGCTCGCGCTCTACGTGCACGTCCCGTGGTGCGTGCGCAAGTGCCCGTACTGCGACTTCAACTCGCACGAGGCGCGCGGCGACGTGCCCGAGGACGCGTACGTCGACGCGCTGCTCGCCGATCTCGAATTCGCGCTGCCCGCCGTGTGGGGGCGCCGCGTCGGCAGCGTGTTCGTCGGCGGCGGCACGCCGAGCCTGTTCTCGGCGGCGGCGATCGACCGGCTGCTGGCCGGCATCCGCGCGCGCGTGCCGGTCGCGCCCGGCGCCGAGGTCACGCTGGAAGCCAACCCGGGCACGTTCGAGCGACGGAAGTTCGCCGGCTACTTCGCGGCCGGCGTGAACCGGCTGTCGCTCGGCATCCAGAGCTTCGACGGCGCGCAGCTGCAGGCGCTCGGCCGCGTGCACGACGCCGACGAGGCGCGCCGCGCCGCCGAGGCCGCGCTGACGATCTTCGACAACGTCAACCTCGACCTCATGTACGCGCTCCCCGGGCAGACGCCGGGGCAGGCGCGCGCCGACGTCGCCGCGGCGCTCGCGTTCGCGCCGCCGCACCTGTCGTTCTACCACCTGACGATCGAGCCCAACACGCGGTTCCACGCCGCGCCGCCGCCGCTGCCCGACGAGGACGCGACCGCCGACATCGAGGACGCCGTGCACGAGGCGCTGGACGGCGCCGGGTACGCGCACTACGAGACGTCGGCGCACGCGAAGGTGGGCCGCCAGTGCGCGCACAATCTCAACTACTGGCGCTTCGGCGACTACCTCGGCATCGGCGCGGGCGCGCACAGCAAGCTCTCGTCCGCGGACCGGATCGTCCGGCAGTTGCGCTTCAAGCAGCCGAAGCAGTACCTGGAAGGCGTGGCCGCGGGCCGGCCGCTGCTCGAGGAAGCGGTGGTCGCGCGCACCGACGTGGGATTCGAGTTCATGCTGAACGCGCTGCGGTTGACCGACGGCGTGCCGTCCGCGCTCTTCGCCGAGCGCACCGGCTACCCGCTGTCGCTCGTCGCGCGGCCGCTGGCGCGCGCGGTCGAGCGCGGGCTGCTCGACGCGGACCCGGCCGTGTTGAAGCCTACGGCGCTCGGCCGCCGGTTCCTGAACGACCTGCAGCAGCTCTTTCTTGCCGACGCGCCGCGCGTTCGCGGCGCGCCGGCGCCGCTTGTGCACGTCGAAGCCACGGGAGTCGAACGATGACGACGGAAGCCTCGCCGCACGCGCTCACGATGCTGGAGGCCCGCGCGGCGATGGCCGCGGGCCGCCTGACGGCGCACGCGCTGGCCGAGGCGCAGCTCGCGCGCATCGCCGCGACCGACGCCGCGATCGCCGCGTGGGAGACGCTCGATCCCGCGCACGTGCGCGCGGAGGCGCGGCGCTGCGACGACGCGCGCGGGACGGGGCCGCTCGCCGGCATCGGCGTGGGGGTGAAGGACATCATCGCGACGCGCGACCTGCCGACGACGATGGGCTCGGCCGTCTACGCCGGCCACCGGCCCGATGCGGACGCGAGTTGCGTGGCGCGGCTGCGCGCGGCCGGCGGCTACGTGTTCGGCAAGACGGTGACCACGCCGTTCGCGTTCATGGACCCCGGCAAGACGCGCAACCCGTGGGACCCGGAGCACTCGCCGGGCGGGTCGTCGTCGGGCTCCGCGGCCGCGGTGGCCGCCGGCCACGTCGCCGTCGCCATCGGCACGCAGACCAACGGCTCGGTCGTGCGGCCGGCCGCGTATTGCGGCGTCGTCGGCTTCAAGCCGACCGTCGACGTGATCCCGATGGCCGGCGTCTGCCCGTTCTCCGCGCGCTTCGACACCGTCGGGACGTTCGCGCGCAGCGTCGCGGACGCGGGCTGCCTCGCGAGCGTCCTCGCCGAACCGGGCGCGATCGCGCCCGCGATCCGGCCGCTCGCGAAGCCGCCGCGCCTCGCGTTCGTCGCCGAGTTCCCGTGGACGCAGCACGAGCACGCGGCGAGCGCCGTTCTCGCCGCCGCGGTCGCGCGGCTCGCCGGCCACGCCGAGGTCGTGCCCGTCGCGATCGAGCCGCCGTGGCGCGAGGCCAACCGGATGCTGCGCACCATCATGCTCTACGAGGGCGCGCGCGCGCTGGGCGACCTCCAGGCGCGCGAGCGCGTGCGGCTCACGCCGGCGCTCAACGCGGCGCTCGACGAAGGCCGTGCGATCGACCGGGCGAGCTACGACGCCGCGATGGCCGCGCGCGAGCGCGCCGTCGGATACTTCACGCACTGGCTCGACGGCTTCGACGCCGTGCTCGCGCCGGCAGCACCCGGGCCCGCGCCGCGCGGATTGGCGACGACCGGCGACCCGTCGTGCTGCACGCTGTGGTCGTTCGTCGGCTTCCCGGCGCTGACGCTGCCGGCCGGCATGCAGGGCGCGCTGCCGATCGGGCTGCAGCTCGCCGCGCCGCAGGGCCGCGACGACCGGCTGCTCGCGGTGGCCGCGTGGTGCGAGCGCGAGCTGCCGTTCCGCGGGCTGGTGTAGCCGGGTCGATCCGCGAGCGAGCGCCCCATGAAACGCGCGAAGCGCCACGCCCCTCCGGCGCCGCCGCGGATGCGCAATCCGGTCGCGCGCTCGCCGCTGCTCGGCAAGGGCGGCCCGCACGGCAAGACGACGCGCGCGAAGCGGCGGCAGGCCAACGTCGACGTCGCCCGGATCGCCCGTGACCCGACCGCCGAAGATTGACCGCGACACGCTGTGCCGCGCCGACCTCGAGTCGGGGCGCATGCGCGCGCTCTACGTCGCGGCGATCGGCGAGAAGGGATGCGCGCTCGACGACTTCCAGCTCTCCGAGTCGCTGACGGCCACACTCGCCGCGAAGCCGAAGGGCGCCGGCTGGTGGGTGTTCGCGTACGGCTCGCTGCTGTGGAACCCGCTGTTTCCGTTCGTCGACGCGAAGCCCGCCGTGCTGCGCGGCCTGCACCGGCGCTTCTGCCTCTACTCGATGGCGTCGCGCGGCAAGCCCGACGCGCCGGGGCTGGTGCTGGGGCTCGACCGCGGCGGCGCGTGCACGGGCGTGGCGTACCGCCTCCCCGCGCCGCTCGCGATCGACGAATTGCACCTGCTGTGGCGGCGCGAGATGGTCGTCGGCTCGTACCGGCCGAAGTGGGTCCGCGTGCAGGCGGGCGAGCACCGGTTGACGGCGCTCGCGTTCACCGTGCGCCACGACCACCCGCAGTACGCGGGCCGGCTGCCGCTGGCCGAGGAAGCGCGCATCATCGCGAGCGCCGCCGGCGCGTTCGGCTCGTCGCTCGACTACCTCGAGCGCACGCGCGTGGCGCTCGTCACGCACGGCATCGTCGATCCCTATCTCGAAGCCATCGCGCAGCGCGTCGCGGCGCTGCGCGGCTGACGCGGGCCGCGACAGCCGGTCGCGCGCGGCGACGGCCGTCAGATCGCGATGTGCCGGCCGCCGTCGACGCTGATCGTCTCGCCGGTCACGTAGCGGGCGTCGGAGAGCAGGAAGTGGACGGCGGCCGCGATGTCCTCGGGCGCGCCCTCGTGCTTCAGCGGCGTGTGCGAGATGATCCGCTGCCGCGACAGCTCGTCGAACGAGCCGTCCTCGGGCCAGAGCACCGGCCCGGGCGCCACGGCGTTGACGCGGACCTCGGGCGCCAGTTCGCGCGCGAGCGAGCGCGTGAGGCCGACGAGCCCGGCCTTGGCCACCGAGTACACGACGTAGTTCTTGAGCGGGCGCTCGGCGTGGATGTCGGCGATGTTGACGATCGCGCCCTGCGCGCGCCGCAGCGCCGCCGCCGCGGCCTGCGCGAGGAACAGCGGCGCCTTGAGGTTGGTGCCGACCAGGTCGTCGAACTGCTCGACCGTGATCTCGCCCAGCGGGGTCGCGAAGAACGACGACGCGTTGTTGACGAGGCCGTCGAGCCGGCCGAACGTGTTCACGGTCTCGGTGACGAGCGACGGCAGCTTCGAGACGTCGAGCAGGTCCGCCTGGATCAGCGCGACCGAGCCGGCGCGCACGTGGTTCAGCTCGGCGGACAGGAGCCGCGCCTCGCCGGCGGAGGACCGGTAGTGCAGCATGAGGCTGGCCCCCGCCGCGTGCAGGCGCCGGCAGATCGCCGCGCCGACCCGCTTCGCGCCGCCGGTGATCAACACGACTTTTCCCTGCACCGCACGCTCCGGCGTTAGACTCGAAGCAATCTAGCATATCGACCCGCCGCGTGCGATCGAGCCCGCCCGTCACGCTCCCCGAGCCGGATCCCGCCGCGCGCGCGCACAGCGCGCGCGTGCTCGCGGCCGTGCGCGCCGACATCGCGGCCGCCGGCGGCTGGATCCCGTTCCCCCGCTACATGCAGCAGGTGCTCTACGCGCCGGGGCTGGGCTACTACGTCGCGGGCACGCGCAAGTTCGGCGCCGACGGCGACTTCACGACCGCGCCGGAGATGACGCCGCTCTTCGCGCGCGCGCTCGCGGCGCCGGTGGCCGCGGTCCTGGCGGCGACGGGCGCACGCGAGATCGTCGAGTTCGGCGCCGGCACCGGCGCGCTCGCCGCGGACCTGCTGCTCGCGCTCGCCGCCATGGACGCGCTGCCGGCGCGCTACCGGATCCTCGACCTGAGCCCGGACCTGGCGGCGCGGCAGCGCGCCACGCTCGAGCAGCGCGCGCCGTTGCACGCGGCGCGCGTCGAGTGGATCGCAGCGCCGCCGTCCGCGATCGACGGCGTCGTGCTGATGAACGAGGTGCTCGACGCCGTGCCGCCGCACGTGATCGCGCGCCGCGGCGGCGCGTGGCTCGAGCGCGGCGTCGCGTGGAACGGCGCGCTTTGCTGGGACGAGCGGCCGCTCGCCGACGCGGCGCTGCGCGCGCTCGCCGAGGCGCGCTTTCCGCCGGGGGTCGATTATGCGAGCGAGTTGAACCCGGCCGCGGAGGCGCTGGTGGAGGACGTCGCGCGGCGCATGACCGGCGGCGCGCTCGTCGTGATCGACTACGGCTTCCCGCAGCGCGAGTATTACCACCCGGACCGCAGCGAAGGGACGCTCTACGCGCACTACCGGCACCGCGCGCACGCGGACCCGTTCCTGTGGCCCGGGCTGACCGACCTGACGGCGCACGTCGATTTCACCGCCGCGGCGCTGGCGGGGGAGCGCGGCGGGCTGACGGTCGCCGGCTACGGGCCGCTCGCCGCGTTCCTGGTCGGCGCCGGCATCCTCGACCGGCTGCGCGAGTGCGGGGATCCGGCCACGCCCGCCTACGTGCGCGAGGCGTCCGCCGTGCAGCGGCTGCTCTCGCCCACGGAAATGGGGGAGCTCTTCAAGGTGCTGGCGCTCGCGGGCGATGGTATCGTGTGGCCGTATTGCGGGAGCGCGGACCGTACGCACCGGCTCTGACGGCCGCGACGAAGAAACGGGAGGAGGAAGGCACCATGGGTGAAGAGCAACTGCGCAAGGATGCGCTCGAGTACCACGAGTTTCCGACGCCGGGCAAGATTTCGATCGCGCCCACCAAGACGCTCGCCAACCAGCGCGACCTGTCGCTCGCGTACTCGCCGGGCGTGGCGTACGCGTGCACGGCGATCCAGCACGACCCGTCGCTCGCCGCGCGCTACACGGCACGGGGGAACCTCGTCGCCGTCATCACCAACGGGTCGGCGGTGCTGGGCTTGGGCAACATCGGCGCGCTGGCCGGCAAGCCGGTGATGGAGGGCAAGGGCTGCCTCTTCAAGAAGTTCGCCGGCATCGACGTGTTCGACATCGAGATCGGCGAGTCGGACCCGGACAAGATCGTCGAGGTCGTCGCCGCTCTGGAGCCGACGTTCGGCGGCATCAACCTCGAGGACATCAAGGCGCCCGAGTGCTTCTACATCGAGAAGAAGCTGCGCGAGCGCATGAAGATCCCGGTGTTCCACGACGACCAGCACGGCACGGCGATCGTCGCCGCGGCCGCCGTGCTGAACGGCCTCAAGATCGTCGGCAAGGACATCGCGAAGGTGAAGCTCGTCTGCTCGGGCGCGGGCGCCGCGGCGATCGCGTGCCTCGACCTGCAGGTGAGCCTCGGCCTCGACCGGAAGAACATCACGATCCTCGACAGCAAGGGCGTGGTCAGCACGCGCCGCGGCGGCAAGCTCGACGCCGACAAGGCGCGCTACGCGCAGGACACCGACGCGAAGACGCTCGCCGACGTGATCGGCGGCTGCGACGTGTTCCTCGGCCTGTCGACCGGCGGCATCCTCACGCCGGACATGGTGAAGACGATGGCCGACCGGCCGATCATCCTCGCGATGGCGAACCCGGAGCCCGAGATCCGGCCCGAGCTCGCGAAGGAGGTGCGGCCCGACTGCCTCGTCGGCACCGGCCGCTCCGACTACCCGAACCAGGTCAACAACTCGCTGTGCTTCCCGTTCATGTTCCGCGGCGCGCTCGACTGCGGCGCCACCAAGATCAACGAGGAGATGAAGCTCGCGGCGACGCGCGCGCTGGCCGAGCTCGCGCGCGCGGAGCCCTCGGACATCGTGGCGCTGGCCTACGGCGAGGCCACGCCGCCGTTCGGGCCCGACTACCTCATCCCGCGCGCGTTCGACCCGCGGCTCATCACCAGCATGGCGCCGGCGGTCGCGAAGGCGGCGATGGAAAGCGGCGTGGCGACGCGGCCGATCGCCGACTTCGACAAGTACCGCGAGCAGCTGTCGCGCTTCGTCTACGAGTCCGGCGCGACGATGGCGCCGGTGTTCGCGGCGGCCAAGCGCGCGCCCAAGCGCGTCATCTTCGCGGAGGGCGAGGACGAGCGCGTGCTCCGCGCCGCGCAGGCCGCGGTCGACGAGGGGCTCGCGCGCCCGGTGCTCGTCGGCCGCACCGACGTCATCGCGAGCCGCATCCAGAAGCTGGGGCTGCGCATCACGCTGGGCGGCGACTGCGACGGCGTCAACATCCTGGACGACCCGCGCTACCGCGACTGCTGGACCGAGTACCACGGCCTGACGCGGCGCAAGGGCGTCACGCGGCAGCAGGCGCAGGAGCACGTGCGCACGCGGCCGACGCTGGTCGCGGCGCTGCTGATGCGCCGCGGCGACGCGGACGCCATGCTGTGCGGCACCGGCAGCAACTCGCCCGACCACCTGCGGTTCGTGCGCAACGTCATCGGCCTGCGCGAGGGCGTGAAGACGCTGGGCGTCATGCAGCTGCTGATCCTGCCCGGACGCCAGCTCTTCGTCTGCGACACGCACGTCAACGTCGACCCCACGGCCGAGGAGGTCGCGGAGATGACGCTGCTCGCCGCCGAGGAGGTGCAGCGCTTCGGCATCAAGCCTTCCGTCGCGCTGGTGTCGCACTCGAACTTCGGCAGCTCGGACTCGCCGTCGGCGCAGAAGATGCGCGACGCGCTGCAGATCGTCTTCGAGCGCGCGCCGACGCTTGCGGTGGACGGCGAGATGCGCGCCGACTCGGCGCTGTCGCGCGGCATCCGGAACCAGGAGTTCGCCGACTCGCGGCTGACGACGGACGCCAACCTGCTGGTGATGCCCAACATCGACGCCGCCAACATCACGTACAACGCGCTGCGCGTGACGGCTGGCGGCGGCATCACCGTCGGCGGCATCCTGCTCGGCGCCGCGATGCCCGTGCACATCATGACGCCGTCGTCGACGGTGCGCCGCATCGTCAACATGACCGCGGTGGCGGTCGCCGACGCCGGCGCGCAGCGCGGCAAGGGGTGGGGCGGGGACTAGACGCCAAGGTTCGAACCCAGGGGTCAGAGCCGTAACAGGCTGTGCGACGCCAGGGGTCAGAGCCGTAAGGAACGAGCGCCCGCGTGCCGGCAGGCGGCGACGTTGCCGTTCCTTACGGCTCTGACCCCGTTGCCAGACCCCGTTGCCACCGATGCGCGCGCCTGCGCCATCGGGATCAGAGCCACAAGGAACGGAAGCGTTGCGGCGAATCGGCACGCCGGCGTTCGTTCCTTGCGGCTCCGACCCCGAACGCGTTACGGCTCCAGCGCAGACGCCAGGGGTCAGAGCCGTAGAGGCCCGCAGGGGTCAGAGCCGTAAGGAACAAGCGCTGGTGTGCTCACAGGCGGCGTCATCGCCGTTCCTTACGGCTCTGATCCCGTTGCCACCGGCGAACGCATGCCACTTGCAGCTCTGACCCTCAGCGCAGTGGATGCGCGCGCCTGCGCCATCGGGATCAGAGCCACAAGGAACGGAAGCGTTACGGCGGATCGGCACGCCAGCGTTCGTTCCTTGCGGCTCCGACCCCGAATGCGTTGCGGCTCCGACCCCGAATGCGTTGCGGCTCCGACCCCGAATGCGTTGCGGCTCCGACCCCGAATGCGTTGCGGCTCCGAACCCGAATGCGTTGCGGCTCCGAACCCGAATGCGTTGCGGCTCCGAACCCGAATGCGTTGCGGCTCCGACCCCGAATGCGTTACGGCTCTGACCCCTAAGGGTGGAAGTGCCGGTGCGAGTGCTCGCGCCCGTCGTGCGCGTGCCGGTGCACGTGCGCGTGCGGCGTCCCGTGGCGCTCGTCGAGGCGGGCGACCTTCCACAGCACGACCGACAGCACCCAGCCGCCGACGAACACGCCGACGATGACGTAGCCCAGCGTGCCGAATTCGAGGCCGCCCACGAAGTCGAAGAACGGCCCGGTGAGGTGGCCGACGCCGATGGCCACCTGCAGCAGCTGGACGATGCCGATGACGAGCGCCACGCCCACGGAGAGGCTCGTGATCGTCACGTTGTAGTAGATCTTGCGCAGCGGGTTGACGAACGCCCAGTCGTACGCCTTCACCATCAGCACGCCGTCGGTCGTGTCCATCGCCGTCATGCCGGCCGCGAACAGGATCGGCAGGCACAGGATCGCCGCGAGCGGCAGGTTGCCGGCGGAGGCGCCCGCGGTCATCGCCAACAGGCCGATCTCGGAGGCCGTGTCGAAGCCGAGCCCGAACAGCAGTCCCAGCGGATACATCTGCCAGCTGTGGTTCATCACGCGCGCGAAGCGGCCGCCGAAGAGGCGGTTCAGGAGGCCGCGCTTCGCGAGCAGTTCCTCCAGGTGATCGTGGCTGTGCGCGCCCGTGCGCGCCATGCCCCAGACCTCGAGGAGCCCGAGCAGCACGACGAAGTTCAGCACGGCGATTGCGAGCAGGAACGTGCCGGACACCGTGGCGCCGACCAGGCTGCCCGCGTCCTTCAGCATCGGCAGCCCGCGCTTGACCCAGTCCGCCGCAAAGGCGACGGCCACCGCGAGGACGAGCACGACCGTCGAGTGGCCGAGCGAGAAGAAGAAGCCGATCCCGAGCGGCTTCCGGCCCTTCTGCAGCATGAAGCGGACCGTGTCGTCGACGGCCGCGATGTGGTCGGCGTCGAACGCGTGGCGCAGTCCGAACATGTACGCGACGAAGCCCAGCCCGATCAGCGCCGGATGACCGGTTGAGTAGTAGAGGTAGAGGCCCCAACCGGCGACGTGCAGCGCGACGATGCACGCGTAGAAGCCGGCGAGCCGCAGCCATTCGTCGCCGGTGAACGAGAAGCGCCGCGCGCGCGCCGCGACCGGCGCGTAGCGAGTGGCGGATGCCGAAGTGGACCTGTAGTTCACGGGCGCGGGGGTGCGGGCAGATCGCGCGGCGGCGCACGCGCGTCGGCGACGTCGGCCGATGCTAGCACGCCCGTTCGCGCGCCCGGCCTGACGCAGGTCAACCCGCGGCGGCACGGGTGCCCGGTACGCGCGTAGCGCGGCCCCGCCGGACGAGCCCGGGCGCCGGATACAATGGGCCGGCCCCGACTGCAGCGAAACGACGCCCGCGGCGTCGACGCCATGGATCCGCTTTCCCACCGCTTCTGCACGGCCCCGATGATGGACTGGACGGACCGCCATTGCCGGTTCTTCCTGCGCCGGATCTCGCGCCGCGCCCGCCTCTACACGGAAATGGTGACGGCGCCGGCGCTGGTGCACGGCGACGTGCCGCGCCATCTCGACTTCGATCCGTCCGAGCACCCGGTCGCGCTGCAGCTGGGCGGCAGCGATCCGGCGTCGCTCGCGCACGCGGCGCGGCTCGGCGAGCGCTGGGGCTACGACGAGGTGAACCTGAACTGCGGCTGCCCGTCCGAGCGCGTGCAGACCGGCAGCTTCGGCGCGTGCCTGATGGCCGAGCCCGCGCTCGTCGCGGACTGCGTGCGCGCGATGCGCGACGCGGTGTCGGTGCCGGTCACCGTCAAGCACCGGATCGGGCTCGACGCGAGCGAGGACTACGGCTTCGTCCGCGACTTCGTCGGCGCCGTGGCGGACGCGGGCTGCGGCGTCTTCGTCGTACACGCGCGCAACGCCGTGCTGAAGGGCCTGTCGCCGAAGGAGAACCGCGAGGTGCCGCGGCTGCGCTACGAGGTCGTGCACCGGTTGAAGCGCGACTTTCCAACGCTGACGATCGTGCTCAACGGCGGCCTCACCGCGTGGCCGGCGATCGAGCGCGAGCTGGAGCTCGTCGACGGCGTCATGCTCGGCCGGGCCGCCTACCACGACCCGATGGTGCTGGCGCCCGTCGACTGGCGGCTCTTCGGCGACGCCGCGCGTCCGCCGACCCGCGCGGACGTGCTGCGCGCAATGTTGCCGTATGCGGCCGCGCAGCGCGCGCGCGGCGTGCCGCTGCGCTCGATCGCGCGGCACATGCTGGGCCTGTACCACGGCATGCCGGGCGGCCGGCGCTTCCGGCAGATCCTGTCGGATGCCGCGCGGCTCAAGGATGCGGGCCCCGAGCTGCTCGAGGAGGCGCTGGCGGAGGTCGAGCCTGGCGCGACGGAACCTGCGGACGCCTGAGGGCGCGGAAGTGCGCGCTGCGGGGGAAGCTAACGATCGTGCTTGTGCTTGCGCCGCCAGCGCGCCGGGAACGACTTCGCACCGGGCTGCGGCGGGGACGGCGGGTCCTGCCGCGGCCGCGACGAAGGCAGCGGCCGCGCGTGCGGCGGCGTCGGTCCGCCGGGTGGCGGGTCGACGAGGTCGGGATCCTGCGTGAACGCGCGCAGGAACCGGTCCGGCGCGACTTCGACGACGATCGTTGCCGCCGTGTACACGGCGACGAAGAAGATCGGCGCGTAGCTGCCGAAGATCCACGACAGCCCGACGTGCACCGACATGATGACGACCACCCAGCGCAGCAGCACCAGCGCGAAACGGCGCTTGACGCGCAGCTCCTCGGGCGTGCGCACCTTGAGCGCGGCGTACAGCGCCCGGCCCGACCAGAACGCGGCGATCGCCTGCAGCACGAGCCCGATGCGGAAGTTCTGGTCGGCGAAGAGCGAGCGCACCGTCACGTCGCTTCCGGCGAGCATGAAGATCAGCGGGATGCCGAGCGGCACCGCGAAGAACGCGACGAGGAACAGCGCCGCACCGATGTAGCCCGCCTCGGCGTTCGCGCGCGCCGCCCGGCCGTCGTCCTTCGGCGGCGGCATGAAGTGGCGCATCAGGCCGGCGAAGATGACGGCGATCGCGAACAGCGTGTCGGCGAAGTAGAGCGTGAGGACGACCGGCGCGGACCAGCCGAGGAACAGGATGCCGGCGAGCGGCACGACGTTGCGGAAGACCGCGTTCGCGACGTCGAGCGGGGTGGGCGGCTGCACCATGGGCCCGATGCTACGCGCGTGCGTCCGGGCCGTGCGCGACGTGGTCGACGAAGTCGAGCGCGGCGGCGCGCATCGCCGGGGTCTCGACGTGCCCGCAGGGGAAGACGCGCTGCTGCCACGCGCCCGGCGCGCCGGCCTCCGCGTATGCGGCGCGCAGCGTCCGGTCGATCGCCGCCACGCCCGGCGCCGGCGTCAGCGGATCGTCGGCGCCGACGCACGAGAGGTGCGGCCGCGGCGCGATCAGCGCATTGATTCCGCCGGCCGTGAAGTGCTTGCGCAGGCCGGGGACGAAGAAGTACTCGGCGTGCAGGTCGTCGGCACCCGCGGCCTCGAGGGCGTCGTACTCGGCGAGGCAGCACAGGTCGACGCACGCGGCGATCCGCGGCTCCAGCGCCGCCGTCCACCACGCGAGCGTGCCGCCCATCGACACGCCGAGCGCCACGACCGGCAGCGCCGCGAAGCGCGGCTCGTGCGCAAGCCAGTCGAACGCGGCCAGCGCGTCGGCGACGCGCCTCCCCCACAGCGTGCGCCCGTGCCAGAGCAGCCGCTTGTTGAGCAGGCGCTCGCTCACCGCCGCCCGTTCGCCGAAGCCCAGGTGGTCGATCGCGAGCGCCGCCACGCCCCGCGCCACGAGCGCCGCTCCATACGGCGGAGACGCGAGCGCCGGCCGCCCGGCGACGAGCTCGTCCTTGCCGACGTCGAACCGGTGGCCGTGCGCGTGGCAGTAGAGGACGACGGCGCGCGGCGCCGGCGGCGCGACGATCAACGTCGGCACGGCGTCGCCGTCGAGCCCGAGCGACCAGCGTTCGACGACGGCGTCGCCGTTCCCGGCAACGGCGACCCGCCGGCCCTCCGGCACGCGGTTGCGCGCGGGCAGTTCGCCCAGCAGTCCGAACAGACGGCGCCGCGCGTCGTCAGCGGACAACCGGCACCCCGAGCGCGCCGACGTCGATGTCGAGGTCGCGGGACTCGCCGGGCGGCAGGACGACGCGCAGGCGCGGGAACGGCAGCGGGAAGACGCCGTCGCGGGCGAGCGCGAGCCGCAGCCGGTCGGGCCCGGCCGTGAGCGTCGCGCGGATGCGTAGGAGTTCGCCTTCCTTCCAGCGCTCGGTCTCGCCGTCGTCCTCGATCCACGCGCTGGTGCGCGCACGCGGCGAAGGCCCGGCCGGCGGCGGCGGAAACAGCCGCAGCGCGCGCGTCGGTTCCTCCGTGCGGTTGCGACCGTCGGCGGCGTCCGTCGTCGGAATCGCCGCGCCGGCGCGCACGAACAGCGGCAGGCGGTCGAGCGCCGCGTCGACGGTGACGGACGTCCCGCCGTCGTACCAGGCGCCGGTGTGGAAGCAGCGCCAGCCGGGCGTCGCGTCGTCGCGCGGCAGGTACAGCGTGCGCGTCGTCGCCCCGGGCGCGAACACCGGCGCCACCAGCAGGTCGGCGCCGACCAGCATCTCGTCGCCGTCGTCCCAGCACCGGGGATCGCCGGGAAATTCCCAGAACGTCGGCCGCAGCACCGGCCGCGCGTGCGCCACCGCGTCGTGCAGGCACGCGTACAGGTACGGCACCAGCGCCAGCCGCAACTCGATCGCCGCGCGCGTCAGGTCCGTGACTTCCGGATGCAGCCACGGCGTGTTGACGCTGCCGTCGGCCTTCCACGAGTTCATGATGCAGCGCGGATTGAGCGCGCACGCCTGCATCCAGCGCACGAGCAGCTCGGCGTCGGGCGCGGGCCCCGCGAAGCCGCCGACGTCGTGGCCGACGTTGAACATGCCGGACAGGCCCATCGTCAGCGCCATCCGCTGGTTCCACCGCAACGTGTGCCAGCTCGTCGTGTTGTCGCCGCTCCACGTCTGCGCGTAGCGCGCGATGCCGGGCGCGCCGGCGCGCGTCACCGTGTAGACGCGCGCGCCGGGCGCGCGCGCCGCCTGCGCCTCGAAGCTCGCGCGCGTCATCAGCAGCGCGTGCAGCGGCCGCGAGCGCGCGATCGGGATCGGCGTTCCGAAGCCGTGCGAACGGCCGTCCTCGGCCCAGATCTCGTACTCGTTGTTGTCGTTCCACGCGGCGTCGATCCCGTAGTCGAGAACCTGCCCGGTGAGCCCGCGCTGCCACCACGCGATGCCGGCCGGGTGCGTGAAGTCGACGTGCGCGCCCCAGCCGTCCCAGAACTGGTCGAGGCACGGCCGGCCTTCGGCGTCGCCGACGAACGCGCGCTGCGCGCGCACGTCCGCGAACGCCGGGTGGTCGTCGAGCAGGCACGGCTTCAAGTTGGCGACCAGCCGGACGCCCTCGGCACGGAAGGCTGCCGTCGCGGCCCGCGGATCGGGGAACTTGTCGCGGTTCCACGTGAACACGTAACGGCGCTTGCCGCGGCTCGTGTAGCCGGAGCCGAAGTGGAAGGCCGACAGCGGGATGCGCTCCGCGCGCGCGCGCGCGAGGAAGCGCGCGAGCTGCGCCTGCGCGTCCGGCGCGTCGACGAGGCCCATCGCCGTGTTGGCGAAGCCGAGCGTCCAGCGCGGCGGCAGCGCCGTCCCGCCGACGAGGCGCACGAACCGGGACAGCGCGGCCGGCAGGTCGGGCCCGGCGATCACGTACACGTCGAGATCGCCGTCGGCGACGTCGGTCGTCCGGTAGAAGCCGTGGTAGTTGTCGAACTCCTGGCCGAAGTCGAACGTCGCCTCGGACAGCGTGTCGTAGTAGACGCCGTAGGCGAGCCCGCTGTCGCGCCGCCGTCCGAGGAAGAACGGCCAGTGCTTGTACAGCGGGTCGCTCGACTCGCCGTTGTAGCCGAGCGCGTCGAGCTGCAGCGTGCGCAGCCGCCGGCCGTGCTTGTCGAGCGGGCCCGTCTTGTCGCCCAGTCCGAAGTACTGGTCGTGCGCGTCGCGCGTCATCGTGTGCACGATGCGCGAGCTGCGCTGCGCGGTCGCGTACGCGTAGGTCGGCCGGTCGGCGGCGAACGTCGTCCAGCCGCCGGCCTGCGGCTGCTGCCACGTGACGCCGAACGGCGCGAGCCGCACGTGCGCGCGCAGCGCGGCCGACACGACCGTCACGTCGCCGGCGCCGACGGCCACGTCGGCGACGCTTGCGGCGAACAGCCCGGTGCGCGGCCTGCCTTCCCACGGCACGTCGGTGTCCGGACGCGGAGTGATCGCCCACGTGCGCGGCTCGCGCAGGCCGTCGGGAGGCAGCCACAGCAGCCGGCCGAGACCGCGCGCCGGCATCGACAGCTCGCAGCGCCAGCCGCCTTCGAGCTCGAACAGGGCACGGCCGCCGGCGGCTTCGACCAGTCGCGCGTCGCGCAGCGGACGCATCGTGCTACAGCGCGAGACCCGCGTCGTCGGCGGCGAACAGTTGCGCGTGGCCGGGAGCGACGGCGACGCCCACCGTGTCCCCGACGCGCACGGCGGCCTGGCCGCTCACGTGCACGGTCAGCCGTGTCGCCCCGTCCGCGACGGTCCCGTGCAGCAGCGTGTGCGCGCCCAATTGCTCGAGCTGCCGGATCGTCAGCGCAAGAGGCGCTTCCGCGCCACCGCCGGCGAGCACGAGGTGCTCGGGACGCACGCCGACCACGACGGCGGTGCCGGCCGCCGGCGCGGCCGCGGTGGCGATCCCGGCCACCGTCCCGCCGCCCGGCAGCGCCACCGTCGCGCCGTCCGCGTCGCGGCCCGCGACCGTCGCCGGCAGGAAGTTCATCTGCGGCGAGCCGATGAAGCCGGCGACGAACCGGTTGGCCGGCCGGTTGTAGAGGTCGAGCGGAGCGCCGACCTGCTCGACACGGCCGGCGCGCAGCACGACGATCTTGTCGGCCATCGTCATCGCCTCGACCTGGTCGTGTGTCACGTAGATCATCGTCGCGTGCAGGCGCTCGTGCAGCGCGGTGATCTCGGTGCGCATCGACACGCGCAGCTCGGCGTCGAGGTTCGACAGCGGCTCGTCGAACAGGAAGATGCGCGGCTCGCGGACGATCGCGCGGCCGATCGCCACGCGCTGGCGCTGGCCGCCGGACAGTTGCGTAGGCCGCCGCTCGAGCAGCGCGTCGAGCCGCAGCAGCTTCGCGGCCTCGCGTACCTTGGCCTCGATCGTCGCGCGCGGCGTGCCGACGTTCTCGAGGCCGAACGCCATGTTCTGGTACACGGTCATGTGCGGGTACAGCGCGTACGACTGGAACACCATGGCGAGGCCGCGGTCGGCGGCCGGGACGTCGTTGACGCGCTGCCCGTCGATCTCGATGGCGCCGGAGGTCGCGCGCTCGAGGCCGCAGATCAGCCGCAACAGCGTCGACTTGCCGCATCCGGACGGCCCGACGAAGACGACGAACTCGCCGTCGGCGACCGCGAGGTCGACGCCGTGGATCACGCGCGTCGCGTCGAACTCCTTGACCAGCCCGGTCAGGCGCAGCGTGGCCATGTCACTTGACGCCCGCCGACGCGATGCCCTGCGTGACGAACCTCTGCAGGAACGCGAACACCAGCGTGACCGGCAGCAGCGTGATGACGGTCATCGCCAGCAGGTAGTTCCACTGCGTGACGAGGTCGCCCTGGAACGCGTTCAGCGCGAGCTGCAGCGTGAACTTCTCGGACTTCGACAGCACGACCAGCGGCCACAGGAAGTCGTTCCAGCGCCACATGACCGAGAAGATCGCGAGCACGGCGAGCGCCGGCGCGGTCAGCGGCAGCACGATCCGCCAGTAGATCCGCCACTCGCTCGCGTGGTCGAGCCGCGCGGCCTCGAGCAGCTCGTCGGGCAGCGTCAGCATGTACTGGCGCAGCAGGAACACGCCGGTCGGCGTGGCCACCGCCGGCCAGATCACGCCCCACAGGCTGTTGAGCAGCCCGAGCTCGGACACGACGAGGAAGTTCGGCACCAGCACGATCGTCGGCGGCACCATCAGCGTCGACAGGATCAGCAGGAACACCGCCTTGCGGCCGGCGAACCGGTACTTCGCCAGCGCGAACGCCGCCATCGAGTTGAACAGCAGCGTGACGATCGTCGCGACGACCGTGATGAACACGCTGTTCCACAGGTAGCGCCCGAAGTCGAACTTGCCGGCGAGCTCCGTGTAGTTGCCGGTCGCGAGCGCGAACTCGCGCACCGGCGTCCGGCGGTCGATCGGCACGCGGACGAGCTCGTCCGGCCGCGCCGGGTCGACGAGCGTCGACGTGAGGCCGATCCGGCGCAGCTCGGCCAGCTCGCGCGTCGTGCCGTCGTCGAGCGTGACCCGGTAGACGGGCTTCGGCTTGTCCTCGCCCGGCACCGCCACCTGCTTCTGGCCCATCGGCAGCAGGCTCGGCGGGAACTCGCTGATCGCGCTCTCCGTCTTGAACGACGACAGCACGAGCCAGGCGACCGGGCCGAACATCAGGAACAGGCCGACCGCGAGATAGCCGTACGTGAACCAGTCGGTCCAGTCGAGCCGGCCGCGGCCGCGCGTGCGCGTGAGGAACGCGATCATCGCCGCGTCCCGTCCCGCTCGCCGCCCGCCAGCTTCAGCTGCACGAGCGTCAGCACGATGAGCGCCGCCGCCAGCACCAGCGACCCGGCCGCCGCGAGGCCGTACAGCCGGATCTGCTCCATGAAGCCGGTCTGGTAGATGAACTGGACGACGAACGTGGTCGCCGAGCCGGGGCCGCCGCCGGTCAGCACGAACACCTCGTCGAACGTCTGCACGGCGCGGATCGCCGCGAGCACGCAGACGACGAGCAGGTTCGGCACGAGCAGCGGCAGCGTCACGCGCCGGAACGTGCGCCACGGCGACGCGTGGTCCATCTGTGCGGCCTCGTACAGGTCCTTCGGGATCGCCTGCAGGCCGGCGAGGAGGATCAGCGTGTAGAAGCCCATGTGGGCCCAGATCGACACGAAGATCACCCAGAAGAACGCCCAGCCGCCGCTCGACAGCCACTCGCCCGGCGTGCCGCCGGCGGCGGCGACGACGGCGTTGAGCACGCCTTCGCGCTGCAGGATCCACTTCCAGATCAGCGCGACGACGACCGGCGACAGCAGCACCGGGTAGAAGTAGACGCCGCGCCAGAACCCGCGGCCGATCACCTTGCGGTTGAGCACCAGCGCGGTGACGACGCTGAACAGCACCATCAGCGTCACCTGCAGAACCGAGAACTTCGCGGTGTTCCAGATCGCGCGCCAGAACAGGTCCTTCCGGCACGTCGACGGGTCGAAGTGGTTGCCGCACTCGAACAGCGTGGCGAGGTTCGCCATACCCGTGAACGGGCGCTCGGACGGGTAGAGCTCCACGCCGCCGGTGAACGCGTAGTAGAAGTTGATGACGAGCGGCAGGAACGTGAATACGCCGAAGATGAAGAGGTTCGGCGCGAGGAACAGCCACGGCATCGGCGCGACGCCGAACGCGCGCTGCACGGCGCGGAACGGCGCCTCGACGACACGGAACGCCGCCGCGACGGGGGCGGCGGCGATTGCTTTCCAGTCGGGCACGCGATTGCCCTCCGGCAAGCGTCCGCCGCGGACGGCGGACCGGCGGCGGCTACTTCGACGCCGCCTTCACCTGCTCGTCCATGTCCTGCGCGAGGCGCTTCAGCGCGTCCTCCGTGCTCATCTCGCCGGCGACCGCCTGGCCGAGGCGCTGCGCCGTCGGCAGGAACACCGCGCGGTTCAACCGGTAGCCCTG
>JAYRNW010000337.1:0-6399 GCA_041911995.1 Casimicrobiaceae bacterium | reverse complement strand
CTCGCGCGGTCGGTGGCGACGAGCGCGGCGACGGCGCCGTGCGCGAACGCACCGGCGACGAAGTCGTGGCCGTCGAAGCGCTCGCCCTTCAGCGCGACGAAGAGGTCGCCGTCCTGCAGCGCGCGGCTGTCGGTCGTCACGCGGCGGAAGCGCACGTTGGCGCCGACCAGGCGGCCGGCGACAGCGCGGGCGGCCGTGGCCGTGTCCATCATGCGGCGCTCCACGCGGCGAGCGCGGCGGCGGCTTCCGCGGCGTCGGAGAACGGCGTGCGCTCGCCCGCGCGCTCCTGGTACGTCTCGTGGCCCTTGCCCGCGACCAGCACGACGTCGCCCAGGCCGGCCGCGGCGATCGCGTCGCGAATCGCGACACGCCGGTCGACCTCGATCGACCAGCGCCGGTGGCCGGTGTCGCGGATGCCCTTGACGACCGCGTTGGCGATGGCGGCCGGATCTTCGCTGCGCGGGTTGTCGCTGGTGACGACGATGCGGTCGGCAAGCTCGGCGGCGATGCGGCCCATCTCCGGCCGCTTGCCCGGATCGCGGTCGCCGCCGCAGCCGAACACGCACACGAGGTCGCCGCCTTCGACCACCGCAGCCCGGAGCGCGACCAGCACCTTGGCGAGCGCATCGGGCGTGTGCGCGTAGTCGACGACGACGAGCGGCCGCTCGTTGCCACCCAACCGCTGCATGCGGCCGGCCGGCGCGGTGAGGCGCTCCATCGCGGCGACGGCGTCGGGGAGCGCGACGTCGCTCGCGAGCAGCACGGCGAGCACGCCGAGCAGGTTCTGCGCGTTGAACGCGCCGACTACCGGCGAGGCCAGCCGCGACCGGCCCCAAGGCGTCGCGACGTCGAGCGTGATGCCGTCGCGCCCGATGGTCACGGCGGTCGCGGCGACGTCGGCATTGCCGAAGCCGTAGGTCAGCAGCCGCTGGCCGCGCGCGCGTGCCGCGTCGACGAGGCTCGTGCCGAACGCGTCGTCGGCGTTGATCACCGCCGTGCGCAGCCCCGGCCACGTGAAGAGCCGCGCCTTCGCCGCGCCGTAGGCGGCCATCGTCCTGTGGTAGTCGAGGTGGTCGCGCGTCAGGTTCGTGAACAGCGCGACGTCGAACTTGACGCCGTTGACGCGCCCCTGGTCGAGACCGTGCGACGACACCTCCATCGCCACCGCCTTGGCGCCCGCCGCGGCGAACTGCGCGAGCAGCTCGTGCAGCACGGTGACGTCGGGCGTGGTCTGTACCGCGGGGGCGAGCGCGCCGACCAGGCCGTTGCCGAGCGTGCCGAGGACGCCGGCACGGCGCCCGCACGCGTCGAGCGCCTCCGCGATCCAGTGCGCGCACGACGTCTTGCCGTTGGTGCCGGTCACGCCCGCCATCCACAGCCGCTGCGACGGGCTGCCGTAGATGAAGTCGGCGACGGTGCCGAGCCGCGCCTGCAGGCCGTCGACGCCGGCGTTCGGAACGGTCCACTTGGCGTCCCACGTGAACGCCTGCGCCTCCCAGAGCACGGCGGAGGCGCCGCGCGCGACGGCGTCCGGGACGTAGCGGCGACCGTCCGCGTGCAGGCCCGGATACGCGGCGAACGCGACGCCCGGCTCGACGCGCCGGCTGTCGGCGGTGATCCGGCGCGGGTACACGCCGAGCCGCGCGAGCAGCGCCGGGACGTCGAAGTGCGCGGGTGCCACGGCCGGCATCGCGGTCACGTCTCCTCGCGGACCTCGCCGCCGTCGGGCGGCAGGATCACGTTGTTGACCGGCGCGTCGGTCGGCACGCCGAGCATCCGCAACGCAGCGCCGGTCACGGTCGAGAACACCGGCGCCGCCACCGCGCCGCCGTAGTGCTGGCCGGCGGACGGCTCGTCGATCATGACGGCGACGACGATCCGCGGCTGCGACACCGGCGCGAAGCCCACGAACGACGACACGTACTTGTTCGTGTAGCCGCGGCCCTCGAGCTTGTGCGCGGTGCCGGTCTTGCCGGCGACGCGGTAGCCGATCACCTGCGCCTTCGGCGCCGTGCCGCCCGGCTGCGTCGCGAGCTCCAGCATCCGGCGCACGGCGCGCGCGGTCTCCGGCTTGATCGCGGGACGGCCGGCCACGCGGCCATCGGTCCGGAACAACGTGACCGGCTTCACCTCGCCGTCGGTCGCGAACATCGTGTACGCGCGCGCCAGCTGCACGAGGTTCACCGAGATCCCGTGGCCGTACGCCATCGTCGCCTGCTCGATCGGCTTCCAGGACTTCGCCGGGCGCAGCCGGCCGCCGACCTCGCCGGGGAAGCCGGTCTTCGGCGGCGTGCCGAAGCCCGCCTCGGTGAACATCGTCCACATCGTCTCGGAAGGCAGGCCGAGCGCGATCTTCGCCGCGCCGACGTTCGACGACTTCTGGATCACCTGCTCGACGGTCAGCGCGCCCTCCGGGTGCGCGTCGTGGATCGTCGCCGAGCCGATCGTCATCGCGCCGCCGGACGTCTGGATCACCGTGTCGGGGCGGATCCGGCCGGCGTCGAGCGCCGCGGCGATCGTGAACGGCTTCAGCGTGGACCCCGGCTCGAACACGTCGGTCAGCGCGCGGTTGCGCATGCTCTCGCGCGCGACCTTGTCGCGGCGGTTCGGGTTGTACGTCGGCCAGTTGGCGAGCGCCAGGATCTCGCCGGTCGCGACGTCGACGATCACGAGGCCACCGGCCTTCGCGCGGTGCTGCTCGACGGCCGCCTTCAGCTCGCGGAACGCGAGGTACTGCAGCCGCGTGTCGAGCGCGAGCGCGAGGTCGCGGCCGGCCTGCGGCGCGCGGATCGCCGCGACGTCCTCGACCGCCTCGTTGCGCCGGTTGATGATGACGCGCCGGCTGCCCGGGACGCCGGACAGCCACGACTGCTGCGCGAGCTCGATCCCCTCCTGGCCGGCGTCGCGGTCGCCGGTGAAGCCGATGACGTGCGCGGTGACCTCGCCGCCCGGGTAGTAGCGCCGGTACTCGTTCTGGTCGTGCAGCCCGCGGATGCCGAGCGCCATCGCCCGCTCCGAGGTCTCCGGCGCGATCTGCCGCGCCAGGAACGCGAAGTCCTCGTTGGCGTCGAGCCTCGCGCGAAGCGCCCGCGGCGAGGTCTCCAGCACCTTCGCGAGCGCCGCGATCTGCTCGGGCGTGGCCTCCAGCTTGTCGGGGAACGCCCACAGCGACTTGACCGGCGTGGACAGCGCGAGCGCCTCGCCGCCGCGGTCGACGATGCGGCCGCGGTGCGCCGGCACCTCGAGCTCGCGCGAGTGCCGCGCGGTGCCCTGCGTCTGCAGGAAGTCGTTGTCGATCCACTGCAGGTACCCGGAGCGCGCGACGAGTGCGGCGAACAGCAGCGCGAGCGCGCCGAACACGAGCGGCGCGCGCAGCCGCGGCAGCGCCGGCGGCGGCGCGTCGCCGTGGCGCGCCCGCGCGCCGCGCGGCGGCGTGGCGGCCGCCTTCACCGCGGGCCTCCCGCCGCGTCGGGCAGCGCGACGATCTCGGTGCGCGCCGGCGTGGGCAGCTGCATCCGCAGCTGCTCGCGGGCGATCTTCTCGACCCGCGCCGGCATGCCCCACGTCGACTGCTCGAGCTGCAGCTGCCCGTACTCGGTCTCGTGCGCGCGCGCGTCGGCCTGCGCGCGCTCCAGCTCGACGAACAGGCGCCGCGCCTGGTGGCGCGACGTCACGAGCGACAGCGCGCACGCGATCAGCACGACGAGCAGCGCGAGGTTCACGCGCGTCACGCCGCCGCCTCCAGCACGCCGCGCGGCCAGTCGGCCGGCAGCGGCGCGTCGGTGCGCTGCGCGACGCGCAGCACGGCGCTGCGCGCGCGCGGATTGCAGGCGACCTCGGCTTCCCCCGGCCGGATCGCGCGGCCGACGAGCGCGAGCGCGACCGGCGGCAACGCGTCGCTGCGGATGGGCAGCCGCGCGACCGCCGGGTCGCCGGCGTACGGCTGCGACGCGCGGGCCATGAAGCGCTTGACGATCCGGTCCTCCAGCGAGTGGAAGCTGATGACGGCGAGGCGCGCGCCGCCGCGCAGCAGCGGCACGACGCGCGGCAGCGCCAGCGTCAACTCGGACAGCTCCCGGTTCACGAAAATCCGAAGGGCCTGGAACGTGCGCGTGGCCGGATCCTGACTCCGATCACCCCGCGGGCGCGCGCCGAGGGCTTCAGCCACGATCGCGCGCAGTTGCCGCGTGCGGACGACGGGCTCCCGCGCGCGCGCCGCCGCAATTGCTCTTGCAACCGATTGAGCAAACCGTTCTTCACCATAGTCGCGGATGACCTCCGTCAATTCGCGCACCGTGGCGCGGGCAAGGAATTCGGCGGCCGTTTCGCCGCGCGACGGGTCCATCCGCATGTCGAGCGGACCGTCGTGGCGAAAGGAGAAGCCGCGCGCGGCGTCGTCGATCTGCGGCGAGGAGATTCCGAGATCGAGGAGCACGCCGTCGACGGCGTCCGGCACGAGGGCGCGCACGACGTCGGGCAGCTCGGAGAACCACGCGCGGCGGAACGCGAAGCGGGGGTCGCTTGCGGCCAGCGCCTGCGCGGCGGCCTCGGCGGCAGGGTCGCGGTCGACGGCGACGAGCCGGCCGCGCGCGGAGAGCCGCGCGAGCACCGCGCGGGCGTGCCCGCCGCGGCCGAACGTCGCGTCGACGTAGGTCCCGTCCGGCCTGACCTGAAGCGCCGCCACGGCTTCGTCGAGCAGGACGGGGACATGGGCGTCGTCCGCCATCAAAGGGTGAAGCCGGACAATTCCGGCGGCAGCCCGTCGGCGGGGAACGTGATCGCCTGCGCGGTCGCGTGCTGCCACTGCTGCTCGTCCCAGAGCTCGAACTTGCGCCCCTGGCCGACCAGCACCACGTGCTTGTCGAGGTTCGCGTAGCGGCGCAGCGCCGGCGGCACGAGGATGCGGCCCGCCGCGTCGATCTCGACGTCGTCCGCGTGGCCGACGATGAGCCGCTGCAGGCCGCGGATCTTCTCGTCGAACGACGACAACGCCATGAGCCGAGCCTGGATGGGCTCCCACGCCGCGAGCGGATAGAGCAGCAGGCAGCGTGAGGGATCGGCGGTCAGGACGAGGTGGCCGTTGCCGGCCGGCGCGAGCGCATCGCGGTGGCGGGCGGGGATGGCGAGCCGGCCCTTGGCGTCGAGCGCCAGTTGCGTGACCCCGCGGAAGACGGGCGTCGCCGTCTCCGCCGGACCCGGGCCTCCCGCTGCGCCGGTCGCGCCGCCCTCCTCTCCTGCCACTGTCGCCGTCTCCTTGTCGCGGGGTCGCGAGTGAGCGCTCGTTCACCGGGGCCTCCGGCGACCGTTCCGGACCACCGAAAAACCCACTTTGACCCACTTTTTACCACTTCGGCGAACTATACGCGGCGATCCTGGGTCCGGTCAACGGTTTTCCTGTTTCCGGACAATGACTTAGCGTCGTTTGTGCAACAATTCTCTTTTTCTCGAATAAAGAGGGACTTAGAGGGGTTTTCGCAAGTGGTTTACGAAGAATTTGTAGCGTCCAATCCCACCATCGAACGATCGTTCGCAAATTTACCCGGCGCGGGCGACTGTCATCGGAAAATCGGCCGCGGCGCGGCCCGGAACGGGGTCCGCCAAGGCGGGCGAACGTTGATGCCGGCGGCATGGAAACCCGCCCCGCCCGGTCCGCAGGACGTCGTGGCCATGCGCGGACCCGGCGGAACGTGCGGGCATCGGCGCAACACGCAGCGCGCGGCACCCGGGGCCTGCACCGGGGCGCGGCTTGCCAACCGCAGGCCGAACGGGAAGAATCGAAGCGACCCCGCATCCACGAGGAGGCGCCATGCCCCCCACCGTTGCCCTCACGCTGCGCACCGCCGCGGCGGTGCTCGCCGTTGCCGCGCTCGCCGGCTGCGCCACGCGCTACGACGCATTCGGCAATCGCATCTACGTCTGGCAGTTCGGCCAGGACACGGGCCGCAGCGTCGATTACTCGAACCCGCGGCTGCCGATCCTTCCGCGGCAGCAGCCGAACTTCAACCTGTGGGAAACGCCGACCCCGTACGAGTTCCGCGACCTGTCGCAATATTCGTGGGTCGCGCCGCCGGCACCGGAAGGAACGGCGGTGGCGATCGGCGATAATCCGGCCTGTGCAGTCTCCTGCGAACCGAACGCGTCCGTTGCGCTGGCGGCTGCTGGCGCTGTGCATCGCGACGGCCGCGCTGCTCCCGCCGACGGGCGCTGACGCCCAGCCCGTACCGCCGCCGGCCTCCGGCACGGAGTTCCGTTCCCACGGCGACGACGCGATCCGCTATCGCGTGGAGGTCGTCGCGCCGGCGTCCATCGCCGCCACGCTGCGCGGCGCGATCGACCTGATCCGCTGGCAGGACTTCGCCGACATGACGGAGGACCTGTTCGACCGCCTCGCGCGGCAGG
>JAYRNW010000336.1:0-2675 GCA_041911995.1 Casimicrobiaceae bacterium | reverse complement strand
GGCTTCAGCCCGGTGCTCACCGCCGTCGCGCTCGGCGCCGTCTTCCACCGGCCGGGCTGGCGCACCGCCGCGTACGCGGCGCTCGGGACGGTGTTCACCGTGTTCGCGCAGGCGGCGTTCAACGTGGCGCTGACGCCGCTCGCCATTCCCGCGCTGACCGCCCCGTTCGTGCTGGTGTCGTGGCTCTTCCTGCTGCCGAAGCAGCGCTTCGACGACGCGGACGGAAGCCGCGAACCCGGCGCCGGCGACACCGGGCGATGAACGCGCAGGCAGGCGGCGACGATGCGGTCGCGGCGACGCCGGATCGCGTAGTTCTCGGCGTGGTCGCCGCGTACGCGGCGGCGTTTGTCGCCTTCGGTTTCGCCGTCGACGGTCCCGCGCAGGTGCTGCGCGGCCTCGCCGACATCCTGACGACGCGCGACGCGCTGCTCACCGACTACTTCGGCATCGGCGGCATCGGGGCCGGGTGCGTGAACGCCGGCCTCCTCGCGCTGTGCGCGTGCGGCGTCTATCGCGTCACGCGCGCGCCGATGAGCGGATCCGCCGTCGCCTGCCTGTTCCTGGTGCTCGGCTTCGGCCTCTTCGGCAAGAACCTCGTCAACGTCTGGCCGATCGTGCTCGGCGTGTGGCTGTACGCGCGGTTCCGGCGCGAGCCGTTCGCGACGCACGTCAACACGGCGTTCTTCGGCGCGGCGCTCGCGCCGATCTTCTCGGAGATCCTGTTCAGCACCGCGCTGCCGCCGGCGGTGCGGCTGCCGCTCGCCGCGGTCACGAGCCTCGTGATCGGCTTCATCCTCGCGCCGGCCGCCGCGCAGCTCTTCAAGGCGCACGCCGGCATGAGCCTCTACAACATGGGGTTCACGGCGGGCATCGTCGGCACGCTGGTCGTCGCGACGTACAAGTCGTACGGCTTCGTCCCCGACCCCGTGATGATCTGGACGACGGGCAACAACCGGCTGCTGGGCGGCTTCCTCGCGGCTGTCCTGCTGTCGATGGTCGTCGTCGGGTTCTACCTCCAGCACGGCGCGCCCGCGGGCCTCGCGAAGATCATGAAGGCGTCGGGCCAGGCGCCGACCGACTTCATCGCGCTCGCCGGCTTCGGCGCGACGCTCGCCAACATGGGCATCGCCGGGGCGGTCGGCACGCTGTACGTGATCGCCGTCGGCGGCGACCTCAACGGGCCCGTCATCGGCGCGATCCTCACCATCGTCGGCTTCGCGGCCTTCGGCAAGCACGCGCGCAACGTGTGGCCGATCATGGCCGGCGTCTTCCTGGGCTCGCTGTTCAAGCCGTGGGGCGCCGCCGACCCGTCGATCGTGCTGGCGGCGCTCTTCGGCACGACGCTGGCGCCGATCGCCGGACGCTTCGGCTGGCACTGGGGCATCGTAACGGGCGTGGTCCACTCGTCGGCTGCGCTGAGCGTCGGCACGCTGCACGCCGGCCTCAACCTGTACAACAACGGCTTCGCGGCCGGCATCGTGGCCGCGGTGCTGGTGCCGGTCATCGTCGCGATCAAGGGCGGGCGCGACGCCGCGGCGGCCGGGACGCCGCCCGTGCCGCCGGATTCCGCGAAGTAGCGCGCGTTTCAGCGCCGCCGCATCGAGACGGCGTCCTCCTGCTCGAGTTCCTCGAGGCGCGTCTCGATGCCGTAGAGCGTGCGGTCGAGCTCGGGCAACAGCACGTCCTGCAACGCGCGCGCGCGGCGCACCGAGCGGCGGTATTCGAGCGACAGCCGCTCGAGGTTGCCGCACACGGCGGCCAGCGCCGCCGCCTCGGCGATCACGGCCATGAACGCGCGGCGGCACGCCTCGGCCTCGGGCGACGCGTGCGCGGCCGCGGGCGCGGCTTCCTCGGCGGGCCGCCATGCCGCGTCCTGCAGACGCACGCCCATGATCGAGCGGCCGTCGACGGCGAGCCGCGCGTTCGCCTGCTCGTTCGCCGGATAGACGGACAGGCCCTCGAGGCCGTGCCGCGCGACGGCGGCGCGCAGCGCTTCGGCGGCCGCCGCGTGCGCGGCCGCGAGCGCGCGCGCTCGCTCGCCGTAGCGCGCGAGCTCCTGCAGGATCGCGCCGGCGAGCAGCAGGCACTTCTCGTCGAGGAACACGTAGCCCTCGCGCATCGCGCGCCGCTCGTCCATGAGGTCGAGCGCGACGGCGCGGGTGGGGGTGGCTTCGGTCATGGCGGCGGCCGGGATTTCGCGGGAGACGCACGGACGCCGGGGAACGCCGATGGTCGGCGCCTGTCCGCGGAACGCGCGTGGTCTTCTCTGCGCCTCTGCGTCCCTTTGGGCAAAGACCGCATCACGCGGTCCGCAGATGCGCGGCGATCTGCGCGTCGGACAGCCGCGTCAGCTCGCTGACCGGCAGCGCTGCAAGCAGCCGCCATCCCTCGTCCATGCTCTGCTCCAGCGTGCGCGGTCCGTCCTGCCGGATGAGCCGGTCCTCGAATGCCGAGCCGAACGCGAGGTACTGGCGGTCGGTCGCGGCGAGCCCTTCCTCGCCGACGACGCTCGCGAGCACGCGTGCCTGCACGGCGCGCGCGTAGGCGGAATAGAGCTGCGACGAGAGCGCCGGGTGGTCCGGGTGCGTGTAGTGGCCGCCGGTGCCGTCCTTCATCAGCCGCGACAGCGACGGCAGCACGTCGATCGGCGGGTAGACGGCGCGGCGGTCGAGGTC
>JAYRNW010000335.1:0-5210 GCA_041911995.1 Casimicrobiaceae bacterium | reverse complement strand
GCGGGGGGGGCGGGCGGGGGCGGCCCCGGCCCCCGCCGGGCCCCCGCCCCCGCGCGCCGGGCCCCCGGGGCCCGCGCCGCGGCGCTGCCGCCGACTCGCACGCCACAGAGCGACGCCGCGCCGGCGGCGATCGTGGAGCGGCTGGACGCGATCGAGCGCCGCCTCGCGGCGCTGGAGCGCAGCGCCGGCATCGCGCCGTCGCCGGAAGCGACCGTGGCCGCGCCCGCGCCGGCCGCAAGCGTCGAGTCCGCGCCCGCGGCCCCGGCGCCGACGGTGATCGCGGCCGCGTCGACCACGCCCGTGCCGGAGCCTGCGGCGAACGGCGTTCCCGCGGGATTCGCGCGGGCATCGGACGGCACGCTGGCGCCGGTCGCCGCCGTCCCGGCGACAGAAGCCGGCGCGGCGGCGACGATCGCGCCGGCGCCAACGCCGGCCGCGCGTGCGGCGGCGGCCGTGCCGCCGCACACGATCGCCGCACCCGCGCCCAATCCGCTGTGGGCGTGGTTCATCGGCGGCAACGCGCTGACCCGCATCGGCGTGGTCGTGCTGTTCTTCGGCGTCGCGTTCCTGCTGCGATTCCTGGCCGAGATCGTGACGATCCCGATCGAGGCGAAGCTCTCCGGCGTCGCGCTCGCCGGCGGCGGGCTGGTCGCGCTCGGCGCGTGGCTCGCGCGCACGCGGCCCGGCTACGGGCTCTCGCTCGAAGGCGCCGGCGCCGGCGTGCTGTACCTGACGACGTTCGCCGCGTTCCGCCTCTACGAGGTGCTGCCCGCGTGGCCCGCGTTCGCGCTGCTCTTCGCCGTCGCCGTGCTGACCGTCGTCCTCGCCGTCCGCGCCGACTCGCAGGCGCTCGCCGCGCTGGCCGTCGCCGGCGGCTTCCTCGCGCCGTTCCTCGTCGCGACCTCCGCCGGCGCGCCGGCGCGCCTGTTCGGCTATTTCGCCGTGCTGAACGCCGCGATCTTCGCGCTCGCGTGGGTGCGCGCGTGGCGCGCGCTGAACGCGCTCGGGTTCGTGTTCACGTTCGTGCTCGCCGTGTTCTGGGGCGACCGCTATTACCGGCCCGAGCACTTCGCGACCGTGCAGCCGTTCCTGATCGTGTTCTTCCTGTTCTACGTCGCGATCGCGATCCTGTACGCGAAGCGCGAGTCGTTCGCCGCCCGCGCGCCGGTCGACGCGCTGCTCGTGTTCGGCGTGCCGCTCGTCGCCTTCGCGCTGCAGGCGTCGCTCGTCTACGACACGCGCTACGGCGTCGCGTGGAGCGCGCTCGCGCTGGCGGCGCTCTACGGCGTGCTGGCGGCCGCGCTGTTCCGGCGCACCGAGCCGGGGCTCGTCCTGCTGGCGCGCGCGTTCCTCGCGCTCGCGGTGGTGTTCGGCACCATCGCCGTCCCGTTCGCCGCCGACCCGCGCTGGACGTCGGCGTGGTGGGCGCTCGAGGCGGCCGGCGTGTACTGGATCGGCTGCTGGCAGCGGCAAGCGCTCGCCCGCGCGTTCGCACTGCTGCTGCAGCTCGCCGCGGCGGCGGCGTTCGTCGTCCGCGACGTCGACGGCGACGGCACGTTGTTCCTCAACGCGACGTACTTCGGCACGGCGCTGATCGCGCTGGCGGCGCTCGCCACCGCGTTCGTCGCCGACCGCAACCGCGGCGTGGTCTCGCGCCACGAGCAGGCGCTGGTGCCGGTGCTCGTGCTCTGGGGTGTCGCCTGGTGGTACGGGGGCGGCGCGCTCGAGCTCCATCGCGAGCTGCCGGCGCGCGCCGCGGCCAACGCGTTCCTCGCTTACGCGACGGGCAGCGTCGCGCTCTCGCTGCTACTGCAGCGCGCGCTGCGCTGGCCGCGGCTGGCCTGGTTCGGCGCCGCGCTGCTGCCGGCGATGGCGGTCGTCGCGTATGCCGACTGGGAGCGG
Source organism: Casimicrobiaceae bacterium (assembly GCA_041911995.1). GTDB lineage: Bacteria > Pseudomonadota > Gammaproteobacteria > Burkholderiales > Casimicrobiaceae > VBCG01. The sequence goes on along the minus strand of JAYRNW010000335.1, from coordinate 3,308 downwards.
ATGCGGACGACGCTTTCCGCGTACGGCTGGCTCGTCTGGCCGCTTGCGTGGGCCACGCAATGGCGCGTGCTGTACGCGGCCGACGCGCTGCGCCCGCCGGAGGCGGACGCCGCCGGCGTCGACGGGCGCACGGCGCGCGCGCTCGCGTTCGCGCACGCGGCTTCCGCGATCGGCGTCGTCGCGTGGGCTGCGTGGGAGGCGAGCGAGTGGGTGGGCCGCGCCTTTCCCGAGGGCACGGTGTGGATGCCGAGCGCCGCGGCGTGGCCGGCGATCGTGTTCCTGGTGGCGGTCGCGCACGCCGCCGCCGCGGCCCGGCCGTTCTGGCCGCTGACGCGCTATCGCGACGCCTACGCAGCGAGCGCGGCCACGACGCTGGCCACGCTGCTCGCCGTCTGGTTCGTGCTCGTCAACCTGATCTCGCCCGGCGGGACCGAGCCGCTGCCCTATCTGCCGATCGCCAACCCGCTCGACGCGACGCTGGTCGCCGCGCTGGCGGCGCTCGTGCACTGGGCGCGCGCGGCGCAGACCCTGACCGAGCGCGCGCTGTACGCCTGGTTCGGCGCCGCCGTGTTCCTGTTCGTGAACGCGCTCGTGTTCCGCGCCGTCCACCAGTGGCTGGACGTGCCGTGGCGGCTCGCGCCGCTGCTGGCGTCGAAGCCGCTGCAGGCGGCGCTGACGCTGACGTGGACGGGCACGGCGCTGCCGCTGATGCTGGTCGCCACACGGCGCACGATCCGCCCGCTGTGGATGGTCGGCGCCGGGCTGCTGGCCGTCGTCGTCGTCAAGCTGTTCGCCGTCGACCTGTCGGCGCTGTCCGGGCTCCCGCGCGTCGTCGCGTTCCTCGGCGTGGGCGTGCTGCTGCTGCTGATCGGTTACCTCGCGCCGCTGCCGCCGGCCGCGCGGCCGGCTTCCGACGCGTAAGCGCGGTCAGCCGTCGAACGCCGCCGCGACGAGCGCCGGCAGCACGACGCCGGCCGGGCCGCGCAGCACGTCGTCGGCGTACGTCGACAGCGGCGTCTCGTTGGGGTTGACCTCGACCACGCGCACGCCGCGCGCGAGTGCCTCCGCCGGCAGCGCGGCGGCCGGGTAGACCTCGGCCGACGTGCCGGCGACGATCAGCACGTCGCAGCGCCGCGCGGCGTGCTCCGCGGCGGCCAGCGCCTCCGGCGGCAGCAGCTCCTCGAACCACACGACGTCGGGCCGCAGGAACGCGCCGCAGGCCGCGCAGCGCGGCGGCGCGTCGGCGCCGCCCTCGTCCCAATGCGCGACGACCGTGCCTTCGCGCGAGCAGCGCACGCGCAGGATGTTGCCGTGCAGCTCGACGACGCGCTCGCTGCCGGCGCGCTGGTGCAGGCCGTCGACGTTCTGCGTGGCGAGCAGGAACTGCGGCACGCGGCGTTCCAGCGCCGCCAGCGCGTAGTGCGCGGGGTTGGGCGCGACTCCCGCGACCATCGCGCGCCGCTCGGCGTACCAGTCCCACACGCGCTTCGGGTTGCGCGCGAACGCGCCCGGCGTCGCGAGCTCGCGCGGGTCGTACTGCGCCCACAGCCCGGCGAGCGCGTCGCGGAACGTCGGCACGCCGGACTCCGCCGACACGCCCGCGCCGGTCAGCACGGCGACGAAGCGCGCGGCGCGCAGCGCGGCGACGAGCGCGGCGGGAATGGCGACCGGTGCTGCGTCCATCGCCGGATTGTCGCACGCAGCGGCGCTCGCGCCGGCCGCGCGCGACGCGCGTGCTACACTCGACCGCGGTCCCGTCGTTGGCGTCGTCCCCATGTCCGGCAACACGTTCGGCACGCTGTTCTGCTTCACGTCGTTCGGCGAATCGCACGGTCCGGCGATCGGCTGCGTGATCGACGGCTGCCCGCCCGGCCTGGCGCTCGCCGAGGCCGACATCCAGCGCGAGCTCGACCGGCGCAAGCCCGGGACGTCGCGCCACGTCACGCAGCGGCGCGAGTCCGACACCGTCGAGATCCTCTCGGGCGTGTTCGAAGGACGCACGACCGGCACGCCGATCGCGCTGCTGATCCGCAACGAGGACCAGCGCAGCCGCGACTACGCGAACATCGCCGACACGTTCCGACCCGGCCACGCCGACTACACGTACTGGCACAAGTACGGCATCCGCGACTACCGCGGCGGCGGGCGGCAGTCCGCGCGCGAGACCGCCGTGCGCGTGGCCGCCGGCGCCGTCGCGAAGAAGTGGCTGCGCGAGCGCTGCGGCGTCACGATCCGCGGCCACCTGACGCAACTCGGCCCGAACGCGATTCCGTTCGAGGGCTGGGAGCACGTCGACGCGAACCCGTTCTTCGTCGCCAGCGCGGCAATCGTGCCCGCGCTCGAGGCGTTCATGGACCGGCTGCGCAAGTCCGGCGACTCGTGCGGCGCGCGTGTGGAAGTCGTCGCGTCCGGCGTCCCGGTGGGCTGGGGCGAGCCGGTGTACGGCAAGCTCGACGCCGACCTCGCGGCGGCGATGATGGGCATCAACGCGGTCAAGGGCGTGGAGATCGGCGCCGGCTTCGCCGCGGTCGCGCAGCGCGGCACCGAGCACTCCGACGAGATGTCGCCCGAGGGGTTCCTCACCAACCACGCCGGCGGCATCCTCGGCGGCATCTCGACCGGGCAGGACATCCGTGTTGCGATCGCCGTCAAGCCGACGTCGTCGATCCGGCTCGACCGGCATTCGATCGACAAGGACGGCCGCCCGGTCGTCGTCAACACCCACGGCCGCCACGACCCGTGCGTCGGCATCCGCGCGACGCCGATCGCCGAGGCGATGATGGCCGTCGTGCTGATGGACCACGCGCTGCGCCACCGCGCGCAGAACGACGACGTGCAGGTGGCGACGCCGCGGATCGCCGCGCAGGCGCCGCCCGAGGTCGCGGCGCGGTACACGCCGCCGTCGCCGGTCGACGATCCGGAACCCGACGAGGCATAGCGCAACGGCTCTTCACAAAGAGTCGCAATGACGCAGAGAGATTCCCCGGAATTCTCTGCGCCTTTCGCGTCTCCTGTGAGAATTGCTACGGCTTCGTGCGCGTCACCGTCGCGTCCGCGCCGCCGCGCGCGAACGTGAGGCCCACTTCCGCGCCGGGCGCGACCTGCCGCGCGTCGACGACGATGCCGCCGTCGGCGGTCGCGACGATCGCGTAGCCGCGCTCGAGCACCGCCTGCGGATTGAGCAGCGCCAGGCTCTGCGCGAGCCCTGCGACGCGGTCGGACGCGCGCGCGACGCGCTCGTGCGCCGTGCGCGCCCACGCGTCGCGCAGCCGCACGACGTGCGCGGCGGCCGGCAGCGGCGCGCGCAG
>JAYRNW010000334.1:0-16447 GCA_041911995.1 Casimicrobiaceae bacterium | reverse complement strand
CGGGTGCACCCAACGCCTGTCGTATACACGCCCCGGGGGGGCGCGGTAGCTCGCGCCGGGGCCCCACGCGCGCCGCCCGCGCCGGCCCGGCGACGACTTCGACGGTGAGCCGGCGCTCGCCGCACACGGCCCAGAACGACGCGGCGAACGACGTGTCGCCGACGTACGCCGGCGCGAGCGCAACCTCGCCGTCGGGCGTCCGGTAGCGGATCGCTACCGGCTGCACGTGCCCCTCGGCCTCGACGATCGGCTGCAGCAGCGAGCTCTTGAACGGCAGCACGTCGGTGCCGTCGGTCGTCGTCCCCTCCGGGAACACCGCGACGGCGTCGCCACCGGCGAGCACCTGCGCGACCTGGTGGTTGACGCGATGCGCGTCGCGGGGCCGCTCGCGCTCGACGAACACGGTGCCGGCGCCGCGGACGAGGTGCGACACCACCGGCCACCGCGCGATCTCGGACTTGCCGACGAAGCGCAGCGGGCGCTGCGCGTTGAGCACGAAGATGTCGAGCCACGAGACGTGGTTCGCGACGACGAGCACGTTGCCGCGATGCGCGCCGATGTCGCCCTCGACGCGCGCGTCGACCGCGAGGATCCGCAGCAGCCGCCCGCTCCAGCGCTGGACGAGCCGGCGCCGCCGCGCGTCGCCGACCAGCGGGAACACGAGCAGCGTCGTCGCCACGCCCTCGACCAGGTGCACGCACATGCGCGTCGCGCGGTAGCAGCGCACGTGCAGCGGCGCGCGCCGGCGGCGCGCGGCAGTCGCGTCGGCGCCGGCGCCGGCCGCCTTCACCAGAGGTCGGCGCCCAGCGTGGCGCGATAGAGCGCGCCCACGGCCTCCCGGCTGATCGCGTGGTTCTGCGCACCGCGCGACGCGATCTTGAGCGCGCCCAGGACGGAGGCGAGCCCGCCGGTGCGCTCCCAGTCCCAGCCCTGCGCGATGCCGTACAGCAGGCCGGCGCGGTAGGCGTCGCCGCAGCCCGTCGGGTCCAGCACCGCCGCGGGCTTCGCGGCGGGAATCGCGTACGTCGCACCGTCGGCGTGGATGACCGAGCCGTCGGCCCCCAGCGTGACGATCAGCGCGCGGACGCGCTCCGCGATGCCGGCGAGCGGGACGCCCGTGCGCTCGGCGAGCAGCCGGCTCTCGTAGTCGTTGACGGCGACGTAGTCGGCCTTGTCGATCATCGCGAGCAGCTCGGCGCCGGTGAACAGCGGCATCCCCTGCCCCGGGTCGAACACGAACGGGATGCCCGCCTGCGCGAACTGCGCGACGTGCGCCGCCATCCCCTCCTTGCCGTCCGGCGCGACGATGCCGAGGCCGATGCCGGCGACGTCGCCCACGCGGTTCTGGTGCGAGTAGCCCATCGCGCCCGGATGGAACGCCGTGATCTGGTTGTCGGAGAGGTCGTTGATGATGAACGCCTGCGCCGTGTACGTGCCCGGCACCGGGCGCACGCCGTCGGTGCCGATGCCGAACGCGCCGAGCCGCACGCGGTAGTCGCCGCCGTCGTCGCCGATCGTCGCCATCACGACCGGCTCGCCGCCGATGTGCTTCAGGTTGTACGCGATGTTCCCGGCGCAGCCGCCCCACTCGCGCCGCATCTCGCCCACGGTGAACGACACCGACAGCACCTGCGTCTCGCCCGGCAGGATGTGCCGCGAGAACTGGTCCGGGAACACCATGATGGTGTCGTAGGCGAGCGAGCCGCAGATGAGCGTGCGCATGGCGGGAAGGCCGGAAACGGGGAAGGCGCGAAGTGTAGCGCCAATGCGGTCGGCACGGGCCCACGCCCGACACCTCGCGCGAAGACCGTTCGCACCGAAACGGGCCCGCAGGGCCACTCAGCCCGCACGCCCGGTTGCCGTTTTCGGTGCAAATCGTCGGGCTCCGCCCGCGATTTGCCTCTGACCAGCTTTTCGTCAGGCAGTCAGCGTCGTCGATTTTTCCAGGGGGTCGCGGCCGTCAGGCTCGCGGCGCCCTCTGACCTGTCTACACGCTGACCCGCCCCACGTCCCGCACGACGAACTGCTGCCGCCGCGACACCGGCAGCGTCTCCGCCACGCCGGTGAGCAGCACCTCCCAGTGCGAGTCGCCGTCGTCGTTGACGCGCCGCTCGAAGCCGCGGATGAAGTCGCGCGAGACGAGGCAGTTGCGGTGCACGCGCACGAAGCGCGACCCGAACTCGTTCTCGAGCTTGGTCAGCGACTCCTCGAGCAGGAACTCGCGCTGCACGGTGCGGATCGTGATGTACTTCAACTCCGCCTTCAGGTAGACGATGTCCTCGAGCGGCACCAGCACCACGCGCGAGCGCTCGGTCACCGACAGGAAGCGGCGCGCGGACGCCGGCAGCTGCGCGAGCTTCTCCGCGGCGACGGGCTTCAGCCGCGGCACCTTCTGCAGCGCCGCGAGCAGCCGCTGCACGCGCACCGGCTTCATCAGGTAGTCGACGGCGTTGACCTCGAACGCCTGCACGGCGTGCTCGTGGAACGCCGTCGTGAAGATGACGACCGGCGGGTGCGGCAGCTTGAGCAGGTGGCGCGCGAGCTCGATGCCGTCCATGTCCGGCATGTGGATGTCGGTGAGCACGAGGTCGGCCGGCGCGGACTGCAGCAGGTCGAGCGCCTCGCGCCCGTGCTGCGCCTCGCCGACCACGACGATCGGCAGCGCCGTGCTGCAATCGTCGAGGAGATCGCGCAGGCGGCGACGCGCCGGCGCCTCGTCGTCGACCAGCAGCACGCGCAGCGCGGACTCAGCCATGGGCGGCCTCCGGTCCGGTGCGGTCCGCGGGGTCGGGCGCCCGGCCCGCGTCGCGCGCGGCGCTCTTCACGAGCGCGAGCGCGGCGCGCCGGCTGGGGCCGTCGCCGCTGCGCTTGTCGCGGCCCCGGTCGTCGCGACCGGCGTCCTTCACGGGCCGCCCGCCGGCCGGCGCGTCGGGGGCGGCCGCGCGATACGGCAGCCGGATGTGCACCTCGTAGCCCTCCTTGGTGACGCGCGACTCGAGGCTCGCCTCGGCGTCGAAGTGCAGCGCGAGGCGCTCGCGCACGTTGGCGAGCGCCATCTTGTTGCCGGAGCGATGCCCGTCGCCGTCGGCGCGGTACGGATTGCGCAGGATCGCGTGCACTTCGCCGCGCGACAGGAACACGTTGATCGACACGACGCCCGGCGCGCTCGACGGCTCGATGCCGTGGTAGACGGCGTTCTCGAGCAGCGGCTGCAGCACGAGCGGCGGCACCAGCGCGTCGCCGGGCATGCTCTTCACGTTCCACTCGACCTGCAGGCGCTCGCCCAGCCGCAGCTGCTCGAGCTCGAGGTACTGCCGGCACAGCTCGACCTCGTCGGCCAGCGGCGCCAGCTTGCGGTTGTCGCGCATCAGCACGCGGAAGAGGTCCGCCATGTCGGTCAGCGCGTGCTCGGCGCGCGCGGGCTCCGTGCGGATCAGCGACAGCACCGCGTTCAGGCTGTTGAACAGGAAGTGCGGGCGGATGCGCGCCTGCAGCGCCTGCAGCCGCGCCTCGGCGATCGCCGGCGACAGCGCCCGCGCGCGCAGGTGGAACCAGTACGCGAGCACGGCGACCGCGACGACCGCCCACACCGCCCACGTCAGCGGGTGCGTCGGCGCGAACGGCGCGAACTGCCGGTGCAGCGGGTGGAACGCGAGCGCCGCCACGGCCGCCACCAGCGCGACGACGCCCACGCCGGTCGCGTACGGCAGCCGCACGAGCCACGGCGAGGCGATCCACAGCACGGCCAGCGTCAGGAAGAGCACCGGCTCGACGGCCGTGGCCGCCCGCGTCCACTCGCCGACGACCGCGACCAGCTGCGGCTCGCGGGCGAACGCGTACAGCGCCGCGCCGCCGTTCACGGCGACCAGGATGCGCAGAACCACGCCCAGGTTGCGGAAATCGGGCAGGACGGGCCGGTGAATCTTTTGTCTTATAATCGACCGCATGATAGCCGTGGGCATGCAAGCATCATGCCCGTGCGCCGTCTCCGGCCGGCGATCCCGCATTGGTTGACGACCGCCCCGCGTCCGGACCGGTTCTGCCGGGGCGGGCGGTGGTCGTGCCGGCGCAGGGCCCCCCAGTGACCATTGTCGGCAACCGCTGCAGCCGACGCAAGGACCAGGCGCGACCCACCCGATGCCAGACCCCAAGCCCCCTGCCGCCCCCGCAGCCCCCGGCGGCTGGTCCGGCCGCTTTTCCGAGCCGGTCGCCGAACGGGTCAAGCGCTACACGGCGTCGGTGACGTTCGACCGCCGGCTGGCCGACGCCGACATCGACGGCTCGCTCGCGCACGCGCGGATGCTGGCGGCGGCCGGCATCCTGTCCGCGGCCGACCTGGCCGACATCGAGCGGGGCATGGCGGCGATCCGCGCCGAGATCGCCGCCGGCACGTTCGCGTGGTCGCTCGACCGCGAGGACGTCCACCTCAACATCGAGCACCGGCTGACCGCGCTGGTCGGCGACGCGGGCAAGCGGCTGCACACGGCGCGCTCGCGCAACGACCAAGTCGCCACCGACGTGCGGCTGTGGCTGCGCGGCGCGATCGACGCGCTCGCGGCCGAGCTGGTCGCGCTGCGCCGCGCGCTGATCGACTTGGCCGAGCGCCACGCCGACACGATCATGCCGGGGTTCACGCACCTGCAGGTCGCGCAGCCGGTGACGTTCGGCCACCACCTGATGGCGTACGACGCGATGCTCGCGCGCGACGGCGAGCGCCTCGCCGACTGCCGCCGGCGCGTGAACCGGCTGCCGCTCGGCGCCGCGGCGCTCGCCGGCACGTCGTTCCCGATCGACCGCGCGCGCGTCGCGCGCGAGCTCGGCTTCGACGAGGTCGCGGGCAATTCGCTCGACGCCGTCGGCGACCGCGACTTCGCGATCGAGTTCGAGGCGGCGGCCGCGCTGATCATGGTGCACCTGTCGCGCTTCGCCGAGGAGCTCGTCCTCTGGTCGTCGCCGCGCTTCGGCTTCGTGAACCTCGCCGACCGCTTCTGCACCGGCAGCTCGATCATGCCGCAGAAGAAGAACCCCGACGTGCCCGAGCTCGTGCGCGGCAAGAGCGGCCGCGTGATCGGCCACCTGGTCGCGCTGCTGGTGCTGATGAAGGGGCAGCCGCTCACGTACAACAAGGACAACCAGGAAGACAAGGAGCCGCTGTTCGACACGGTCGACACGCTCGCCGACACGCTGGCGATCATGGCCGACCTCGTCGCCACCGGCATCCGCGTCGACGCCGCGCGCATGCGCGCGGCGGCCGCCGAGGGCTTCGCGACCGCGACGGACCTCGCCGACTACCTGGTGCGGCGCGGCGCGCCGTTCCGCGACGCGCACGAGGCCGTCGCGCGCGCCGTGCGCCACGCCGAGGCGAAGGGCGTGGACCTGCCCGCGCTCAGCGCGGCGGACCTGCGGCAGTTCTCGCCGCTGGTCGGCGACGACGTGCACGCGGTGCTGACGCTCGAAGGCTCGGTCGCGAGCCGCGACCATCCGGGCGGCACCGCGCCCGCGCAGGTGCGCGCGGCCGCGGCCGCGGCGCGCAAGACGCTGCCGCCGGCGTGACGGCGCGATGATCCGGCGCGTCGGGCGACGCCGCCGAGCGCGGCGTCCGCACGCCGCGCGCAACGAAGAGGAGCAACGATGAAGCTCGCGTTCCTGGGACTGGGCGTGATGGGCTATCCGATGGCGGGCCACCTCGCGCGCGCCGGCCACGACGTCACCGTGTACAACCGCACGCCGGCGAAGGCCGCACAGTGGGTCGCGACGCACGGCGGCGGCAGCGCCGCCACGCCAGCGGCCGCGGCGCGCGGCGCCGACCTCGTGATGATGTGCGTCGGCAACGACGACGACGTACGCGGGGTCGCGGCCGGCGCGGACGGCGCGCTCGCCGGCATGGCGTCGGGCGCGATCCTCGTCGACCACACGACGGCGTCCGCCGAGGTCGCGCGCGAGACGTTCGCCGCCGCGCAGCAGCGCGGCGTCGGCTTCCTCGACGCGCCGGTGTCCGGCGGCCAGGCCGGCGCCGAGAACGGCAAGCTCACGATCATGGTCGGCGGCGAGCCCGCGACGTACGCGCGCGCGGAGCAGGTGCTCGCGACGTACGCGCGCGCCGTCACGCTGATGGGCGGCCCCGGCGCCGGCCAGCTCACGAAGATGGTGAACCAGATCTGCATCGCGGGCCTGGTCGAAGGTCTGTCCGAAGGCATCCACTTCGCGATGCGCGCCGGCCTCGACGCCGAGCGCGTCATCGACGTGATCTCGAAGGGCGCCGCGCAGTCGTGGCAGATGGAGAACCGCGGGAAGACGATGATCGCCGACAAGTTCGACTTCGGCTTCGCCGTCGACTGGATGCGCAAGGACCTGGCGATCTGCCTCGCCGAGGCGCGCCGCAACGGCGCCGTGCTGCCGGTGACCGCGGTGGTCGACCAGTTCTACGCGCAGGTGCAGGCGCGCGGCGGCGGCCGCTGGGACACGTCGAGCCTGGTGCGGCTGCTCGACGACCCGACGTAGCGATGCGCCGCGTCGCCGCCGCCTTCGCCTGCCTCCTGGTCGCCGGCGCCGCGCTCGCCGCGGACCCGGTCACCGTGCGCAGCGCGTGGATGCGCCCGGCGCTGGCCGGGACCGAGACGGCCTCCGCGTACCTCGACATCGACAGCACGATCGACGCCGTGCTGGTCGGCGCCACCTCGCCGGCGGCCGAGCGCGTGGATCTCGTGCGGGTCCGCGAGATCGGCAATCCGGCGTCCGAGGAGACCGTCGCGGCCATCCCGGTCCCCGCCGGCAGGACGACGCGGCTGCCGTTCCGCGGCGACCACCTGCGGCTCGTCGGCATGAAGCGCACGGCGGGCACCGGGGACGCGGTGCCGGTGACGCTCGCCTTCCGCGAGGCCAACGGCCGGCGCTTCGACGTCGGCGTCGACCTCGTCGTCCGCGGGCTGCTGCTGCAGCCGCAAACCGCGCCCGACTCCCGCGACGCAGCAACCCCGTCCGGACCGGTCCCCGCACCGAGGTAGCCGGGGGCCGAACCGCCCCTCCGCTCGCCCCCGGCCGTCAGGCCGGCGGCGGCACCCGGTCGCCGTCGACGACTTCGATGTCGTAGGTGATCTCGGCGGTCTTCCCGAGCATCACCGTCGCCGAGCAGTACTTCTCCTTCGACAGCTTCACCGCCCGCTCGACGTGCTTCGGGTCGAGCCCCCGCCCCGCCACCCGGTACGTGTAGTGGAGCCGCGTGAAGACCCGCGGCGGGTCGGCGGCACGCTCGCCGTCCACCTCCACGACCACGTCCGCCACAGGATGCCGGCCCTTGCGGAGGATGGTGACGACGTCGTAGGCGGTGCAGGCGGCGGCGCCGGCCAGCAGCGTCTCCATCGGTCGCATCCCGAGGTTGCGCCCCCCGGCATCCGGGGCCCCGTCGATCACGACGGCGTGCCCGCTTCCCGATTCGCCGGCGAACGCCACGCCATCGATCCACTTGATCCGTGTCTTCATGTCCACAACGTTACCCCATCGTCCAGAGCGGCAATCAGCCTAAGTGGTCACTCACCGACTGCGTTCGACGCAACACATACCGGCCTGCATGTATGCTGCATCGCGGCAATTTCCTTGCGTTGTGCGCTGCAAAATGCGAGGATCATAACCGTCTGCGGCCTCTGCCGTACTCCTCCTTCGGCAACCGCGGACACATTCCTCCATTCTCCTCCTATGGTGGAATCCTCGAGGCGCGGTCCCCAGGACCGCGCCTTTTTTTACCCCCCGGGGGGGGCGTCGGGTTCGCGCCCCCGAACCCGCCCGGACGCCTCGCGACCCGCCCGCCCGGCCGGCCAACCGGCCCCGGCAGGCCGCCCCGCCCGATCGCCGGGGGTGCCGGGCCGATCCCGGACCGCGAGCCCCGGCCGATCCGGCGAACCCATTCGTTGACCCCTCCCGGCCGCGGATAGTATAATTTTCGACTTTGCTGACAAGACCTTCCAGAGACACCGCCTCATGAAGACCTACTCCGCCCGCCCGTCCGACATCACGCGGGACTGGTACGTCGTCGACGGGACCGACCAGGTGCTCGGCCGCCTCGCGAGCCAGATCGCGCTGCGCCTGCGCGGCAAGCACAAGCCGACCTACACGCCGCACATGGACACCGGCGACTTCATCGTCGTGACCAACGTCGACAAGATCCGCGTCACCGGCAACAAGGCCGAGGACAAGCTCTACCACCGCCACTCGGGCTACCCGGGCGGCATCTCGACGACGACGTTCGCCAAGATGCAGGCGCGCTTCCCCGGCCGGGCGCTGGAGAAGGCCGTGCGCGGCATGCTGCCCAAGGGGCCGCTCGGGTACGCGATGCTGAAGAAGCTCAAGTACTACGCGGGCCCGTCGCATCCGCACTCGGCGCAGCAGCCGAAGACCCTCGACCCCGTCAAGTAATCCGCGAGAGCGTTCCCCCACCATGATCGGCAACTACTACTACGGCACCGGCCGCCGCAAGACGTCGGTGGCCCGCGTGTTCATCAAGCAGGGCACCGGCAAGTTCGTCGTCAACGAGAAGCCGGTCGACGAATTCTTCACCCGCGAGACCGGCCGCATGGTCGTCCGCCAGCCGCTCGTGCTCACCAACCACGCGACGACGTTCGACATCATGGTCAACGTCATCGGCGGCGGCGAGTCCGGCCAGGCGGGCGCGGTGCGCCACGGCATCACCCGCGCGCTCATCGACTACGACGCGCAGTTGAAGCCGACGCTGTCGAAGGCGGGGCTCGTGACGCGCGACGCGCGCGAGGTCGAGCGCAAGAAGGTCGGCCTGCACAAGGCGCGCCGCCGCAAGCAGTTCTCGAAGCGCTAGCGTCCGCAACGCACCACGCGAAAGGCCGCCGGCGAGGCGGCCTTTTCGTTTTTCGTGGTGGCTGGCGAAAATCCTGAACCACGAAGAGCACGAAGAAGAGCAAGGACAAATTCTTGAACCGCAGAGAGCACAGGGAGCACAAAGGAAGAGCTCGCTTGGGCGTATGCGTCGCCCCGGATCGCAAGGCTTTTCTCCGTGTTCTCTGTAATCTCTGTGGTGAAAGAACTTGAATTTGCCTTTCTTCGTGTTCTTCGTGCCCTTCGTGGTTCAAGATCTTCGGACGCCTCGCCCGCGCGAGGCATAGGCTAGAATCGTCGTTCAGCGATACGAGGTCACACGATGGTCAAGATCGGCATCGTCGGCGGCACCGGCTACACCGGGGTCGAGCTGCTGCGGATCCTGGCGTCCCATCCGGACGCCGACGTGCGCGCGATCACGTCGCGCGGCGACGCCGGCACGCGCGTCGTCGACATGTTCCCGAGCCTGCGCGGCCACTACGACGGCCTCGCGTTCACGGCGCCCGACGCCACCGACCTGAAGTCCTGCGACGTCGCGTTCTTCGCCACGCCGCACGGCGTGGCGATGGCGCAGGCGCGCGAGCTGGTCGGCGCCGGCGTCAAGGTGATCGACCTCGCCGCGGACTTCCGGATCCGCGACGCCGCGCTGTTCGAGAAGTGGTACAAGCTCCCGCACGCGTGCCCGGACCTGCTGGCCGAGGCCGTCTACGGCCTGCCCGAGTTCCACCGCGACGAGATCCGCCGCGCGCGCATCGTCGGCAACCCGGGCTGCTACCCGACCGCGATGCAGCTCGGGTTGATCCCGCTGCTCGAGGCCGGGATCGTCGACAGCGGGCACCTGATCGCCGACTGCAAGTCCGGCGCGTCCGGCGCCGGCCGCAAGGCGGAGGTGGGGCTGCTGCTCGCCGAGGCCTCCGACAACTTCAAGGCCTACGGCGTGGCCGGCCACCGCCACCATCCGGAGACGGTGCAGGAGTTGCAGGGCCGCAGCGCGACGCCGGTCAACCTCGTGTTCACGCCGCACCTGCTGCCGATGATCCGCGGCATCCACGCGACGCTCTACGCGCGGCTCACGCGCACCGACGTCGACGTGCAGGCGCTGTTCGCGAAGCGCTACGCCGGCGAGCCGTTCGTCGACGTGATGCCCGCCGGGTCGACGCCGGACACCCGCAGCGTGCGCGCGTCCAACGTCGCGCGCGTGGCCGTCCACCGGCCGGGCAACGGCGACATGGTCACGGTGATCGTCGTCGAGGACAACCTGGTCAAGGGAGCCGCCGGGCAGGCGGTGCAGAACATGAACCTGATGTTCGGGCTGCCGGAGACGGCCGGCCTCACCGCGGCGCCGGTCCTGCCATAGGCTCTCGTCGTCGTGGCCACGCCCGCATGGTGGCGCCGCGTGCGCCAGCACTTCGGCATCTCGGCGCCGCGGATGGCGGTGCGCACGCACCTGCCGTGGTGGGGCCGCGGCGCGATCGCGGCGACGCTGGTCGCGGTCGTCGCCGGCATGTGGTGGTGGGGCTTCGACTTCGGCCAGATCTTCGGCGGCTTCAACCGCAAGGAGGTCGAGGCACGGCTCGCCGCGGTCGAGGCGGACGCCGCCAAGCTGCGCGCCGAGACCGTCGACCTGCGGGCGCGCAACTCGGCCCTCGAATCCGAGCTCGGGATGACGCGCGGCGCGCAGGAGGCGCTGACCCGCCAGGCCACCGAGTTGTCGGGCGAGAACGCGCAGCTCAAGGAGGAGCTCGCGTTCCTGCAGAAGCTCGTGTCCGACGCCAACAAGACCGTCGGCCTGCAGATCCAGCGGCTCGCGGTCGAGCCCGACGGCGAGGACACGTGGCGCTACAGCGTGCTCATCGTCCGCGGCGGCAGCCCGAAGGACGAGTTCGTCGGCAACGTCGTGATCCAGGCCTCGCTCGTGCCGCAATCCGGCGCCGCGACCGCGCCGCGGTCGATCCAGCTGCCCGACGACGACCCGGCTTCCGCCTCGGCGCTCGCCCTCAAATTCAAGTATTATCAGCGGGTTGAAGGACGAATCCGCGTCCCGGCCGGCAGCCGGGTCACCGCGGTGGCCGTGCGCGCCTACGAAGCCGGGCAAGCGAGCCCGCGGGCGAGCCGGTCCTTGACGCTGGGCTAGGGAGGCACCATGTTCGAACGCAAGAAGCACGCGCCGCCGCAGAAACGCATCGACAGCCTGATCGGCGCCGGGACGACGGTCGCCGGCGACATCACGTTCACCGGGGGCCTGCGCATCGACGGCAACGTCCGCGGCAACGTGACGACGGCCAACGGCGAGAACGGGACGCTGGTCGTGAGCGAGCAGGCGCGCATCGACGGCGAGATCAAGGTGTCGCACGTGGTCGTCAACGGGACGGTCAATGGCCCTGTCACCGCCAATGACTTTCTGGAACTGCAGGCCAAGGCGAAGATCGTCGGCGACATCGAGTACCGGTCGCTCGAGATGCACCTGGGGGCCATCGTGCAGGGACGGCTGCACCACGTCGAACCGGGGACGGCGAGCGTGGTCGAATTCAAGAAGGCCGCGGCCGAGTAAGGGGTTTGCGCCAGGACAACACGCTGCGGGGACGCGCTTTACACCCCGCGGCGGCTGCGGGATGATGCCCCGCATGGTCGAGAGGGTCGGACCCTGATCCTCGCCATCCGCAACGATCGAGGGTCGGATCCACCGAGGAGTCGCAGATGAATGCAATGAACGAGATGCCCGCGCCGCTGGTCTTCACGGACTCGGCCGCGGCGAAGGTGAAGCTGCTGATCGAGGAGGAAGGCAACCCGGACCTGAAGCTGCGCGTGTTCGTGTCCGGCGGCGGCTGCTCCGGCTTCCAGTACGGCTTCACGTTCGACGAGGTCGCCAACGACGACGACACCGCGATGGTCAAGGACGGCGTCACGCTGCTGATCGACCCGATGAGCTACCAGTACCTGGTCGGCGCCGAGATCGACTACACGGAAGGCCTCGAAGGCGCGCAGTTCGTGATCAAGAACCCGAACGCCACGACGACCTGCGGCTGCGGGTCGAGCTTCTCGGTCTGACCGCACGTTTCTCGCGATCGCAGCGGACGGGGGCCTTCGGGCCCCCGTTGCATTTCTGCGCGGCCGCCGGCCGGCTTGCAGGCGCGGGTGCGC
Source organism: Casimicrobiaceae bacterium (assembly GCA_041911995.1). Classification (GTDB taxonomy): domain Bacteria; phylum Pseudomonadota; class Gammaproteobacteria; order Burkholderiales; family Casimicrobiaceae; genus VBCG01. The sequence goes on along the minus strand of JAYRNW010000334.1, from coordinate 4,465 downwards.
AACGCGCGGTTAGCGCGGATAGATCGCCCCGAGCACGCGCGGCCCCGACGCGCCGGTGACCGCCGGCAGGTTGCCGGGCCGGCCGGCCAGCGCCTCGCGCGCGAGCCACGCGAACGCCAGCGCCTCGACGTGCGCGCTCGCGACCCCCTCGTCGTCGGTCGGCGCGACGCGCGCGTCCGGCAGCAGCGCGCGCAGCATCGCGAGCAGCGTCGCGTTGCGCGCGCCGCCGCCACACACGAGCACGTCGGCGATCTCCGGCGCGTGCGCGCGCACGGCGTCAGCGAGCGCGCGCGCCGTTAGCTGCGTCAGCGTCGCCTGCACGTCCTGCGGCGGCAGGTCGCGGCCCGCACGCGCGAGCCGCGCGTCGAGCCAGCCCGCGTTGAAGAGGTCGCGGCCGGTGCTCTTGGGCGGCGGCGCCGCGAAGAACGGCTCGTCCAGCAGCACGGCGAGCAGCGCCGCGTCGACGGCGCCGGTCGCCGCCCACGCGCCGCCGGCGTCGTACGGCTCGCCGCGCCGGCGCTGCGTCCACAGGTCGAGAAGGACGTTGCCCGGCCCGGTGTCGAAGCCGCGCACGTCGCCGCGCGCGGGCAGAATCGTCACGTTCGCGATGCCGCCGACGTTGGCGACGACGCGCGTGCGGCCCGGCCTCCGGAACAGCGCCGCGTGGAACGCCGGCACGAGCGGCGCGCCCTGCCCGCCCGCCGCGATGTCGCGCATCCGGAAGTCGGCGACGACGGTCATGTACGCGCGCTCCGCCACGCGCGCCGCGTTGTTGAGCTGCAGCGTCCAGCCCTCGTGCGGCCGGTGTCGGATCGTCTGCCCGTGCACGCCGGCGGCGACCACGTCGTGCGCCTCGAGGCTGGCGGCGAGGCACACGCTGCGCAACGCGTGCGCGTAGAGGTCGGCGAGCGCGTTGGCGGCGCGCGCCGCGCGCACGATCTCGTCGGGACCGGCCTCCTGCAGCGCGAGCAGCTCGCGGCGCAGGTCGGACGGAAACGTCACGTGCGTGGCCGCGACCAGCGCGCCTGCGGTCGTGGGGGGCGCGAAGTCGGCGAGCACGGCGTCGACACCGTCGAGGCTCGTGCCCGACATCACGCCGGCGAAGATCTCGCGGCGCGCGGTCATCGGGCGGGCGGCGCGGCTAGCGCCCGCCGGGCCGTCCCAAGGGCGCGCCCCCCTGTGGGGGGAAGCGCGCGCAGCGCGCAGCGGGGGGAGACGACCACTAGTCGGCGGCCGCGAGCGCGGCGCCGGAGAGCGACCGCGCGAGCGCCAGCGTTTCCGCGAGCGGCACGATCACCGCCTTGTACGCGGGCAGCCGGTCGGGCGCGATCGACTCCGCCGTCGGCATCGCGACCGTCAGCGGGTTGCGCGCCTGCTCGCCGATCCGGAATTCGTAGTGCAGGTGCGGGCCGGTCGCCCAGCCGGTCATGCCGACGTAGCCGATCGTGTCGCCCTGGCGCACGCGCGCACCGGCCCTCACGGCGGGCGCGACGCGCGACAGGTGGCCGTACACGGTCGAGTACGCGCCCTGGTGGCGCAGGAAGATCGCGTTGCCGTAGCCGCCCTGCCAGCCGGCGAACGTCACGATGCCGTCGGCGGTCGCGCGCACCGGCGTGCCGGTGGGTGCCGCGTAGTCGACGCCCTGGTGCGCGCGCCACTGCTGCAGGATCGGGTGGAAGCGCGCGAGCGTGAAGCCCGACGTGATGCGCGAGAACTCCATCGGCGAGCGCAGGAACGCGCTGCGCGCGCTGCGGCCGGCGTCCGTGTAGTACGCGTCGCGGCCCTCGTCGTCGCGCCAGAGGAACGCACGCAGCGCCACGCCGCGGTTTACGAACTCGGCGGCGACGATGCGGCCGGTGCCGGCCGGCTCGCCGTCGACGAAGCGCTCCTCGTAGACGACGGTGAAGCGGTCGCCGCGCTTGACGTCGTGGTGGAAGTCGACGTCGCCGGCGAACACGTCGGCGAGCGCGACGGTGATCGCATCCGGGATGCCGGCCGCGTCCGCCGCGCCGAACAGCGACGAGCGGATTTCGCCGGCGCGCAGCACCGTGCGCACCTCCTCGACGGCGGCGCTGCGCTGCGCGCGGAAGCCCTCGCCGGCGCGCTCGATCGCGAGCAGGTCGCCCGCGTTCGTGCGGAACTTCAGTGCGACGAGATCGCCGTCCTCGTCGACGGCGACGCGCACGGGCCGGCCCGGCCGCAGCTGGTAGAGCGGGCGGGCGTCCGGATGCGTGCGCAGGAACTGCATCGCGTCCGGGTCGTCGACGCCGGCGCGCGCGAGCAGGCCGCCGATCGTGTCGCCGCGCTGCACGCGCTCCTCGCGCCAGTAGACGTCGGCGGCCGCCGCCGTTGCCACCGCCGGCACCGGCAGCTCGCGCTCGATCGTGCGCACGGCGACCGTCGGCAGCGTCGTGTCCGGCGACAGGCCGAACGCGGCCACGCCCGACAGGCTGAGCACGGCGATCGCGACCCAGTGGCCGGCCGACGGCATCGCGAAGAAGCGGCGCGGGGGCGCGCCCGGGGTCGGGGCAGGCGGTTGCGCTAGAATCGGAGGTTTGCTTGCGGCCAAGGCACGGGGCTTCCGGCGACGACCGGCGGATTCTAGCAAAGTGGCGGCCCCGCCGGCCGCCTCTTGGCCGCGCCAGCGTCCCGGAACCAACGGGCCGTGCCGCCGGCACGGCCGAGGACCCCATTTGCCATGTCCGTCGATGTCGCCCACCAGATCGCCGTGTTCAAGCGCGGCGCCGACGAACTGCTCGTCGAGGCGGAGGTCGCGCAGAAGCTCGCGCGCGGCAAGCCGCTGCGCATCAAGCTGGGACTCGACCCGACGGCGCCGGACATCCACCTCGGCCACACGGTCGTGCTCAACAAGATGCGGCAGATGCAGGACCTCGGCCACCAGGTGATCTTCCTCATCGGCGATTTCACGTCGATGATCGGCGACCCGTCCGGCCGCAACGACATGCGCCCGCCGCTGACGCGCGAGCAGATCGAGGCCAACGCGAAGACGTACCACGCGCAGGCGTCGAAGGTGCTCGACCCCGCCCGCACCGAGATCCGCTACAACTCGGAGTGGAGCGAGCCGCTCGGCGCCGCCGGCATGATCAAGCTCGCGGCGAAGTACACGGTCGCGCGGATGCTCGAGCGCGACGACTTCGCGAAGCGTTTCGCCGGCAACCAGCCGATCGCCGTGCACGAGTTCCTCTATCCGCTGATGCAGGGCTACGACTCGGTGGCGCTGCAGGCCGATATCGAGCTGGGCGGCACCGACCAGAAGTTCAACCTGCTGGTCGGGCGCGAGCTGCAGCGGCACTGGGGGCAGGAGCCGCAGTGCATCCTGACCATGCCGCTGCTCGAGGGGCTCGACGGCGTCGAGAAGATGTCGAAGTCGAAGGGCAACTACGTCGGCATCACCGAAGCCCCGGCCGAGATGTTCGGCAAGATCATGTCGGTGTCGGATACGCTGATGTGGCGCTGGTTCGAGCTCCTGTCGTTCCGGTCGCTCGACGAGATCGGGCGCCTGCGGCGGGAGTGCGCGGAAGGGCGCAACCCGCGCGACGCCAAGGTGCTGCTCGGCCGGGAGATCGTCGCGCGCTTCCACTCGGCTGCGGCGGCCGACGCGGCGCTCGCGGCGTTCGAGGCGCGCTTCCGCGACCACGCGCTGCCGGAGAGCATGCCCGAGGTCGCGCTCGCGACCGCCGGCGCGGGCCTGCCGATCGCGCAGCTTGCGAAGCAGGCGGGGCTCGTCGAGTCGACGTCGGAGGCGCTGCGGCTCATCGCCCAGCGCGGCCTCAAGGTCGACGGCGATGTCGTCGCCGACCGGGCGCTGGTGCTGCCGGCAGGCAGGACCTTCGTCGTGCAGGCGGGCAAGCGCAAGTTCGCGCGGGTGACGCTGCACTGACCGGGGCGCCGGTCGCGCCTGCCGGAGGCCGCGATGGGGTTCGTGCCGGCGCTGCTGTACGCGCTGCTGATGAACGTGGTGCCGCTGGTCGAGGTGGTGGTCACCGGGCGCTCGCCCGCCGTGCTGCTGCTCCTCTACTGGTTCGAGACGGTGCTGCTGGTCGGCACCGGCGCCGTCCGCATCGTCGTGCACCGGCGCGCCACGGACAAGGCCGGGCACTACGCGTCGATCGAGGCGACGGCCGACCCCGACGCCGGCGCCGCCGAGACGCGGCGCTCGCTCGCCGACTGCAATGCGTACCTGCGAAGCTTCCTCGGCATCACCGTGATCTTCACGATCGCGCACGGCGTGTTCGTGGCGGCGCTCGTGTTCCTGTTCGGCATCGCGGGCCCGGTGTCGTGGCCCGACGCGCGCGCGGCGCTGTACTACGCGATCGCCGTCCAGGGCCTCTTCCTGCTGTGGGACCTGCCGCGCGTCGCGCGCTGGAGCTTCGCGGAGCTCGCGCGCAGCGCCGGCTCGGTGTCGCTGCGCGTGCTCGTGACGCAGGTCGGCCTGATCTTCGGT
>JAYRNW010000333.1:0-3816 GCA_041911995.1 Casimicrobiaceae bacterium | reverse complement strand
GGACCGCGCCGAGCAGCCCCAGCCGGGCGAGCACGAGCGTGCCGGAGCACTGCGCTCCGACGAGCTGGCGCGCAGGGTCGAGGCGAAGCGCCGACATGATCGCCGGATCGCCGACGATCTCCCGCGTCCTGATGCCGCTGCCGACGATCACGGCGTCCGCCGACGCGGCATCGGCCAGGGCCGATCCCGCATGCACGACGACGCCGTTCATCGAGGTGACCGTCGGCGCCGGGCAACAGAGCGTGACGCGCCAATCCGCCTTCCGGATGCGGTTCAGGATCCCGAGCGCAACGAGGGAGTCGAGCTCGTTGAAGCCCTCGAACGTCAGGATGGCGATGTGCATGCGACGATGTCCGTGCGGCGGCCTGCCGGCTTCACTCTATCAGGTCGTCCGCCCGCGCCGGCGCCGATCCGGCGGCGGCGCAATCCGGTCACTCGGGAATCTCCGGCTCCACCAGCTTGGCGAGCTGGGCAAGGGACTCCTGCCAGCCGAGGTAGCACATCTCCACCGGAATGACCTCGGGCAATCCCTCCTGCACGATGTCGAGCTCGGTTCCGCACACGACCTGCCGCAGCGAGATCGTGGCCAGCATCTCCCCGGGCAGGTTGGGATCGTCGAACCGGTCCGTGTAGCGGATCTTCTCGAAGGGAACGAGCTCCAGGTACTCGCCGCCGAACGAGTGGCTCTTGCCGGTCGTGAAGTTCCGGAACGACATCCTGAACGTGCCGCCGACCTTCGCGTCCATGTGGTGGACCTGGCACGTGAACCCGTACGGCGGCAGCCACTTCGCCATCGCATCCGGCTCGAGGAAGGCCCGGTAGACGCGCTCGGGCCTGGCGCGCAGGACGCGGTGGAGTCGGACGGTGCCGGTGGCCATGGTGGATCCTTTCGGCAGGCGTTGAACGCAGGTTGCGCAGATCCCGGTCGAGCACGGTTGCTTGCACCGGTGACCGGCGCTCGAGGTCGCGATTACACGCTTCGTGCCCCGCCGTGGCAAGCGAGACCCGGCCGAACCCGGCGCGGCCACGCCAGTGCGTGCGCCCTGCGTGGCACCGCCCCGTCGTCACCCCTTGCGCTTGCGCGGCGCCGCCACCTCGGTCTTCGTCCGCGCCTCCCACAAGTCCTCCAGCGCATCGGCCAGCGCCGTCGGCACACGCACGCCGGACGCGCGCACGCCCCAGCGGAACCGCGCGAACGGCGGCTGCGCGAGGTCGTCGTACGTGACCGGCGGCAGCGCGAACAGCGCTTCCAGCCGCAGGTTCAGGTACTGCGTCGTCGCACCGGCGGCGGCCTTCTCGGGCCGCCAGTGCGGCGCGGGCTGCGGCTCGGTCAGCGTGTGGCCGGCGCCGAAGATGCCCTTGGGCGGCACGCCGACGCGCACGAGGAACGCGCGGCTGCCGACCTCGATCGCGCGCGTGCGGCCCGCGCTCCAGTCGGTGTCGACGTGGCCGCGCCGCGCGAGGCGCCGGATGTCGGCGGGCAGCCCGGGCCACGACCACAGCGACGGGTTCCACGCGAAGAGATATGTGGCCATGGTGTCGCGCCGGCGGCGGCGATGGTAGATTGTCCGCCCAGCATGCCCCGACTCGCGCTCCTCCGGCAATGGGCGGCGCCCGCCGCGTGCGCGCTGCTCGTCGCCGCGTGCGGCACGGCGCCGCCGCGCAAGCCGCCGCCGGCGCCGCCCGCCGCGCCCGCCGCGCCGCCTTCCGCCAAGTACTACAAGGACGACGGCCCCGGCGAGGCACCGCCGGCGAACCTCGACCAGCTGCCGGACGCGACGCCGCGCCTCGAGCCGCTGCACCGCTTCGCCAACCGGCCCTACACGGTGCTGGGCCAGGACTACGTGCCGGCCACCACGTTGCGCAACTACAAGGAGCGCGGCGTCGCGTCGTGGTACGGCCGCAAGTTCCACGGCCAGAAGACGTCGATCGGGGAGACGTACGACATGTACGCGATGACCGCCGCGCACCCGACGCTGCCGCTGCCGTCCTACGCACGGGTGACCAACGTTGCGACCGGGAAGAGCATCGTCGTGCGCGTCAACGACCGCGGCCCGTTCCTGCACGGCCGGATCATCGACCTGTCCTACGCAGCCGCGTACAAGGTGGGGATCGCGGGCAAGGGCAGCGGCGAGGTCGACGTCGAGGCGATCATCCCGGGCGAGAGCCCGATCCTGACCGCCGCCGCGCCGCTGCCGCCGGTCGCCGCGGCCGCGACGGCCGCCGCCGCGAAGCCCGCGGAGCCGCCGGCGCCGATCAGCCGCGACGCGTCCGGCGGGTTCGTCGTGCAGTTGGGCGCGTTCCAGAACTTCAACAACGCGCAGACGTTCCTCGCGCACGTGCAGGCGCAGCTCGCCTCCGCGCAGGTGGAGCCCAAGGTCCGCGACGTCGGCGGACTCTACCGCGTCTACGTCGGCCCGTACCCCGACCGCGACGAGGCGAAGCGCGCGGCCGAGCGCATCTCGGGCGCGTTCGGCATGGCCACGGCGGTGGCGCCGCATTGAACCGCGATCACGCGGAACTCGCGCGCGCACCGGCGGTCAACCCTCATCGTGTGACCCGTTCGTTATAATCCGCGGGGTCGCGCACGGTGCGCGCCGTCCGCCGTCGCGCGAGCCGCGCGCAACACCTACACCGACCAAGACCGGCATGCATCGCTCGCTCCGCCTCCTCGCCGTCCTCGTCAGCCTTTTCGTACTTCCCTTCGCCGCCCGCGCGCAGCTGACCATCGAGATCGTCGGCGGCGCCGGCACCGCCATCCCGATCGCCGTCGTCCCGTTCGCGGGCGAGGCCGCGTTCCCGCTGGGCATCTCGGGGGTGGTCGCCGCGGACCTGGCGCGCTCGGGGATGTTCAAGCTGGTCGACGGCGACGCCGTGACGCCGCGTCCGGCGCGTGCGGAGCAGGTGCAGGCCGACGTCTGGCGCGGCCGGGGTGCGGACGCCGTCGTCGTCGGCTCGATGCAGCCGCTGCCCGACGGGCGCGTCGAGGTGCGCTTCGCGCTGGTCGACGTGGTCAAGCAGTCCACGCTCGCCGCCGTGACCTACACGGTGGCCCCGGCGCAGTTCCGCGCCACCGCGCACACGATCGCCGACATCGTCTACGAGAAGCTGACCGGCGACCGCGGCGTGTTCTCGACGCGCATCGCGTACATCACCAAGGCCGGCACGCGCTACCAGCTCATGGTCGCCGACGCCGACGGCGCCGACCCGCAGACCATCGTGACGTCGAACGAGCCGCTCTTGTCGCCGCGCTGGTCGCCCGACGGCACGCGGATCGCGTACGTGTCGCTGGAGGCGAAGAAGCCGGTCGTCTACGTGCAGAGCCTCGCCAGCGGCGCGCGGCAGGCGGTCGCCAACTTCCGCGGCAGCAACAGCTCGCCGGCGTGGTCGCCCGACGGCAGGCGGCTCGCGGTCACGCTGACCAAGGACGGCGGCTCGCAGCTCTTCGTGATGGGCGCCGACGGCAGCGGCGCGCAGCGCGTGATGACCTCCGGCGCCATCGACACCGAGGCGCACTTCACGCCGGACGGCAACGCGCTGCTGTTCACGTCCGACCGCGGCGGCAGCCCGCAGATCTACCGGCTGAACCTCGGCAGCGGCGCCGTCGAGCGCCTCACGTTCGACGGCACGTACAACGTGTCGCCGCGGCCGCTGCCCGACGGCAAGGGCTTCGTGTTCGTGCGCCGCGACGGCGGCCGCTTCCAGATCGCCGTCCAGGATTACGCGACGCGGCAGGTGCAGGTGCTCACCGCCGGCCCCGGCGACGAATCGCCGAGCGTCGCGCCCAACGGACGCCTGATCCTCTACGCGAACGAG
>JAYRNW010000332.1:0-8097 GCA_041911995.1 Casimicrobiaceae bacterium | reverse complement strand
GCGAGCCTCGGCCGGCCCGGCGGCAACGTCACCGGTCTCTTCCTCGACCAGCCGGCGCTCGCCGGCAAGTGGCTGGAGCTGCTTGCGGAGGCCGTGCCGGCGACGAAGCGGGTGGGGGTGGTCTGGGACGCCGGCACGGGCGCGGCGCAGCTCGCCGCCGCGCGGGCGGCCGCGCAGCGGCTGCGCATGGACGCGCGCGTCGTCGAATTCCGGACGGTCGACGGCATGTTCGCCGCGCTGCGCGCCACGGCGGAGGGACGCGTGCAGGCGCTCGCGATGCTGACCTCGCCGCTCGTCTACAGCAGTTCGAAGGGGCTCGCCGAATGGGTGACGAAGACGAAGATGCCGGCGATCTCGCCGTTCCGCGCGTTCGCCGACGCCGGCGGCCTCATGTCGTACGGGCCGGACCTGCTGGTGTTCCGCCGCTTCTCCGGGACCTACGTCGACCGCATTCTCAAGGGTGCGCAACCCGCCGACCTGCCGATCCAGCAGCCGGCGAAGTTCCAGTTCGTCGTCAACCAGCGCGCGGCGAAGGCGCTCGGCGTCGTCCTGCCGCAGGCGCTGCTGCTGCGTGCGGACGAGGTGCTGCAGTGATGCGCGTGCGGCGCAGCCACGACGGGACCGGGTCGAGCGCGTCGGCCGCGCACGCCGCCGCCCTTGCCGCGTACAATCGGCGCGGGCTCGGTGTTGGCAGGGAGCGCATGGACAGGCGGGTAACCTTCGGCATCGTGCGCAGGCTGGCCGGGAAGGCGGCGGAGGCGGCTCGGTGATGCGCAACGGCAGCGTAACCAAGCCGCTCACGGCGGGCGCGCCTGCGGCAGGTTCCGCGCCGCCCGTGCGCACGTCGCGGCAGGGCCGGCTCTTCCGCAAGTACCTGCTGCTGCTGCTCACGCTCGTCAGCGGCGCGCTGCTGGCGTCGGGCGCGATCTCCGTCTATTTCTCGTACCAGGAGCACAAGACCGCGATCGGCAACCTCCAGCAGGAGAAGGCGATCGCCGCCGCGTCGCGCATCGAGCAGTACATCCGGCAGATCCAGCAGCAGTTGGCCTACGCGGCGCTGCCGCAGCTCGACGCCCCCGACGTCGAGCTGCGCCGCATCGAGTTCCTGAAGCTCCTGCGGCAGGTGCCCGAGGTCACCGACATCGCGCAGCTCGACGGCGCCGGCCGCGAGCAGGTCGCCGTGTCACGGCTCGGCATGGACGTGCTGGCCTCCGGCAAGGACCGCTCGCAGGAGCCGGCGTTCAAGGGCGCGAAGCGCGGGCAGCCGTGGGTCGGCCCCGTCTACTTCCGGAAGGAGACCGAGCCGTACATGACGATCGCGATCCGCTCCGGCAGCGACAGCGGGCCGGTGACGATCGCCGACGTCAACCTCAAGTTCATCTGGGACGTCGTGTCGCGAATCAAGATCGGCGACAAGGGCAAGGCCTACGTCGTCGACCGCAACGGCTTCCTCGTCGCCGACCCCGACATCGGCCTCGTGCTGCGCAAGACCAACCTGTCCGATCTCGTGCACGTGCGCGCGGCCTCCGATCAGCGCGACTTCGGCGAAACGGCGCTCCTGTCGCAGGACCTGGTCGGGACGCCGGTGCTGGCGTCGGTGGCGCCGATCGAGTCGCTCGACTGGAAGGTGTTCGTCGAGCAGCCGGTCTCCGAGGTCTACGCGAAGCTCAACGCGTCGATCCTGCGCACCGGGCTGCTGCTGCTCGGCGGCCTCGTGATCTCCGCGCTGGGCGCGCTGCTGCTCGCGCGCGGCATGGTGCGGCCGATCCGCACGCTGTCGGAAGGCGCGCAGCGCATCGGCGAGGGCGACCTCGACCAGAAGATCGACGTGAAGACCGGCGACGAGCTGGAGGCGCTCGCCGACCGCTTCAACCGGATGACGTCGCAGTTGCGCGAGTCCTACGCCGGCCTCGAGCGCAAGGTCGACGAGCGCACGCAGGAGCTCACGAGCTCGCTCGAGCAGCAGACCGCCATCAGCGAGATCCTGCGCGTGATCTCGAGCTCGCCCACCGACGTGCAGCCGGTGCTCGACGCGGTGGCCGAGCGCGCGCTCAAGCTCTGCGGCGCGGCGCAGTCGGTGATCGCGCTCGTCGAGGGCGCCAACCTCCGCTTCGTGGCCGGGTTCGGCAGCACGTCCAGCGCCGTCGGCGAGGTGATCCCGCTGAGCCGCGGCCTCGTCATCGGCCGGGCGATCGTCGACCGCGCGATGTTCCAGGTGCCGGACCTGGCCGCGGTGTCGGAGGAGGAGTTTCCGGAAGGACGCGAGATGCAGCGGCGAATCGGCCATCACGCGACGATGGCGGTGCCGCTGATGCGCGAAGGGCAGGCGATCGGCGCGATCGCGCTGTGGCGGATGGAGGCGCGCGCGTTCACGCCGAAGGAGGTCGCGCTGGTGCAGACGTTCGCCGACCAGGCGGCCATCGCGATCGACAACGTGCGCCTGTTCAACGAGACGAAGGAGGCGCTCGACCAGCAGCGCGCGTCGGGCGAAGTGCTCGCCGCGATCAGCAATTCGATCGCCGACACCACGCCGGTATTCGACAAGATCCTGACGTCGTGCGAGCGGCTGTTCGCCGGCAAGCTCGTCGGCGTGACGCTGGTCGGCGACGACGGGCAGATCCACATCGGCGCGTACCACGGCCACGGTCGCGAGGAGCTCGACAAGATGTTCCCGACGCCGGTCGACACGAGCACCGGCACCGGCGTGGCGGTCCTGCAGCGGCAGGCGCTGCACTGGGCCGACGTCGAGGCCGACGCCGACGTCCCGCCCAGGATGCGGCTGGGCTGCGCGGCGATCGGCGTCAAGGCGATCGTGTTCGCGCCGATGCTGTGGGAGGGCCGCGGCATCGGCGCGATCTTCGTCGGCCGCGAGAACGCCGGGCCGTTCTCCGACAAGGACATCGCGCTGTTGCGCACGTTCGCCGACCAGGCGGTGATCGCGATCCAGAACGCGCGGCTCTTCCGCGAGATCGAGGACAAGAGCCGCCAGCTCGAGGTCGCGAACCAGCACAAGTCGGCGTTCCTCGCCTCGATGTCGCACGAGCTGCGCACGCCGCTCAACGCGATCATCGGCTTCTCCGAGGTGCTGCTCGCGAAGTTCTTCGGCGAGGTCAACGCGAAGCAGGAGGATTACCTCAACGACATCCACACGTCCGGCAGGCACCTGCTCGCGCTGATCAACGACGTGCTCGACCTGTCGAAGGTCGAGGCCGGGCGCATGGAGCTCGAGCTCTCGGAGTTCGACGCGCCCTCCGCGCTGGCCGACGCGATGACGCTGATCCGCGAGCGGGCGATGAAGCACGGGATCGCGCTCGGCCTCGACGTCGCGCCCGGGATCGCGACGATCCACGCCGACGAGCGCAAGTTCAAGCAGATCCTGCTCAACCTCTTGTCCAACGCCGTCAAGTTCACGCCGGACGGCGGCCGCGTCGACGTGGTCGCGAAGCGCGACGACGGAGAGCTCGTGGTGGCCGTCCGCGACACCGGCATCGGCATCGCGCCCGAGGACCAGCAGGCGGTGTTCGAGGAGTTCCGGCAGGTCGGCGCCCACTACACGAGCAAGGCGGAAGGGACGGGCCTCGGCCTCGCGCTCACCCGCCGCTTCGTCGAGCTGCACGGCGGCCGGATCTGGCTCGAAAGCGAGCCCGGCAAGGGCTCGACCTTCTTCTTCTCCCTGCCGGACCGCACGTGACCGCGCGAAGGATCGTCCCATGAGCCTCGTCCTGATCGTCGAAGACAACCCGCGCAACATGAAGCTCGTCCGCGACGTGCTGCAGGTCAAGGGCCACGAAACGCTCGAGGCGACCACGGCCGAGGACGGCATCGTGCTCGCCGTCGAACGCCGGCCCGACCTCGTGCTGATGGACATCCAGCTGCCGGGGATGAACGGCATCGACGCGCTGCGCGTGCTGCGCGCCAACCCCGCCACCGCGAAGATCCCGGTGATCGCCGTCACGGCGTCCGTGATGCAGCAGGACCGCAAGGTGATCCTGGAAGCAGGATTCGACGCCTACCTGGGCAAGCCGCTCAATCTCGCCGAGTTCTTGGCCGCGGTCAATGCGGCGCTGGCGCGCAACCCGGGATAATGGCGGCATCGCGTTCGTAAACCGGGCTCCCAATGCAATACGACACCGTCGTCGTCGGCGCCGGCATCTCCGGCCTCGCGACCGCGCAGGGCTTGGTGCGTCGCGGCCGGAAGGTCGCCGTGGTGGAGGCGGCGCCGCGTCCCGGCGGCGTCATCGCGACGTCGCGGCGCGACGGCGCGCTCTACGAGCGCGGGCCGAACAGCACGCTCGACACGTCGCCGCGCATCGCCGAGCTGCTGGGCGAGCTCGGCATCGCCGGCGAGCGCGCCGACGCGAGCGAGGTCGCCGCCGTGCGCTACATCGTTCGCGACGGCGAGTTGCGCGCGCTTCCGACGTCGCCGCCGGCGTTCCTGACGACGTCCGCGTTCTCGCTGTTCGCCAAGCTGCGTCTGCTGGCCGAGCCGTTCATCCGGCCGACACCGCCCGGCGTCGAGGAGTCGATCGCGCAGTTCGTGCGGAGGCGGCTCGGCCGCGAGTTCCTCGACTACGCGATCGACCCGTTCGTCGCGGGCATCTACGCCGGCGATCCCGAGCGCATCTCGGTGGCCGCCGCGTTCCCGCGTCTGCTGGCGCTCGAGCAGAAGTACGGCAGCCTGATCAAGGGCCAGATCCTGGGCGCGCGCGAGCGCAAGAGGAACAAGGAGGTCGCGAAGAACGCCGCGAAGAGCTTCTCGTTCCGCACCGGCATGCAGGCGTTGACCGACGCGCTCGCCGCGCGCGCAGGGCGCGTGCAGTGCGGCGTGAGCGTGGATCGCGTGGCCCGCGCGCACGGTGGCGGGTTCGTCGTCGAAGGCATGCGCGGCACCGAGCCCGTCGACCTGCGTGCCCGCGCGGTCGTGGTGGCCACGCCGGCGCCGGCCGCCGCCGCCATCGTCGCCGAGCTCGCGCCCGACGCGGAGCGTGCGCTGCGCACGGTCGACTACGCGGCGGTGGCCATCGTGGCCAGTGCGTTTCGCCGCAGCGACGTCGCGCACCCGCTCGCCGGCTTCGGCTTCCTCGTTCCGAAAGTCGAGCGCCGCGCGATGCTCGGCACGCTGTTCTCGAGCAGCATGTTCGCCGGCCGCGCGCCGGACGACCAGGTGCTGCTGACGACGTTCGTCGGCGGCCGGCGCAACCCGGAGTCGTTGCAGCTTGCCGACGACGCGCTCGCCGCGGCCGTGCACAAGGAACTGGCCGAGCTGGTCGGCGCGCGGGGCGCGCCCGCGTGGTACGAGGTGGTCCGCTGGCCGCAGGCGATCCCGCAGTACGACCTCGGCCACCTCGACCGGCTGCGTCCCGTTGCGGCGGCGGAGGCCTCCACTGCCGGCCTCCACTTCTGCGCGAACTGGCGCGGCGGTGTGTCCGTCGGCGACCGCATCGTCCGCGGCGACGAGACCGCCGCGGCGGTCGACGCGTTCCTCGCTGGATCGCCGGCCAAGCCCGCGGGGGCGCCGTAATCCGAGGCGATCACCCGCGCGCGGTGACTCGCTGCGCGACGGCGGCGGCGAGCGCCGTCGCGTCGATTGCGGAGTCCGCGTCGAACGCGACCGCCGCGTCGGCCTCGTCGTCGGCGAGCGGCTCGGCCGCCGCGAGCTGGCGCTCGAGCACGGCGACCGTCGCCTCGGACGCGTCGCCACCCGCGGCCTCGCGCGCCGCGACGCGCGCGCGCATCGTCGCCACCGGCGTGCGCGGGACCAGGATCGCGAACGGCACGCCCAGCTCGGCGGCGAGCGCGCGGAAGCGCGCGCGCTGCGCGCGCGCGAGAAACGTCGCGTCGACGATGACCGGATACCCGGCCCCGAGCACCGTGCGCGCGAGCGCCGCCAGCCGCGCGTACGTCTGCCCGGTCATGTCGCCGGTGTAGAGCCCGGCGGCGAGGCCCGACCCCGAGCGGTCGCCGGCTGCGAGCCCGGCCAGGCGCTTGCGCTCGACGTCCGAGCGGACGCGAATCCAGTCGCCGGTGTCGGCGAGCGCGCCGGCGGCCACACTCTTGCCGCTGCCGGAGGCGCCGCAGGTGACGAGCAGCGCCCGGCGCGACGGCCGCGCGAAGCCTTCCGCGAGCGCCAAATGCGCGAGGAGGTCGGCGTGGCCGCGCGCGCGCGCCGCGGCGTCGGCCTCCTGCGCCGTGCGGATCGCCGCGATCTTCGCGCGCACCATCGCGCGGTAGACGACGTAGAAGCGCAGTACCGCCAGCCCGGCGTAGTCGCCGGTCGCCTCGAGGTAGCCGTTGACGAAGCGCTGCGCGAGGTCGCGCCGGCCACGGTGCACGAGGTCCATCGCCGTGAACGCGATCTCGGCCATCGTGTCGATCCAGCGCAGCGCCGGGTTGAACTCGATGCAGTCGAACACCGTGACGCGGCCTGCGAACAGCACGATGTTGGCGAGGTGCAGGTCGCCGTGGCACTCGCGCACGAAGCCGTCGGCGAGCCGCGCGTCCATCGCCGGCGCGACGCGCGCGTGCTCGGCCAGCGTCCACCGGTGCAGCGCGTCGACGCGCGCGCCGACGTCCGCCGCGTGCTCCAGGCGCGACACGTGCGCGAAGTTGGCCACCGCGTTGGCGAGCCCGACGGCCGCGGTGCCGTACGGGTCGGCCGGCGTCGCCCGGGGCACGCCGGCGTGGAAGCGCGCGACGGCGGCCGCGAGCTCGTCGATGCGCTCCGCGGCGAGCGCGCCGGCGGCGAGCAGGCGGTCCAACTCCTGCGCACGGTCGAACCGCCGCATCCGCACCGCATACTCGACGTGCGGCGGCGGGCCGCCGATGCGCGGAAAATCGGCCTCGCCGCCGATCCCGACGACGTCCAGGTACAGGTCCGGCGCGAGTCGCCGGTTGAGGCGCACTTCCTCGTCGCACGCGGCGCGCCGCTTCGCGAGCGTCGAGAAGTCGAGGAACCCCAGGTCGAGCGGCTTCTTGATCTTGTACGCGTAGTCGCCGGCCAGCACGACCCACGAGATGTGCGTCTCCACGACGTCGACGCCGGCGATCGGGTGGGGGAACTGCGCGGCGTCGCGCAGGCGCAGCGCGAGCGGCGGGGACGTCGGTGCGGCGGCGCGTTCCATCGGCGCCCGTCAGGAGAGCTGCTTGCCCGCCTGCTCCGGGAACCGGTAGATCGTCGTGTTGAGGTAGCGTGCGACCTCGTCGACGTCGTCGTCCGACCAGCCGATGCCCAGGTTTCGCTGCCAGCGCAGCGTCTCGGCCGTGAGCGAGGACCAGTCGCGCGCGACGCGGCGCGCGCGCCAGTGCACTTCCCGCGTGTGGCAGGCCACGCAGTGCGTCGTGTAGAGGAGTTCGCCACGCGCCGGCGCCGCCGGCGGCTGCGCGGCGGGTGGCGGCACGGCGGGCGCCTGCGCGGCGGGCGGCAGCGCCGGTACGAGCGGCAGCAGCAGGAGCGCGAGCGCGGCGAGGAGGCGCGGGAGTCCGGTCATGGGCAGTGCGGCGGCAGCGAACGAGATGCGCCCATCATCGCACGGCCGTGCTGGCCGAGAGCTCGGCGCGCGCGACGGCCGCGGCCAGCTCGCGCGCCCCGGCGTCGTCCGGCGGCAGCTGCGCGAGCAGCGTGCGCCAGTGCCGCGCGGCCGCCGCGTAATCGCGCTCCTCGAACGCCGCGCTGCCGGCCATTTCCAGCGCCTTCGGGTGCGCCGGGTCCTGCGCCAGCGCCTGCGCGACCAGCTCGCGCGGCCGGCCGGCGAGCGTGCCGCCCAGCGCCATGCCGAGCGCGTCGGCGTACTCGCACCAGATGCCCGGGTCCTTGCCGACGGTGGGCTGCGCGGCGAGCGCCTTCGCGTACGCGGCGGCCGCGTCGGCGAAGCGGTCGGCGGCGAAGTCCAGGCGCGCGAGCAGGACCCAGCCGCGGCCGTCGCGCGGGTTGCGCGTCACCTGCGCGACCAGGTCGTCGCGCAGCATGCCGGCCGGCATCGTCTCGATGGCGGTCTGCGCGTCGACGTTGCGCCGGTCGTCGACCGCCCGGACGTCGCCCAGCAGCGCATACAGCGCCGCGGCGAGCGCCGGCACCGCCAGCGCCACGCCGAGCGCGAT
>JAYRNW010000331.1:0-5408 GCA_041911995.1 Casimicrobiaceae bacterium | reverse complement strand
CGGAACGGCCGGATCATCTGCGAGTGGCAGTTGTAGCAGCCCTCGCGGACGTAGACGTCCCGGCCCACGACCTGCAGCGCCGTGTAGGGCTTCAGGCCGGCCACCGGCTGCGTGGTCGACTTCTGGAAGAACAACGGCACGATCTCGACCAAGCCCCCGACGCTCACCACGAGCAGCACGAGGACGATCAGCCACGGCAGGTTGCTCTCGACGTGTTCCTGCGAAAGTTTCATCGCTCGTCCCCTCGTCTTACGCGTGCGCCGGAACGGCGGGAATCGGCGCCTCGTACGCCTTGCTGCCGGCGATCGTGCGCACCATGTTGAACGCCATGATCAGCATGCCCGTGAGGAACAGCGTGCCCCCGAGCAGCCGGATCGCGTAGAACGGGTACGTGGCCTTGACGCTCTCGACGAACGCGTACGTCAGCGTGCCGTCGGCGTTGGTCGCGCGCCACATCAGGCCCTGCATGACGCCGGCGATCCACATCGCGGCGATATAGAGCACGACGCCGATCGTCGCGATCCAGAAGTGCGCAGTGATGAGGCGCGTCGACCACATCTCGGTCTTGCCGAACATCCGCGGCAACAGGTAGTAGATGCTGCCGATCGAGATGAACGCGACCCAGCCGAGCGCGCCGGAGTGCACGTGGCCGATCGTCCAGTCCGTGTAGTGCGACAGCGCGTTCACGGTCTTGATCGACATCATCGGCCCCTCGAACGTGCTCATGCCGTAGAACGACAGCGACACGATCAGGAACTTGAGGATCGGGTCCTCGCGCAGCTTGTGCCACGCGCCCGACAGCGTCATGATGCCGTTGATCATGCCGCCCCACGACGGCGCCAGCAGGATCAGCGAGAAGACCATCCCCAGCGACTGCGTCCAGTCGGGCAGCGCCGTGTAGTGCAGGTGGTGCGGGCCCGCCCACATGTACGTGAAGATCAGCGCCCAGAAGTGCACGACCGACAGCCGGTAGCTGTAGATCGGCCGGCCCGCCTGCTTGGGCACGAAGTAGTACATCATCCCGAGGAAGCCGGCGGTCAGGAAGAAGCCGACCGCGTTGTGCCCGTACCACCACTGGACCATCGCGTCCTGCACGCCCGCGTACGCCGAGTACGACTTCCACGACGTCAGCGACACCGGCAGCTCCGCGCTGTTGACGACGTGCAGCAGCGCGACGGTCAGGATGAACGCGCCGAAGAACCAGTTGGCGACGTAGATGTGCGGCGTCGTGCGCTTGGCGATCGTGCCGAAGAACACGACGGCGTACGCGACCCAGACGAGCGTGATCAGGATGTCGATCGGCCACTCGAGCTCGGCGTACTCCTTGCTGGTCGTGATGCCGAGCGGCAGCGTGATCGCCGCCAGCACGATGACGGCGTTCCAGCCCCAGAACGTGAACGCGGCCAGGCCGTCGGAGAACAGCCGCGCCTGGCACGTGCGCTGCACGCAGTAGTAAGACGTCGCGAACAGCGCGCAGCCGCCGAACGCGAAGATCACGGCGTTCGTGTGCAGCGGCCGCAGCCGGCCGTACGTGAGCCACGGGATGTCGAAGTTGAGCGCCGGCCACAGGAGCTGGGCGGCGATGATCACGCCCACCAGCATGCCGACGATCCCCCAGACGACGGTCATGATCGCGAACCAGCGGACGACCTTGTAGTTGAACGTCGCCGCCGCGTCCCCGCCAACCAGCGCATTTGCCATCGTTGTCCGCTCCCTTCGGTGTACAACTACCCCCGTGCCCGCATGCTGCACCGCGGCAATCCTACCCGCGGCCGGTTTTCCCGGGCTTGATATTGGTCAAAGACGCGGGCCCGCCCTCTGTCGTACCGGCGGGCCGGTCGTCGTCGGCGAGGATCCGGTGCGCCGGCCCCTCGAGGTCGTCGAACTGGCCGCTCCTCACGCTCCACCAGAAGACGCCGCCGATCGCCAGCACCAGCACGACCGACAGCGGGATCAGCAGCATCAGGATTTCCACGCCGACTCCAGCGCGCGCGGCGGTTGCACGGCGGGCGCCGCGGCCGCCGTCCGCGGCCGCCGCGTGAGGCGCAGCGCGTTCGCGACGACCGCCAGCGACGACGCCGACATGCCCGCCGCCGCCAGCAGCGGCGACACGAGGCCGAACGCCGCGGCCGGGACTGCGACCGCGTTGTACGCGGCCGCCCAGACGAGGTTCTCGCGGATCACGGCGAACGTGCGCCGCGCCGCGCGCACGGCGTCCGCGACGAGCTCGATGCGGTCGGACAGGATCACGATGTCCGCCGTCCATTGCGCGAGCGGCGCGCCCGAGCCCAGCGACAGCGACACCTGCGCCTGCGCGAGCGCCGGCGCGTCGTTGATGCCGTCGCCGGCCATCGCGACGCGCGCGCCCTGCGCCTGCAGCGCCGCGATCGCGTCCCGCTTGTCCGCGGGCGTGAGCTCGCCGCGGGCGTCGGCGATGGCCAGCGCCGCAGCCACCGCCGAAACGGCCTCGCTCCGGTCGCCGGACAGCAGCACCGGCGTCACCCGCAGCGCGCGCAGGTCCTCGATCAGCGCTGCGGCTCCGGGGCGCAGCGTGTCGGCGAACGCGAACAGCGCGTGCCAGCCGCGCGCGTCCCCGAGCGCCGCCAGCGTGTCGCTGCGGCCGCGCGCGAACCCGCGCAGCGCGGCAGGCATCTCGCCGGCGAGCGCCGCGACGAACGCGGGCCGGCCGATGCGGACCTCGCGGCCGTCGACCCGTGCGGCGATCCCCTCGCCGCTCGCCTGCCGGACGTCGGTCACCGCGGCGAGCGTGGCGCCGCGCGCGGCCGCGACGAGCGCGACGCCGAGCGGATGCTCGGAGCGCGCCTCGAGCGCGGCCGCGAGCGCGAGGGCCGCCTCCGCCGTCGTGCCGCCGGCCGTCGCGCATCCGGCGAGCCGGATCCGGCCTTCGGTCAGCGTGCCCGTCTTGTCGAGCACGACGTGCGTGACGCCGGCGAGCGTCTCCAGCGCGTCGCTGCGCGCGAGCACGATGCCGCGGCGTGCGAGGGAGCCGGCGGCAGCCGCGAGCGCCGCGGGCGTCGCGAGCGAGAGCGCGCACGGGCACGACACGGCGAGCACGGCGAACGTCACGGCGAGCGCGCGCGCCGGATCGTGGCGCCACCATGCGATCGCGGTCGCCGCGGCGAGCGCCAGCAGCGCCGCCACGAACACGGCGGCGACGCGGTCGGCGCTGCGCACCGCCTGCGGCCGCGCCACGGACGCGCGCTCGGCGAGGCGCAGGATCGCCGCGAGCCGCGTGTCCTCGCCCGCCGCGGCGACGCGCATGACGAGCGCGTTCTCGCGGTTGACGGCGCCCGCCCACAGCGGATCGCCGGCGACGCGCGGCGTGGGCGTCGACTCGCCGGTCAGCATCGCCTCCTCGACGTGCGAGCGGCCGTCGACGACCTCGCCGTCCGCCGGGACCAGCGCCCCCGGCCGCACGAGCACGACGTCGCCCGGGACGAGGGTCGCCGCCGCGACGGCTTCCGTCGCGGCTTCCGCCGGCCACCGTGGCAGCCGCTCCGCGGAATCCGGGCGCTGCCGCGCGACCGACTCGATCGCGTCGCCGGCCCTCTGTCGCGCCACGAGGTCGAAGTAGCGCGCAACGAGCAGCAGCGCGACGAACATCGTCACCGAATCGTAGTAGACGGGGCCGCCGCCGCCGAACGTCGACCACGCGCTCGCCGCGAACGCGGCGGCGAGTCCGAGCGCGATCGGCACGTCCATGCCGAGGCGGCGGTGCACGACGTCGCGCCACGCGCCGGCGAACAGCGGCGCGGCCGAGTAGAACAGCGCCGGCAGCGTGAGCACGAAGCTCGCCCATTCGAGCAGCCGTCGCTCCTCGGGCGCGACGCCGTCGTCGGACAGGTAGACGGGCAGCGCGAGCATCATCACCTGCATCATCGCGAGCAGCGCGACGGCGGTGCGCGTCAGCAGCGTGCGCCGCTCGCGCCGCGCGAGCGCCTCGCGCCGCGCGGGGTCGTACGGGAACGCGCGGTAGCCGACGGCGGCGATCGCGCGCAGCACCGTCGCGAGCCGCGTCGCGTGCGGATCCCAGGCCACGAGCGCGCGCCGCGTCGCGTAGTTGATGCTCGCCGCTGCGACGCCTTCCTGCCGCGCGAGCCACGACTCGAGCAGCGGCACGCACGCGCCGCAGGTCATGCCGTCGAGCAGCAGCGACGCCTCGCGGCGGCCGTCGGCCAGCTCGCGCACGAGGCCGGCGCTCTCGGCTGCGGCGCCCCAGCGCGCCCAGTCGTCGTCGGCGTCGGTCTCCGGGCGCGCGGCCACGCGCGTGCGTCCGGCGTAGAGCCGGTCGAGCCCGGCCGCGTGCAGCGTCTCGGCGACCGCCTGGCAGCCGGCGCAGCAGAACGCGCGCGGCGCGCCGGCGACGACGGCAGTCCAGCGCTGGGTTGCGGGGTTCGGCGCGCCGCAGTGGTAGCAGCTCGCGGCGCCGCCGACTCCGGGCGCCGGCGCGGGCGCGTCGACGGCGAATGCGGATGGCGCCGACATGCCGTAGACTCTAAGGTGCGGCGCGCGGCAGGGTCAAGCGCGCGCCGAGTGTGGAATTGACGTCGCGCAAGCCGTCCCCGGCCGTTGACGTGTGTCAAGAGCGCGCCGCCCCGGGTGCGTATCATCGATTGTGGCAACGTGAAGGGAGAACCTCATGTATACCAACCTGCTCGTTCCCACCGACGGGTCGAAGCTGTCCGAGAAGGCGGTCGCGCAGGCGCTCGAGCTCGCGCAGGCGCTGAAGGCGAAGATCACCGCGTTCCACGCGTCCCCCGACTACCCGATGCCCGTGTACGCCGAAGGCGTGGCGGTCGAGATGATCTCGCGGCGCGAGTACACGAAGCGCGCGAAGGAGGAAGCGACGAAGGTGCTCGACCGCGTCGTGGCGCAGGCGAAGTCCGCCGGCGTCGAATGCGCGACCGTCCACGCGATCGCCGCCGCGCCGTGGGAGGCGATCCTCGCCGCCGCGAAGAAGGGCAAGTGCGACGCGATCGTCATGGCCTCGCACGGCCGCCGCGGCCTCACCGGCCTGCTGCTCGGCAGCGAGACCACCAAGGTCCTCACGCACAGCAAGCTGCCCGTCCTCGTCGTAAGATAACGTCCGCAAATCGCGCTTCGGGGTGCTTCGCACCCGCTCGCGCGATTTGCGTCCGAACGGAATCAAGACGCTGCGCGTCTTGATTCCGAACTGCAGTCAGCACGGAAAGCTTCGGGCGGCCGGGCGCTTTCCGTGTAGAAAGGGCACGAAGCGCGCCGATCACAAGCGCGCTGCGCGCGCCGTTCAGTAGCGCGCGCATGCGATCTGAATGCCCCAGCGGACGACAGCGCTCGTCGGAGGCTGTCAGCGCGCATACGCGCGCTACTGAAGGGCCGCGAAGCGGCATCTGATCGGCGCGCTTCGT
>JAYRNW010000330.1:0-17526 GCA_041911995.1 Casimicrobiaceae bacterium | reverse complement strand
CTCGCGCGCCTCGGCGTGGCGACCGTCCACGAGGCGCAGGGCCGCGTGGGCCTGATGAAGCCCTACATGCGGCCGATCTACGCCGGCGCGCACGCGTGCGGCACGGCGGTCACCGTGCTGATGCATCCCGGCGACAACTGGATGATGCACGTGGTGGCCGAGCAGATCCGGCCGGGCGACCTGGTCGTCGCCGCGGTCACCGCCGACTGCACCGACGGCTACTTCGGCGACCTGCTCGCGACGAGCTTCAAGGCGCGCGGCGCCGTGGGCCTCGTCATCGACGGCGGCGTGCGCGACGTGAAGGACCTGACCGCGATGGGCTTCCCGGTCTGGAGCCGCGCGATCAGCGCCAAGGGCACGATCAAGGCGACCATCGGATCGGTCAACGTGCCGGTCGTGTGCGCGGGCGTCGCGGTCAACGCCGGCGACGTGGTGGTGGCGGACGACGACGGCGTGGTCGTCGTGCCGGCCGCGGTCGCCGCGCAGGTGGCCGACGCCGCGGCGGCGCGCGAGGCGAACGAGGGCGAGAAGCGCGCGAAGCTCGCCGCCGGCGTGCTCGGGCTCGACATGTACGGCATGCGCGAGCCGCTCGCGAAGGCCGGCCTCAAGTACGTCGACTGACCGGGCGCGGCCGATGGAATTCGCGAAGACGCCCGGCTGGCTCGACTGGTACGCGAACCCGTCGCTGCCGGCGTTCCGGGTGCCGCCGGGCAGCGTGGACGCGCATTGCCACGTGTTTGGTCCGGGCGCCGAGTTCCCGTACGCGCCCGAGCGCAAGTACACGCCGTGCGACGCGTCGAAGGCGCAGCTCTTCGCACTGCGCGACCGCCTGGGCTTCGCGCGCAACGTGATCGTGCAGGCGACCTGCCACGGCGCCGACAACCGCGCGATGGTCGACGCGTGCGTCGCGTCGGGCGGCCGCGCGCGCGGCGTGGCCACCGTCCGGCGCAGCGTGACCGACGCCGAGCTCGCCGCGCTGCACGCGGCCGGCGTGCGCGGCGTGCGCTTCAACTTCGTCAAGCGGTTGGTCGACTTCACGCCGCGCGACGAGCTGCTGGAGATCGCCGCGCGCATCGCCAAGCTCGGCTGGCACGTCGTCATCTACTTCGAGGCGGTCGACCTGCCCGAGCTCATCGACTTCTTCACCGCACTGCCGACGACGGTCGTCGTCGACCACATGGGCCGACCCGACGTGGGCAAGCCGGTAGACGGGCCCGAGTTCGAGCTCTTCGTGAAGTTCATGCGCGACCACGGCAACGTCTGGAGCAAGGTGAGCTGTCCGGAGCGGCTGTCGCTGGCCGGCCCGAAGGCGCTCGCCGGCGAACGCAACGCGTACCGCGACGTCGTGCCGTTCGCGCGGCGCATCGTCGAGACGTTCCCCGACCGCGTGCTGTGGGGCACCGACTGGCCGCATCCGAACCTCAAGGACCACATGCCCGACGACGGCCTGCTCGTCGACGTCATCCCGCACATCGCGACGACGCCGGAGCTGCAGCGCAAGCTGCTCGTCGCGAACCCGATGCGGCTGTACTGGCCGGAGGAGAGTCCGGCATGAAGTTGCCGTCCCATTCGCCGCGACCGCATCGGAGGAGCTAGGATGAAACGACCCCCACGCTCGCTTTGCTCGCTGCCCCCGGAGGGGGCGCGTCAGTGCCTTCGGGCGGCCGGGCGGCACTGACATGGCCCTCGACAAGCCGTACCTCGACATCCCCGGCACGACGATCTTCGACGCCGAGCAGTCGCGCAAGGGCTACCACCTCAACCAGTTCTGCATGTCGCTCATGAAGGCGGATAACCGCGAGCGCTTCAAGGCGAACGAGCGCGCGTACCTCGACGAGTGGCCGATGACCGAGGACCAGAAGCTCGCCGTGCTCGCGCGCGACCTGAACCGCTGCATCGCGCTCGGCGGCAACATCTACTTCCTCGCCAAGATCGGCGCGACCGACGGTAAGAGCTTCCAGCAGATGGCGGGCAGCATGACCGGGATGACGGAGTCCGAGTACCGCGAGCTGATGCTGCGCGGCGGGCGCGCGATCGAGGGCAACCGCCGGCTGGGCGAGGACGGCGACGCGCAGCCGCAGCGGCAGCCGCAGGGCGCTGCTGGACGCGCGGCGCGCGGGGAGGGACGCTGAGATGAAACGACCCCCACGCTCGCTGCGCTCGCTGCCCCCCGAGGGGGCAGGTCAGTCGTTCGGGACGGCCCTTCTCGACTGACATGGCCCGCGTAACCGCTTCCGTCTACACGTCGCACGTGCCGGCGATCGGTGCGGCGATCGACCTCGGCAAGACCGCCGAGCCGTACTGGGTGCCGCTGTTCAAGGGCTACGAATTTTCGAAGCGGTGGGAGGAAGCGCAGAAGCCCGACGTGGTCTTCCTCGTCTACAACGACCACGCGACGGCGTTCAGCCTCGAGGTCATCCCGACGTTCGCGATCGGCACGGCGGCGGAGTTCCAGCCGGCGGACGAGGGCTGGGGCCCGCGCCCGGTGCCGAAAGTGATCGGCCATCCGGAGTTCGCGGCGCACATCGCGCAGAGCGTCATCCAGGACGACTTCGACCTCACGATCGTCAACCGGATGGACGTCGACCACGGCCTCACGGTGCCGCTCAACCTGCTGTTCGGGTCGCCGGCCGCGTGGCCGTGCCGCGTGATCCCGTTCGCCGTCAACGTCGTGCAGTACCCGGTGCCGTCGGGGCGCCGCTGCTACCAGCTGGGCCAGGCGATCCGCCGCGCGATCGAGTCGTTCGACGAGCCGCTGTCGGTGCAGGTGTGGGGCACCGGCGGCATGAGCCACCAGCTGCAGGGCGCGCGCGCGGGGCTCATCAACGCGGCGTGGGACAACGCGTTCCTAGACCGGCTGATCGCCGACCCCGGCGCGCTCGCCAACATGCCGCACATCGAATACGTCCGCGAGGCGGGGTCCGAGGGCATCGAGCTCGTGATGTGGCTGATCGCGCGCGGCGCGATGGGCGACGTCGGCGGCGGCCCGCCGCCGAAGGTCGTCCACCGCTTCTTCCACGTGCCGGCGTCGAACACCGCGGTCGGGCACCTGATCCTGGAGAATCCCGAATGACCGACAAGACCCTGAAGATCGCGCTGGCCGGCGCCGGCGCGTTCGGCGTCAAGCACCTGGACGGCCTGAAGAACATCGCCGGTGTGGAGGTCGTGTCGCTGGTCGGCCGCGAGCTCGACAAGACGCGCGAGGTCGCGCGGAAGTACGGCGTAGCGCACGTGTCGACCGACCTGGCCGACAGCCTCGCGCTGAAGGACGTGGACGCGGTGATCCTGTGCACGCCGACGCAGATGCACGCCGCGCAGACCGTCGCGTGCCTGAAAGCCGGCAAGCACGTGCAGGTCGAGATCCCGCTCGCCGACTCGCTCGCGGGCGCCGAGGAAGTCGCCGCGCTGCAGCGGAGCACGGGGCTGGTCGCGATGGTCGGGCACACGCGCCGCTTCAACCCCAGCCACCAGTGGGTCCACGACCGGATTGCCGCGGGAGAGTTGCACATCCAGCAGATGGACGTGCAGACCTACTTCTTCCGGCGCACGAACATGAACGCGCTGGGCCAGCCGCGCAGCTGGACCGACCACCTGCTGTGGCACCACGCCGCGCACACGGTCGACCTGTTCGCGTACCAGACGGGCGGCACGATCGTGCAGGCGCACGCGATCCAGGGGCCGATGCATCCGGCGCTCGGCATCGCGATGGACATGAGCATCCAGCTGAAGAGCAGCACCGGCGCGATCTGCACGCTGTCGCTGTCCTTCAACAACGACGGGCCGCTGGGCACGTTCTTCCGCTACATCGGCGACACCGGCACGTACCTCGCGCGCTACGACGACCTCTTCACCGGCAAGGAGGAGAAGATCGACGTCTCGAAGGTCGCCGTGTCGATGAACGGCATCGAGCTGCAGGATCGCGAGTTCGTCGCGGCGATCCGCGAGGGCCGCGAGCCCAACGCGAGCGTGGCCAAGGTGCTGCCGTGCTACCGTACGCTGCACGTGCTCGAGCAGCAGCTGAACGCCGCGGGTTGACGGACGCAGGCCCCGCCGAAGGGAGGATCCGCATGTTCGAGGTCACCGGAGCTCGGATGCGCGCGCTGCGCGCGGCAGTGGGCGTCGTGGTCCTGCTGGCGGCGGGGGCCGTCGCCGCGCAGCCGTACCCGACGAAGCCGATCCGGCTGCTCGTTCCCCTCGCGGCGGGCAGCACCGCCGACATCGTGTCGCGCTACGCCGGGCAGGAGCTCGCCAAGGCGCTGGGCCAGCCGGTCGTCATCGAGAACAAGCCCGGCGCCGGCGGCACGATCGCGATGGCGGAACTCGCGCGCGCGGCGCCGGACGGCTACACGATCGCGTTCGCGTCGCAGGGCACGCTCGTGTTCAACCAGGCGATCTACGCGACGCCCGGCTACGACTCGGTCAAGGATTTCGCGCCGGTGGCGTTCGTCGGCGGCGTGTCCAACGTGATGATCGTGCCGCCGGGCAGCAGCGCCGCGAAGCCCGCCGACATGGTCGCCGCCGCGAAGGCGAAACCCGGCGAGGTCACGTTCTCGTCGGGCGGCGCGGGCACCAGCCATCACCTGTCGGGCGTCCTGTTCGGGCAGGTCACCGGCACGCAGCTCGTGCACGTGCCGTACAAGGGCGCGCCGCAGGGCATCCAGGCCGTGATGACCGGCGAGGTCGCGATGGGCTTCTTCAACACGCCCACCGTGATCGCGCAGATCAAGTCTGGGCACGTGAAGGCGCTGGGCGTCACCAGCCTCGCGCGCTCGCCGCTGCTGGCCAACGTGCCCACGCTCGACGAGCAGGGCATCAAGGGCTACGAGGTCAACACGTGGTTCGGCTTCGTCGCGCCGGCAGGGACGCCGGCCGACGTCGTGGGCCGGCTCAACGCCGAGCTCAACAGGATCTTCGCGTCCGCCGAGGCGAAGGAGAAGCTGGGGCCGCAGGGCTTCGACCTGGCGCCGCCGATGGCGCCCGCCGCGTTCGGCAAGATCGTCGCCGACGACCTCGCCAAGTGGGTGCCGATCGTCAAGGCGTCGGGCGCGACGGCGAACTGACTGCGTGCCGCGAAGCGGCGCGCGGTCAATACGCGATCGTCACCAGCCGTTCCTCGGTCATCTCGCGGATCGCGTACGCGGGGCCTTCGAAGCCCCAGCCGCTGTCCTTGACGCCGCCGAACGGCATCGCGTCCACGCGCGCGCTCGACGCCTCGTTGACGTGGACGGCGCCGAAGCGCAGCGTGCGCGCGGCGGCGAGCGCGACGTGCAGGTCCTTCGTGAAGAGTCCCACCGACAGTCCGAACGGCGTCGCGTTCGCACGCGCAACCGCGTCGTCGACGGCGTCGAACTCGGTAACCGACACGACGGGCGCGAAGATCTCCTGGCACACGACCTTCATGTCGTCGCCGACCCGGGCGAGCAGCGTCGGCGCCATGACCGCGCCGGCGTGCGTGCCGCCGGCCAGCAGCTCCGCACCGCCGGCCACGGCCTCGGCCACCCAGGCCGCCGCGCGGGCGGCCTGCGCGGCGCTGATCATCGGCCCGACCACCGTCGCGGGATCCGCCGGGTCGCCGTAGCGCAGCGCGCGCGTCGCGGCGACGAGCTTCGGCACGAACGCGGCGGCGGCGCCGCGGTCGACGTACACGCGCTGCACCGACGTGCAGACCTGGCCGGCCTTGCGGTACCCGGCCGCGACGATCTTCGCCACCGCGAGGTCGAGGTCGGCATCGGCGCAGACGATCGTGCTCGCGATGCTGCCGAGCTCGAGCTGCGTCCGGCGCAGGCCCGCGGCGCGCTGGATCTCGCGCCCGACGCGCGTGCTGCCGGTGAACGCGTAGAACGCGATGCGCGGGTCGGCGAGCAGCCGGGCGCCGATCGCCGGGCCGTCGCCGTGCAGCAGCGCGACGAGGTCGGCCGGCAGCCCCGCCTCGAGCAGCGCGTCGCACAGCGCGGCGGCGGTCAGCGGCGTGTACTCGGAGGGCTTGATCACGACGGCGTTGCCGCCGGCCAGCGCCGGCGCCACCTTGTGCGCGAGCACGTTGAGCGGCGAGTTGTACGGCGTGATCGCGCAGACGACGCCGCGCGGCGCGCGGATCGTGAAGCCGATCCGGTTGCGCACGCCGGCGCCGGCGTCCAGCGGCACCATCTCGCCGGTCAGCCGCTTCGCTTCCTCGGCGGAGAGCTCGAGCGTCTGCACGCAGCGGCGCACCTCGTTGTCGCCGTCGGCGCGCGTGAAGCCGGCCTCGTGCCGCATCAGTTCGATCAGCGTCTCGGCGCGCGCCGCGACCACGCGGGCGGCGGCCAGCAGGATCCGGTAGCGCTCGTACGGCGCAAGGGTCGCGCGCGCGAAGCCCGCGGCGGCGCCGGCCACCGCCGCGTCGACGTGCGCCGGCGCGGCGACCGCCATCGTGCCGTAGGGGCGGCCGTCGAACTTGTCGCGCAGGACCTCGCGCGATTCGCCGTCGACCCACGCACCGGCAACGAGGAGGCGGCCGTCGCCCGTCATGGCCCGTAAGTCTGCGTGTTGCCGCGGTTGGCCACGCCGATCCCCTCCATGAAGCGGGCGCGGATGCGCGCCGCGTCGCGCTCGGTCACGCCGGCCGGCGGCCGGTCGTCGGTGCGCGTGCCGATGAAGTGCGGGCCGTCCTGCGCTAGCGTGCGGTCGATCAGGCGTTCGAAGTGCTCCTCGTCGGCCGCCCATTCGGCGTCGGCGAGGCCGGCGCCGCGGGCCATCGCGACCAGGTCGACGCCGTGCGCGGTCAGCGTGGGCTGCGCGCCGGTGATCTGGTAGGCGCCGTTGTCGAAGACGACGATCGCGAGGTTGCGCGGACGCAGCGCGGCGACCGTGCCGAGCGCGCCCAGCTGCATCAGCAGCGAGCCGTCGCCTTCGAGCGCGAACACGCGGCGGCCGGGCTGCGCCAGCGCGACACCGAGCGCGATCGGGACGGCCAAGCCCATGCTGCCCAGCATGTAGAAGTTCTGCGGGCGCTGGCCGCTCGCCCACAGGTCGAAGTTCGTGTTGCCGATGCCGCCGACGACCGCCTCAAAGGCGGCGAGCTTCGCGACGAGGCGCCGCACGAGGTCTGCACGGTTCATCACCTTCGCGCGGTCGCGTCCCGCTGCGCCGGAGGATGCGTGGCTCATCGCGGCTCCTTGCCCGTGGGCGGGCCGGCGCGGCCGGTCAGCAGCGGCGAAAGGATCATCGCCGCCGCCGCCTGCGTCGCGTACGCCTGCCGGAGCATCCGGTCGACGACGAACTCGACGTCCTCGTGCCGCTCGATCGCGCGGTGCTCGATGCCGAGCGACTCGAGCACCGGCCGCATCGTCCGGCACACGACCGCCTGCCCCAGCTGGAAGTCGCCGAGCGTCCCGCGCTCGGAGATCAGCATCGGCAGCGGGATCTGGTAGGGCACGACGAGCGAGGCCAGCACGTTCGCGAGCGTCGCGAAGCCGCTCGTCTGCATCAGCACGATGCCGCGCATGCCGGCCATCCACGCGCCGGCGACGATGCCGACCGCTTCCTCCTCGCGGGCGGGACAGACGACGAGGAAACGGGCGTCCGCGTGCAGCCGGCGGATGAGCGGCGCCAGCACCTTGTCCGGGACGTACGCGACCAGGCGCACCTGGTTCGCCGCGAGCGCGCGGACGACGAGCTCGTCCCACGTCTCTGCGCTGCCTGCCGTGCCCATGTCCGCGCCACCCCTCCCGCGTCTTCGCGCTGCCGTGATGGCGTCAGCGCGGTCCGTCCGGCATCGTGCCGCGCAATCCGGCGCGGTCGGCGGCGCGCCGCG
Organism: Casimicrobiaceae bacterium; assembly: GCA_041911995.1. Classification (GTDB taxonomy): domain Bacteria; phylum Pseudomonadota; class Gammaproteobacteria; order Burkholderiales; family Casimicrobiaceae; genus VBCG01. The sequence continues at coordinate 9,734 of JAYRNW010000330.1, read as the reverse complement.
CGAGCCCGTCGCTGCGCGCGTATTCGGCGAACGCGCGCATGTACGAAAGCCCGGCGTCGCGTCCCCTGGGAATCGCGATGGCAAACTCCTCCTTGCCCCACGCGCCGTCGAGGATGCGCGAGCCCGGCTGCCGGTCCGCCATCTCGTGGAGTATCGCCTTGTTGGTCGCGAAGGCGTCGATGGTGCCGGCGGCGAGCATGTCGGCGGCCGCGGCGAGTGTGGGCGCCGGGACGACGGTGGCCTGGCGCAGCGCGCGACCGAGCGCACCTTCGGACGTGCCGCCCTGGCTCACGCCGATGCGCAGGCCCGGCCGGTCGACGTCGGCCACCGTGCGCAGCGGCGAATCCGGACGCGCGAGGTAGCCCAGCTCGATCGCGAGCAGCGGCGCCGAGAAGTCCATGTCCGCCGCCCGCGCCGGCGTCGCGCTGGTGGCGGTGAAGTCGACGCGGCCGGCCTTCAGCGCGTCGAGCACCACCGCGGCCCGCGGGAACTCGACCAGCGTCCACGGCACGCCCAGTTGCTCGGCCAGCGCGCGCCCTACTTCGACGGACACGCCGCGCGCCTCGCCGGTCGCCGGATCGCGGACGAGCGACGTCGGACTTCCCGGGTACACGCCGATGCGCAGCGTGCCGCCGGGCGCCAGCGCCGCCACGACTTGCGCATCCGGAGGCGGCGGCGGGGCGGCGCCGGCCGCGCCGGCGAAGGCCGCGAGCAGCGCGGCGGCAATGGTGCGGGTGGCAGGGAACATGAGACGGACCTCGCTGCGGTCAGAACTGCGCCGCGTATTGGGAAGGGTCGATCGCCGCGCCGACGACGAGCGGGCGGTCGGTGGCGCGCGGCGCGGCGAGCGCGGCTTCGAGTGCCGCCGCGCTGTCGACGTTGACGCCGTCGCAGCCCATCGCCTGCGCGAGGCGCGCGACGTCGGTGGGGTCGAAGCGCGTGCCCCAGCTCGGGTAACGGCGCGCCGCCTGTTTGAGCTCGATGCGGTTGAGGCTGTTGTCGCAGAAGACGACGACGACCGGCGCCACGCGCAGCGACGCTGCGACGCGCAGCTCGCCCTGCACCATCGCGAGCCCGCCGTCGCCGGTGAAGCAGACGACGGGGCGCTCCGGTGCGAGCAGCTTCGCGACGATCGCCGCCGGCAGCGAGAAGCCCATCGACGACAATCCGTTGGTCATCAGCATGCCGCGCGGCGCGTGCGTGGTCCAGCCCTGGCCGACGAGCAGCTTGTGCGAGCCGACGTCGGTCGTCGCGAGCGTGTCGGCGGGCATCGCGGCGCGGACGACGTCGACGACGTCGGTCGGGTTGAGCTTCCCGGGCACGCGGCCGGCCTCGTAGAGCTGCCGCAGCTTGCCGCGGTGCGCCGCGAGCTCCGCGTGCGTCCAGCGGCCGCCTTCGCCGGCGCCGGCCGCGAGCGCGTCGAGGATCGCGGGGAGGTCGCCGACGACCTCGGTGTCCGCGGGGACGACCTGATCCGTGTTCGGCACCGTGTCGACGTGGATCGTCGGCACGCGCAGCGACCACGGCTTGATCAGCTCGACCGCGTCGAAGCCCACGGTCACCAGCAGGTCGGCGCCGCGCAGGAAGTCCCAGACGAACGCGTTGCACGCCATGTCGAGGGTGCCCGCGTACAGCGGATGCGTCTCCGGCAGCAGCCCTTTCGCCATCGGTGTGGGGACGACCGGTGCACCCAGCGCTTCCGCGAGGCGCACGAGCGCCGGGCCCGCGCCGCTCCACGCGGCGGCCACGCCGGCGACGAGGATCGGCCGCCGTGCCGCCGCGAGACGCCGCACCGGATCGGCCGCCGCACCGTCCGCGGCGAAGACGCGGGTCGTGCGCGCCGCGGCGAGCGGCGGCAGCACGATCTCGGCGTCGCGCGCTTCGGCGCCGACGACGTCGGCGGCCGTGGTCAGGTGGACGGGCCCGGGCCGGTCCGCCATCGCGGTGCGCAGCGCGCGGCGCATGATCGGCGCGACGGTGGACGGCGCCACGGGCGCGACCCACTTGCTGACCGAAGCGAACAATCGCGTGTGGTCGACGACCTGGTGCGTGAACACCGGCTCGCGCCGCGTCTCGATCTGCCCGGAGATCGCGAGCATCGGCACGCGGTCGAGCAGCGCGCTCGCGACTGCGTTGACGAGGTTGGTCGCGCCGGGCCCGAGCGTGGACAGGCACACGCCCGGCCGGCCCGTAATCTGGCCGTACGCCTCGGCCATCAGGCCGGCCGTGCCCTCGCGCGAGCCCAGCACGAACTCGAAGCCGGCGCGGCGCGCCGCTTCGAGGAACTCGACCGACGGGTCGCCCGGATAGCCGAAGACGTGGCGGACGCCGGCGGCCGCGAGGTGCCCGATGATGACGTCGGAAACGTTCATGGCGAGGGTCGCGTCGCCGGTGCGCCGCGGTGGCGGCGAACGCGACGAACGGTCATTCGGCGGTGGCCCCCGACTCGCGGACCACGGCGCGCCACTTTTCGTACTCGCGCTGCACGAATGCAGCGAAGTCCTGCGGCATGCCGCCGGCGGGGTCCGCGCCTTCCTTGATCATCTGCGCCTCCATCGCCGGGACCGCGATGATCTCGTTGACCGCCTTGTTGAGCGTCGCGACGACGTCGGGCGGGAGGCCCTTCGGCCCGAAGAAGCCGAACCACGAGCCGGCCTCGAAGCCCGGGAAGCCGCGCTCCGCCACCGTCGGCACGTCGGGCAGCGACCGCGAGCGCTTCGCACTCGTCACGGCGAGTGCGCGCAGCGTGCCCGCGTTGATGTGCGGCATCACCGATGGGATGGTCGCGAACATGAACTGCACGCGGCCGGCGAGCAGGTCGCGCAGCGCGTCCGCGCCCTTGTACGGCACGTGCGTCGCGTCGAAGCCCGCGCGCTTGCCGAGGACGAAGCCGGACAGGTGCGCGGAGGTGCCGATGCCGGTCGACGCGTAGTTCAACTTGCCCGGATTGGCCTTCGCATACGCGACGAGCTCGTCGAACGACTTCACCGGCAGCGACGGATGCACGACGAGCACGTTGGGCACCTCGGCGATCTGCACGATTGGCACGAGGTCGGTGAGCGGGTTGTACGGCAGCTTCGGGTACAGCGTCGGGTTGACGGCGATCGGGCCGACGGAATTCACGATCAGCGTGTAGCCGTCCGGCGGCGCGCGCACGACGAGCTCGGTGCCGAGGTTGCCGCCGGCGCCGGGCTTGTTGTCGATGACGAACTGCTGCCGGAATCGCTCGGACAGCTGCTGGCCGACGTTGCGCGCGAGGATGTCGGTAGTGCCGCCGGCCGTGAACGCGACGACGACACGCACGGGCTTGGTCGGCCACGCCTGTGCCTGGGCGGCGCCGGCGCCGGCCACGGCGGCCAGCGCGACCAGTGTTGCAGCGGCGATGCGCATCATGGGGCCTCCCGGCAGCGTTCGCTTTCAGTCCGGCTGGATCTTCGCCTCGCGGATCAGCTTCTCGTAGCGCACGCGCTCGGCATTCACGAACGCCGTCGCCCGGTCGACCGGCCCCGGCAGCACTTCGCCGCCCGCCGACACGAGGCGCGACTTGACGTCGTCGGACGCGAGCGCGCGCTGGACGTCGGCGTGCAGCCGCGCCACCAGCGGCGCGGGCATGCCGGGCGGGCCGATGACGGCGTACCAGACCGACGCCTCGAAGCCGGGAAAGCCCGACTCCGCGACCGTGGGCACGTCCGGGAAGATCGACGAGCGCGTCGGCGTCATGACCGCGAGCACGCGCAGCTTGCCGCTCTTCACGTGCGGCTGCACCTCGAGCGCGTTGACGGCGACCGCCTGCACGTGGCCGCCCAGCACGTCGGTGATCGCGGGGGCGCCGCCCTTGTACGGGACGTGCGCGAGCGTAATGCCGGCGCTGTGCTCGAAGAGCTCGACCGCGAGGTGCGGCGTCGATCCGTTGCCCGGCGACGCGTACGTGATCGTCTTCGGCGTGGCCTTGGCCGCCTGCACGAACTGCGCGAGGGTCGTGTACGGCGAGGTCGCGTTCACGGCGATTACGACCGGCACGCGGCCGACCAGCGAGATCAGCGTGACGTCGCGCGGCAGCTCGTACGGCGGCGGCGTGTACAGCGAGACGTTGGCGGCGAGCGCGTTGGCGGCGAGCATCAGCGTGGAGCCGTCCGGCGGGCTGTCGATCAGCGCGCGCATCGCGATGTTGGTGCCCGCGCCGGGCTTGTTGTCGACGATCACCGGCTGGCCGAGGCTGCCGGCCAGCTGCTGGCCGACGGCGCGCGCGATCACGTCGACCGCGCCGCCGGGCGCGTAGCCGACGATCATGCGGATCGGCTTCGCCGGCAACGTCTGCGCGTGCGCGCCGCCCGCGGCGAGCAGGGCGGCCGCGAGCGCGGCGAGCGCGGTCCTTCGGTGCATCGGGGTTCCCATGGCCTCGTCCTTTCTCTCGATTCCCGTCACTCGGCGACGATGTTCGCCGCCTTGATCACTTTCGTCCAGCGCTCGGTCTCGACCGCGTTGCGGCGCACCGCGTCGTCGACCGTTCCTCCGAGCGGCGTCACGCCGAGCGCCTCCCAGCGCTCGACGAGCTCGGGCGACTTCACCGCCGCGTTGAGGTCCCCGTTGAGCTTCCGGACGACGTCGGGCGGCACGCCGCGCGCCACGGAGATCGTGTACCACGGCACCGCCGCGTAGCCGGGAACGCCGGACTCGGCAATCGTCGGCACGTCGGGCAGGCTCGCGTTGCGCGCGGGGCTCGTCACGCCCAGCGGCTTGAGCTTGCCGGCCTTGATGTGCGGCAGCGACGACGCGATGTTGTCGAACAGCGCGTCGATCTGCCCGCCCAGCAGGTCGTTGAGCGCCGGCGCGCTGCCCTTGTACGGAACGTGCGCGAGGCGCACGTCGGCGAGCGTCTCGAACAGCGCCGCCGCCATGTGGAGGGCCGAGCCGTTGCCCGCGGAGCCGTACGTCAGCTGGCCGGGCTTCGCCTTCGCGAGCGCCACGAACTCGCGGACCGTGCCCGGCGTCCCCGCCGGCCGCATCACGAGCACGCCGGCACTCTCGGCGAGCAGGATCACCGGCTGCAGGTCGCGCCCGGGGTCGTACGCGAGGTTCCGGTACATCGCCGCGGCGCCGTTGTGCGCGATCGTGCCGAGCATCAGCGTGTAGCCGTCGGCGGGCCCCTTGGCGACCTGTTCGCCCCCGATGTGCCCGCCGGCCCCGGGCTTGTTCTCGACCACGACGGGCTGCGCGTACATCGTGGACAGCCGCTGCGCGACGACGCGCGCCAGCACGTCCGCGATGCCACCGGCCGCGTACGGCACGACGATGCGCACCGGCTTCGCCGGATACGCCGGCGCCTGCGGCAACGCGTCCTGCGGCGCGAGCGCGAGGGCGGCGGCGACGAAGGCGAACGCGAGCGGCTTGGGGATCGTCGTCATGCCGGGTGAGCGGGGCGAGGTTCGGCGGAAGCCGCCGCGGCGGCGAGCTCGTCCAGCGTGGCCAGCGGCCGCGCCTCGAACGGCAGGTCCCACTGCCGCCAGTTGGTCGCGTCGACGATGCGCACCGGCAGGTCGACGCGGGCGGGGACGGCCTCGCCGCGCAGGTGCCGCAGCGCGCACTCGGTGGCGACGAACGCCATGCCCATCGCGTTGAAGTCGGCGCTGGCCAGCAGGTCGCCGCGGGCGATCGCCTGCACGGCCTCGGGGATCGCGTTCACGCCGACCACCGGGATGCCGCGGCCGCGCGCATGCAAGGCGTCGATCGCCCCCAGCGCCATCACGTCGTTGGCGGCGAGCACGGCGTCGAACGCGGGGCCGGCGGCCAGCACCGCCGCGGTCGCCGCGCGCGCGGGCTCGCGCTGGTAGTCGCCGGTGCGCGTCGCCACGATCCGGATGCCCGGGTACGCGCGCGCGGCGCTCTCGAAACCGCGCACCCGGTCGATGCTCGTCGGCGAGGCCGGCGGCCCGGTCAGCACCAGCACCGACCCCTGTCCGTCCAGATGCCGGAACAGGCGGGCGGCGACGTCGCGGCCGACGCGCTCGTCGTCGGCGCCGACGAACGTGAGCGCGGCCGGATGCCCGACCGGGTTCACGAAGCCGAACAGCGGGATGCCCGCCGCCGCGACGCGCGCGACGGCGGGCAGCACGCGCGTCGGGTGCACGGTCGCGATGACGACGGCGTCGACCGCGAGCGCGCGCGCTGCGTCGAGCTGCGCGCTCTGCTCGTCGGGGTCGTCCGGCGTGCGCGGCGCGAACTGCACGACCTCGGCGCCGAACGGGCGCGCGGCGCGCTCGGCACCCAGGCGCGCCGCCGCGTAGGCCGGATTGGTCGTGTTCTTCGTGAAAACGGCGATCATCATGGAGGAGGGGCGTGGCGCCGTCCCGTGGGAGGAAGTCTAGGAACCGCGGCGCTGCGCGGACAATACGGAATTCCGAGAACAGGTATAAGTGGGCCGTATGGCGGGGCGGCGCGCGAGAGCGACGCGCGCGGCACGGGTCGGTCGCGCACCGGAGGCGCGGCTGTCGATTTTCGATACCCGATGTGAAATACTCCCGCCGATTCGGTGCGCCGCCGCTTCGTACCGTTCCGGCGCGCGCCGCCAGAGGGAGAGGGATGCAACCGGTCTCGTCGAGCAACATCCGGTTCGTGAGCCACACGGACATGGGCGGCCGCGCCGACGGCGTGCAGATCATGGTCCACCGCGGCTACGCGTACGTCGGCCACGGCTTCTCCAACGGCATCACGACGCTCGACGTGCGCGACCCGCGCGCGCCGAAGGTCGTCGACTTCATCGCCTGCCCGCCGGGCACGCGCGCGCTGCACCTGCAGGCGCACGACGACCTGCTGCTCGCCGTCAACGCGCCCAGCGTGTGGACGATGCAGCAGTTCCAGACCGACAAGGACTACTTCGGCGGCTCGCCGGCCGACCGGCTGAAGGGCACCGGCAACGCGTTCACGCCGGGCATCCGCGTCTACGACATCTCGCGGCCCGAGAAGCCGCACGAGATCGGCTTCATGCCGGTCGACGGCATCGGCCCGCACCGGATCTGGTACGTCGGCGGCCGCTACGCGTACGCGTCGATCCACTTCGCCGACTTCACCGACCACATCCTCACCGTCATCGACATGGCGGACCCCACGCGGCCGCAGATCGTCGGCCGCTGCTGGCTGCCCGGCATGTGGCGCGGCGGCGGCGAGACGCCGACGTGGCGCGCGGGGCGGCGCTACGCGCTGCACCACGCGCTGGTCGCGGGCGACTACGCGTTCGGCGCGTGGCGCGACGGCGGCCTGACGGTCGTGGACCTCGCCGACCGCACGCGGCCGCGGATCGTCGCGCACCGGAACACCGACCCGCCGTTCGGCGGCGGAACGCACTCGCCGCTGCCGCTGCCGGACCGCAACCTGCTGGTCGTCGCCGACGAGCCGGCGTCGGCCAACTGCGCGGACGGGCTGCGCTACGTCTGGGTGTACGACATCCGCGAGCGCTCGAACCCGGTGAGCATCGCGACGTTCCCGCAGCCGGCGGAGATCGACTACTGCGCGAAGGGCGGCTTCTTCGGGTCGCACAACTTCCACGAGAACCGGCCCGGCTCGTTCCAGAGCTCGAGCCTCGTCTTTGTCACCTACTACAACGCCGGCGTGCGCGTGTTCGACATCGCCGACGCGTTCCGGCCGCGCGAGGTCGCGCACTACGTCCCGCCGGACCCGGAGAAGATGATGGACCCGCGGCCGAACCGGCCGAAGGTCATCCAGACGTGCGACTGCTTCGTCGACCGCAACGGCATCATGTACGTCACCGACCCCAACGCGGGACTCAACATCCTGCAGTTCGAGGGCGCGTGACCGCAACGCAGCCAAGGAGGGAATCCATCGTGAGAAAGGCAACCGTCGCAGCAGTGCTGGCGGCCGCGCTGGCAGGCGCCGCCGTCACCGCGCAGGCGCAGCAGACCGTCAACCTGCCCATCGTCATCGAGCTCTCCGGCGCCGGCGCCGTGTCCGGCACCAACTTCCGCGACGGCGCGGTGCTGGCCATCGACGAGATCAACGCCAAGGGCGGCATCATGGGCCGGCGCATCGTCGCGCCGCAGTCGGACACGCAGAGCAACCCCGGCGTGTCGCGCGCGCAGGTGCAGAAGGCGATCGACGGCGACCCGTACGTGATCCTCGGGCCGGTGTTCTCGGGATCGGTCAAGGTCAACATGGTGCTCGCGCAGCAGGCGGAGATCCCGCAGTTCACGGGTGCGGAGGCCGCCGACATCACGCAGATGGGCAACGACTTCATCTTCCGCACGTCGTTCGGCCAGCAGATGAGCATGCCGAAGATCGCGAACTACATCCGCGACGGCGCGAAGGCGAAGACCGTCGCGCTGCTGTGGGTCAACAACGACTTCGGCAAGGGCGGGCGCGACACGTTCCTGAAGGAGATGGCCGCGCGCAACATCAAGGTCGTCGCCGACGTCTCCACCGAGCAGGGGCAGGTCGACTTCGCCGCCGACGTGGTCAAGCTCAAGGCCGCCAACGCCGACGTGATCTTCGTCTACACGAACGAGGAGGAGAGCGCGCGGTTCCTGCGCGAGGCGCGCAAGCAGGGCATCAAGGTCCCGCTGATCGGCGAGACGACGCTGCTCGGGCAGAAGGTGATCGAGTTGGCGGGCGACGCGGCCAACGGCGCGAAGGGGCACGTCGGGCTGACGATCGACGCGCCGGTGCCGGCGGTCGCCGCGTTCCGCGACAAGTTCCAGAAGCGCTTCAACTACCTGCCCGACCACAACGGCATCAAGGGCTACACGGCGGTCTACGCGGTCAAGTACGCGACCGAGAAGATGGGCAAGTTCGACCGCAAGCAGCTCGCGAAGACGATGCACGGGCTCACGATCAAGCCCGACCAGGAGCCCGGCATCCTGATGGAGGCGACGTGGGACGACCACGGCGACATCGACCGGATCAGCTTCCTGGCCGAGATCGTCGACGGCAAGCAGAAGATCGTCGAGACGCTGCCGAAGCTCAACAAGTAGCGCCCGCGAAGGCGGCGACGCGGGCCGACCGGCCCGCGCGCCGGCGCGCGCCGTGACCGACCTGCTGCAACTCCTCGTCGCCGGCCTGGCGACCGGCGGCATCTACGCGCTGGTCGCCGTCGGCTTCGTACTGCTCTGGCAGACGTCGCAGACGATCAACTTCGCGCAGGGCGAATTCGTCATGCTGCCGGCGTTCTTCGTGCTGGCCGCGATGAAGTTCGCCGGCATGTCGTTCGCGGGCGCCGTCGCGCTCGGCTTCGTGCTCTCCATCCTCGTGCTCGGCGTGCTGTTCAAGCGCGTCGTCGTCGACCCGGTGATCCGCCACGGCGTGCTGCCGCTCGTGATCTCCACGATCGCGCTGGCGATCTTCCTCAAGGAGGGCGTCAAGGAGTTCTACGCGGCCGACGCGCAGCCGTTCCCGGCGGCCTGGGCGACCACCAACATCACGGTGGGCGGCGTCGTGGTGTCCGGCCAGAACCTCGTGATCATCGGCGTCGCGATCGTGGCCGTCGCGGTGCTCCAGTACTTCCTGGCCGGGACCCGCGTCGGGCGGCAGATGCAGGCGACCGCGCAGAATCCGGACCTCGCGCGCGTCCTGGGCATTCCGGTCGAGCGGATGATCATGCTGACATTCGTGATCAACGCGCTGCTGGTCGCGCTGGCGTCGTTCCTGGTCAGCCCGATCTACCTCGCGAAGTTCACCAACGGCGAGACGCTCGGCCTCGTCGCGTTCGTCGCCGCGATCGTCGGCGG
>JAYRNW010000329.1:0-15220 GCA_041911995.1 Casimicrobiaceae bacterium | reverse complement strand
CTGTTCGTCATGTTCATGATCCTCGTCATCTACATCTTCCTGGGCTGCGTGATGGACTCGCTGGCGATGATCCTGCTGACGATCCCCATCTTCTATCCGATGGTGATGGGGCTCGACTTCTGGGGCATGCCCGCGCAGGACAAGTCGATCTGGTTCGGCATCCTCGCGCTGATGGTCGTCGAGATCGGGCTCGTCCACCCGCCCGTGGGGATGAACGTCTACATCATCAACCGCCTCGCCAGAGACGTGCCGCTGACCGAGACGTTCAAGGGCGTCGTGCCGTTCCTGCTGTCGGACCTCGTGCGGATCCTGCTGTTGCTCTACTTCCCGATCATTTCGCTGTATCTGGTGCACACGCTCAAGCAGTAGCCCGACCACTCGAAGGAGGAGAACCCGTGAGAACCGTCAAACCCGTCATGCTGGCCGTCGCGGTGGCCGCGGCACTCGGCGCCGCCCCGGCGCGCGCGCAGGACGTCGTGCTGAAGCTCCACCACTTCCTGCCGCCCCAGGCGACGATCCAGGCGCAGGTGTTCAACCCCTGGTGCGAGAAGATCGGCAAGGAGTCCGGCGGCAAGATCAAGTGCCAGATCTACCCGGCGATGCAGCTGGGCGGCACGCCGCCGCAGCTCTTCGACCAGGCGAAGGACGGCGTGGCCGACATCGTGTGGACGGTACCGACCTACCAGGCGGGCCGCTTCATCAAGTCCGAGGTGTTCGAACTGCCGTTCATGGCGAAGAACGCCGAGACCGGCAGCCCGGCGCTGTGGGAGTACGTGCAGAAGAACGCGACGGACGAGTTCAAGGGCGTGAAGATCCTCGCGATGCACCTGCACGACGGCTCGCTGCTGCACTTCGCCGGCAAGCCGGTCAAGACGCTCGAGGACCTGAAGGGCCTCAAGGTCCGCGGGCCGACGCGCATCGGCGCCAAGTTCCTGACCGCGCTGGGCGCCACGCCGGTGCAGATGCCGCTGCCGCAGGTGCCGGAGTCGGTGTCGAAGGGCGTGATCGACGGCGCGATGGTGCCGTGGGAGGGCGTGCCGCCGATCAAGCTGCAGGAGATCGCCAAGTTCCACACCGACACGGCGGCGGGCGCGCCGCGGATGTCGAACACGATCTTCGTGATCGCGATGAACGAGGCGAAGTACAACAGCCTGCCCGCCGACGTGAAGAAGGTGATCGACGCCAACAGCGGCATCGAGTGGTCGAAGCAGATCGGCCGCGCGTTCGACGGCACGACCGAGCCCGCCAAGAAGCTGGCGACGGCCGCCGGCGGCGTGTTCGACACGTTGACGCAGGCCGAGTACGACCGCTGGGTCAAGCAGACCGAGGGCGTCAACAAGGAGTGGATCGGCGACGTCGGCGCCAAGGGCGGCAACGGCGAGGCGCTCCTGAACGACGCGCGCGCGCTGATCAAGAAGTACGGCGGCTGACGTTCGTCGCCGCCGCGCCGACCGCACGCCGGGGGCCGCGCCTGCCACAGGCGCGGCCCCTTTCGCATTCCCTCACGCCCGGTCTTGCCCAAGGTCAACGACCGCCGCCGCGGCGTGTGGCCAGAATGGAACCGGGTGGCCGGCGGCAGCGGCGCGTCGAGCGCGGGCCGCAAGGACGTTCGCCGCCGGGTCGTGCGTGCTCTTCGGCGCGAGGGGGGACCATGACAGCGAACAATCCCGTGCGGCGCGCGGTGTTCCATGCGGCAGCCGCAGCGACTTTCCTCGTCGTGGTTCCCGCGCCGCTGTACGCGGACCCGAGCACCGGTGACGGTCCGGGGATGGTGGTGGCCGTCGTGACTTATGCGCTGCCACGCGCCGTGACGATCGCCGACGTGAAACTCGCGGCCGCCCGCGGCGCGCAGCGGTACCTCAACCTTCCGGGGCTTCTGCGCAAGAACTATTGGCTGAGCGAGGACGGGACGCGCGCAGGCGGCATCTACGTCTGGGAGTCGAAGGCCCGCGCCGAGGCGTTCTATTCGCCCGAGTGGAAGGAATTCGTCACCCGCCAGTACGGCGTGGCCCCCGACATCGTGTATCTGCACTCGCCGGTGATGGTGGACAACACGGCCGGCCGCATCGTCGTCGACGCCCCGTAGCACTCCGGGACGCCGTCGCCGACCGGGAGGGCTGCGGTCGGGTCGACGCGACCGCCTATCGGCTGCCGACCAGCGCCTGCCCCAGCACCTTGCCCTCGCTCGCGCTCGGCGTCCGCACGTTGAGGACGTAGGCGAGCGTCGGCGCGACGTCGACGGTCTCCGCGTACTCGCTGTAGCGGCCGGGACGCACCCAGCGGCTGCCCTGCAGCAGCAGCGGGACGTTGGTGTCGTACGCGTAGGGCGTGCCGTGCGTGCAGGCGTTCGGCGACGTGGTGTTCTTCGCCTGGAAGTAGTGGAAGGGCTTCGTCACCACGACGACGTCCACCGCCATCTGCCGGTTCCACGCGCGCTGGACGAGGAGGCCGACCCGGTGCGCCGGCACGTCGCCGCGCTCCAGCTGGCTCCTCGTGTACGCGTAGGCGATCCCCGGCTGCTCGACGGTGACGCGGGCGACGAACGTCTCGACCTCCTCGCGATTCAATCCCTTGGCGTCGATCGCCGCGTAGTCGAGCGTGAAGCCGCCGGTCATATGCTGCGTGGTGACCTTCGGGATGCCGAACTTCTTCTCCGCGGCCGCGTTGACGGCGTTGCGCACGTCGAGCGGGTCGATGCGGCCGGCGTCGAAGCCGCGCCCCGCGCTGTACTCGGGGACGTTCATGAAGCCGTGGTCGGCCGTCAGCACGACGAGCACGTTCTCGGCGCCGACCTGCGCGTCGATCGCCGCGAAGAGCCGCGCGAGCGTCCGGTCGAGGCGGACCAGGTGGTCCTGCGACTGGATGCTCTCCGGCCCCCAGTTGTGGTTGATGTAGTCGTGGCTGGAGAAGCTCACCGCCAGCAGGTCGGGGACGCCGGCCGGGTTGCGGCCGACGTTCTCGTTCTTCAATAGCTCGATCGCGAAGTCGGCGGTCGCCTCGTCGCCGTAGGGGCCGGCCAGCAGCGTGCTGTAGTAGAACGTGCCCGGCGTGGTCTCGCCGAAGCCGTACACCATGCCCATCCGCGTGCCGAGGCGGCGGTAGCTCGTCGCCCACGTCTGCCCGTCGGGCAGCGACCGCTGGTAGGCCTGCGCGTCGAGCAGCGGGTCCCAGCGCTTGTGGAACCACTGGTCCTGCGGCTTGCCCGCGTAGTAGCGCTCCCACCACGCCGGATGCGCCTTCATGTAGTAGCTGGTGCTCGTGAAGCGGCCGGTCTGCGTCGAGTACATGTACGCGATGCCGGTCTTGCCCGCCGGCAGGATCGCGCCGCGGTCCTTGCCGGACACGGCGAACACGCGGCTCGCGTCGTTCGTCGAGTAGCGCAGCTCGTCGCCCAGCGTGCTCACCTGCAGGTTCTTCGGGCTGGTGCCGTCGTCCTGCGTCGTCTTCGTGCCGTCGAGATACTGGTGCGCCGGGTCGGCGGTGTTGTAGACGTACTTGCCGTCGCGCGCGCGCCACTCGTTGCCGATGATCCCGGTCTGGTACGGGTGCGCACCCGTGAACACCGACGCGTGGCCGACGGCCGTGACCGTGAACGCGTGCGCCTGGTGTGCGTCGTAGAACCACGCGCCGCCGTCCATCAGCCGGCGGAAGCCACCGGCGACGAAGAGGTCGTGGTTGCGCGTGAGCTGCTCCTGCGGCAGGCCGTCGACCAGCACGACGACGACGAGCTTCGGCTGCGGCGCCGCCGCGGTGACCGGCGGCCTGTCGGTCGACGCGCACCCGGCGACGAGCGCGAGCGCCGCCACGACCCACGACAGCCGGAACCACGAGCGCAGCATGTCCATCGTCTTCCCCCTCGAAACGGCGGCCTCTTGCGCAGGGCCGTGCGATGCCGGCGGCGACGGTCGCGCCGTTGCGGTCGCGCGACGATTCTAACCGGCCCGGCTCGGGTGCGCGGCGACGAACTGCTTCAGCACCAGCTTGAGCTGCGCGGCGCGGACGACGTCGCCGCGCTCGCTCGCGTGCGCGATGTCGTCCAGGATGATGCGCCGGATCGTCGGCACGCCGTGGCGGTCGTGGACCAGGTAGTGGCCCATCTCGGCGGCGACGATCTCGGGCACGTGCTCGTGCTGCGCGATGGCCTCGATCTCGTCCTCGGTCAGCTCGGACAGCGCGACGCAGTCTTCGTAGGTCAGCATGGCGGGTCTCCCGTCGGTCTGGTGTTGATGTGGGCGACGACGCGCGTCACCTCAGCGCCGCGTGCGCCGCCGCGAGCCGCGCGACCGGCACGCGGAACGGCGAGCAGCTCACGTAGTCGAGCCCGATGCGGTGGCAGAAGTCGATGGTCTTCGGGTCGCCGCCGTGCTCGCCGCAGATGCCGACCTCGAGCGCGGGCCGGGTCGCGCGGCCCAGCGCGACGCCGACCCTCATCAGCTGGCCGACGCCCGCCTGGTCGAGCGTGGCGAACGGGTTCTCCGGCAGGATACGCTTTTGCAGGTACTCCTGCAGGAACCCGGTCTCGGCGTCGTCGCGCGAGATGCCGAACGTCGTCTGCGTGAGGTCGTTGGTGCCGAACGAGAAGAACTCGGCCTCGCGCGCGATCTCCCCGGCGGTCACGGCGGCGCGCGGCACCTCGATCATCGTGCCGAACTGGTAGCGCACGCGCCGCTTCTGCTCGCGCATCACGGCCTTCGCTTCCGCCTCCAGGATCGCGCGCTCGACCTTGAGCTCGTTGTTGTGCGCGGTCAGCGGGATCATGATCTTCGGCTTGGCCACGACGCCGGCGCGCGCGCACGCGCACGCCGCCTCGACGATCGCCCGCACCTGCATGCGCACGAGCGCCGGCAGGTGGATGCCGAGGCGCACGCCGCGCAGGCCGAGCATCGGGTTGGCCTCGCGCATGCCCTCGACGGCGGCGAGCAGCTTCTTCTTCTGCGCCAGCGTGCCGGCGAGCCCCAGCGGATCGGCGCCCGCCGCGAGCTCGACGCCGGCGAGCCGCTGGCGCGTCTCGAGCTCGGTCACGTCGCGCAGCAGGTCGTCGTGGCTCGGCAGGAACTCGTGCAGCGGCGGGTCGATCAGCCGGATCGTGACCGGCGCGCCGTCCATCGCGCGGAACAGCCCCTCGAAGTCGGCGCGCTGCATGGGCAGCAGCTGCGCGAGGCAGGCGTCGCGCTCGGCGTCGTCCTGCGCGAGGATCATCTTCTGTACGACCGGCAGGCGCTCGGTCTCGAAGAACATGTGCTCGGTGCGCGTGAGGCCGATCCCTTCGGCGCCGAAGCCGCGCGCGCGCTGCGCGTCGGCCGGATAGTCGGCGTTCGCCCACACGCCCAGCCGGCGGAAGCCATCCGCCCAGCGCAGCAGCGTCAGCAGCGCCGGGTCGTCGAACTCGGGCACGACGGTCTCGAGCCGCCCGGCGAACACCTCGCCGGTCGTGCCGTCGATGGACACGGCGTCGCCTTCGCGCAGCACGCGGCCGCCGACCGCAAGCTGCCGCGCCTCGACGTCGATGTCGAGCGACGTCGCGCCGACGACCGCCGGCTTGCCGAACTGCCGCGCGACCAGCGCCGCGTGGCTGGTGCGGCCGCCGCGCGACGTCAGGATCCCGCGCGACGCGAGCATGCCGTGCACGTCGTCGGGCTTGGTCTCCTGCCGCGCCATGATCACGGCCTTCTTCTCGTCGCGGCTCCAGCGCTCGGCGGTGTCCGGGTCGAACGCGAGGACGCCGGAAGCGGCGCCCGGCGACACGTTGAGCCCCGTGGCGATCAGGTCGCCGCGCGCCCGCGCGTCCCGCCGTGCCTGCACGGGGAACTGCGGGTGCAGGAACCAGTCGACGTGCTCGGGCGTCACCCGCTGCACGGCCTCGGCGCGGCTGATGCGCCGCTCGCCGGCCAGGTCGACGGCGATGCGCACCGCGGCCTGCGCCGTGCGCTTGGCGTCGCGCGTCTGCAGCATCCACAGCTTGCCGCGCTCGACGGTGAACTCGACGTCCTGCACGTCGCGGCAGTGGCGCTCCAGCGTCGCGCACGCGCGCACGAGCTCGCGCCACACGCGCGGCATCGCCTGCGCGAGCGTGCCGATCCGCTGCGTGACGCGCGTGCCGGCGACGACGTCCTCGCCCTGCGCGTTGGGCAGCCAGTCGCCCTCGATCTCGCGCTCGCCGGTCGTGACGTTGCGCGTCGTCAGCACGCCGGTGGCCGAGCCCTCGCCCAGGTTGCCGAACACCATCGTCTGGATGTTGACCGCGGTGCCGAGGTCGTGCGCGATGCCCGCCGCGTTGCGGTAGTCGATCGCGCGCTTGCCGTTCCACGACCGGAACACCGCTTCCACGGCGAGCGTGAGCTGCGTGCGCGGGTCTGCGGGGAACGCCCGCCCGGTGCGCGCGCGCACGAGGTCGAGGAACGCGCGCGTGACGGCCGCGAAGTCGTCGGCGGAGAGCTCGGCGTCGCTGGCCACGCCGCGCTCGCGGCGCGCGCGGGCGAGCTCGGCCTCGAACGGCTCGTCGGGAAGGTCGAGCACGACGGTGGCGAACATCTGCACCAGCCGCCGGTAGGCGTCGAACACGAAGCGCGGGTTGCCGGTGAGCCGCGCGAGCCCGGCGGCGACGTCGTCGTTCAGCCCGATGTTGAGCACCGTGTCCATCATGCCGGGCATCGAGAACTTCGCGCCGGAGCGGCAGGACACGAGCAGCGGGTTGGCCGTATCGCCGAAGCGCTTGCCGGTCGCGCGCTCGAGCCGCGCGAGCGCCGCGTGGACCTGGTCCCACAGGCCGGGCGGCGTGCCGCCACCGGCCAGGTACGCGTTGCACGCCTCGGTGCTGACGATGAACCCCGGGGGAACCGGCAGCCCGAGCCGGGTCATCTCGGCCAGGTTGGCGCCCTTGCCGCCGAGCAGCGCCTTCATCGACGCGTTGCCTTCGGACAGCAGGTAGACCCAGCGGGCGGCGCGTTGCGCGCGGCGGGCGGGCTTGTCTTGCGCGGGCGCCTTGCGCGCGCGGGATGCGGAGTTGTGGAACATGACGATCCTCGAGTCGGAGCCGAAGCGGCGCGGCCAGGGCGGCACGCACGCGGCGAAGGCCGGCCGACGGGCGCGGCCTCCGGTACGTGCATTGTCGGCGCATGCGGAGCCGCAGGCGCTGACTCTGGTCAAGCTCGCCGCGGATTGACCTTCGTCAATTTCACGGCACGGCGACGCGGGTAGGGTTCCCGCTTTAGTGGGGGCGGCGGACGCAGCCGGGGCAGCGCGACCCGGGCACGCGAGCAACGAAGGGGAGCCATGTTCGATCGACCGGTCAAGGGCCTGATGCGCAAGCAGAAGCTCCTCAAGGCGCCGCCCGATACCACGGTGGCCAAGGCGGCCAAGCTGATGGCCGGCAACAACGTCGGCGCGGTCGTCGTGGTCGCCGACCAGCGGATCGTCGGCATCTTCACCGAGCGCGACCTCGTGTTCCGCGTCGTGGCGCGCGGGCTCGACGTGCAGTCCACCCGGCTGTCGGAGGTGATGACGCCGTCGCCGCGGACCATCGCGCCGGACAAGCCGTTCGGCTCCGCGCTGCTCGTCATGCACGAGAGCGGCTTCCGGCACCTGCCGGTCGTCGACAAGGGCAAGCTCGTCGGGATCGTATCCGCGCGCATGGCGATGGACCCCGAGCTCGAGGACTTCGTCTCCGAGGCGCAGCGGCGCGAGTACTTCCGGCAGCAGGCCTAGCCGGCGCCGGCGGACCGCCGCGGTGCTGCGCTGCGGCATCCGGCGTCCGCGCGCGGGTGCGCGGCCGACTTTGAGATGGCGCAAGGCGCGCGGGCGGCCGCGCGGCGATCATCCGCGGACGCGCGGGCAGGCAAAGGGGGATCCACGATGGGCACGGCGAGGCAGACCATTCCCGGCACGACGATGTTCGACGGGACGCAGGCGCAGAAGGGCTATGCGCTCAACAAGATGTGCTACTCGTTCAACGCGGCCGAGAATCGCGAGGCGTTCCTGCGCGACGAGGACGCCTACTGCGCGAAGTTCGGGCTCAACGACGCGCAGCGCTCGGCGATCCGCAACCGCAACGTGCTGGAGCTGATCGCGGCCGGCGGCAACATCTACTACCTCGCGAAGTTCGCGGGGATCTTCGGGCTCGACGTGCAGGACGTCGGCGCGCAGCAGACGGGCATGACCAAGGACGCGTTCAAGGCGATGCTGGTCGAGGCGGGGAGGTAATCATGGCGACGATCGTAGGCGCGGTGACCACGTCGCACATCCCGGCGATCGGGCGGGCGATCGCGAAGAACCTGCAGGACGACCCCTACTGGAAGCCGTTCTTCGGCGGCTTCGACCGCGTGCACGAGTGGCTCGCGAAGGTGAAGCCCGACGTCGCGGTTGTCGCGTACAACGACCACGGCCTCAACTTCTTCCTCGACAAGATGCCGACGTTCGCGATCGGCGCGGCGGCCGAGTACCGCAACGCCGACGAGGGCTGGGGCATCCCGACGCTGACGCCGTTCCGCGGCGTTCCCGACCTGTCCTGGCACCTGATCGAGTCGGTCGTCGCCGACGAGTTCGACGTCACGACGTGCCAGGAGATGCTGGTCGACCACGGCTTTTCGCTGCCGATGGCGCTGCTGTGGCCGGGCGGCGGCGACTGGCCGGTGCGCGTCGTGCCGGTGTCGGTGAACACGGTCCAGCATCCGCTGCCGTCGCCCGCGCGCTGCTACAAGCTCGGCCGCGCGCTCGGGCGCGCGATCGCCGCGTACGACGAGGACATGCGCGTCGTCGTCATCGGCACCGGCGGGCTGTCGCACCAGCTCGACGGCACGCGCGCCGGGTTCATCAACAAGGCATTCGACCGGATGTGCATGGACCGGATCGTCGGCGACCCGCAGTCGCTCACGCACTACACGATCCCGCAGCTCGTCGAGCAGGCGGGCGCGCAGGGGGTCGAGCTCGTCAACTGGATCGTCGCGCGCGCGATGCTCGAAGGCGACGTCGCCTGCGTGCACTCGAACTACCACATCCCGATCTCGAACACCGCCGCGGGCCTGATGGTGATGGAGCCCCGGGCGTAGGCTGTGCGAGCGGCCGCCGGCGCGCGGCCCCGATGCCGTAGAATCCGCGGCGGCCCCGGCGGGCGAGCGTCGGCCGCGGCCGCCCCGTCGACTGAGCGAAAGCCACCCGTGACGAATCGCCGCGCCCTTGTCTGCTCTGCGCTGACCGCCTGTCTCCTCGCCGTCGCCGCATCCACCGCCGCGCAGGCGCCCGCCGCGCCGGCGAAGGCGACGCCGAAGTCGCCGACCCCGCTGCAGGCGCCCGCGGATGCGTGGCCGCGGCACGTCGCGCTGCCGGGCGCCACGATGCTCGTCTACGCGCCGCAGGTCGTGCGCTGGGTCGACAACCGGATCGAGCTGCGCAGCGCCGCGGCGCTGCGTCCGACCGGCGCCGCGGCCGAAACGTTCGGCGTCGTGGAGGTCGCGGCCTCCACGCGCGTGGACAAGGTGGCGCGCACGGTGACGCTCGACGGCCTCACCGTCGCGAAGAGCGACTTCCCGACGCTGCCGGACCGCGGCGCCGGCTACGCCGCGCAGTTGCAGAAGCTGCTGCCGACTACCGTGCGCACGGTCGCGCTCGACCGGCTGACCGCATCGCTGGCGGCAGCGGGTGTGGCGCCGCCGGCGGTGGCCGTGCGCAACGATCCGCCGCGCGTCGTCGTCGCCACGACGCCGACGATCCTCGTGCCGATCGACGGCCCGCCGGTGCTGAAGCCGATCCCCGACAGCGGCGGGTTCCAGCGCGTGATCAACACGCGGGCGCTGATCGTGAAGGCGGCGTCCGAGCCGCAGTACTTCCTGCACGTGTACGACGGCTGGCTGATGGCGCCGTCGCTCGACGGGCCGTGGACGCAGCCGTTCATCGCGCCGACCGGCATCGACGCCGTCGCGCGCCGGATCGCGGCGACGGGCGCCGTCGACATGCTCGACGGCGGCAAGCGGGCGAACCCGAAGCTCTCGCTCGCGCAGGGCGCGCCCGCGATCGTGACCGCGCAGGTGCCCACCGAGCTGTTCGCGTTCCGCGGCCAGCCCGACTTCGCGCCGATCGTCGGCACCGGCCTCAAGTGGGCGACCAACACGACGAGCGACGTGCTCGTCGATTCGGCGAGCGGGCAGTACTACGCGCTGCTCGCCGGCCGCTGGTTCCGCGCCGCGGCGCTCTCCGGGCCGTGGACGTTCGTCGCGAGCGACGCGCTGCCGGCCGACTTCGCGCGGATTCCGCCGGGCTCGCTCGCGGGCGCGGTGCTGCCCGCGGTGGCGGGCACGCCGCAAGCGCGCGCGGCGGTGGTCGAGAACTCGATCCCGCAAACCGCCACGGTGCCGCGCGCCAACGGGCCCGCGTTCGCGGCGACCTACGACGGACCGCCGCAGTTCGCGCCGATCGCCGACACCGCGCTCGCGTACGCCGTCAACGCGCGCATTCCCGTGATCCGGACCGCGCCGGACGCGTACTACGCCGTGAAGGCCGGCGTGTGGTTCACGGCCACGCAGCCGGCCGGCCCGTGGACGATCGCGACGGCGGTGCCCGCCGCGATCTACGCGATCCCGCCGTCGTCGCCGCTCTTCTACGTCACGTTCGTGCGCATCTACGGCGCGACACCCGACGTCGTGTTCGAGGGCTACACGCCGGGCTACCTGGGCGCGATGGCGACACCCGGCGGCACCGTCGTCTACGGCACCGGCTACGGCTACGCGCCGTGGATCGGCGACGCGTGGTACGGCCGGCCGCCGACGTACGGCATCGCGGCCACACCCGTCTACAACCCGCGCGTCGGCTACACGTACGCGTTCGCGATGGGACTGGCCACGCCCGCGTGGTCGCCGCCCGGCGCCGGCGGCGCGCGGCTGCATCCCGGCTACTGGGGCGGCTACCCGTGCTGCGGCTCGGCGAGTGCCAACGTCTATCGCTGGTGGGCGCGGGCCGGGACGGACAAGGCGCGCGCCGGGGCGCCGGCGCCCGCGGCGACCGCGGCGGCGCCGCCCGCCACCGCCGTCGCGCGCAGCACCGTCGGCGGCGCGCTGCCGCCGCCGCCGCTGCCGACGGCGCAGGCGGATCCGTATCCCGACCCGCCGGCGCCGCGCGGCTCCGACATGTCGATGGTCACGACGCAGGACAGCCCCGCCGCGCTTCGCAACGCGGCGCCGGCAGCCGCGACGGGCGCGCCGCAGTACATCTCGGCCAACGCGTACTACGCGAGCCTGAAGCAGCAGGGCATGAGCGCGGAAGCCGTCGAGCAGCCGGCGTTCGCCGGGCCGGACGGCAGCGTGTACCGCAAGAGCGGCAGCGGATGGCAGCAGCACGCGGCCAGCGGCTGGACGAGCGCGCCGGCCGTGCCGCCGGCCGTGGCCGCGCAGGCGCAGGCGCACGCGCGCGCCGGCGCGGACGCGGTGGCGATGCAGGCCGGGTCCTACGGGATGAGCAACGCGACGCGCTTCACCGGCGACCCGCGCGACGGCTGGTCCGCGCGGGACTCGGGCGACGGCGGCTACAGCCGCACGCTGGGCGGCGACGGCGGCATCAGCGCCGAGGCGTACGACTACAACCAGACGGTGCTCAACAACGAGTTCGACATCGCGATGAACGGCGGCTGGTGGAGCGACGGCGTCTACGTCGGCGGGATCGGCTGGGACGGGCGGTTCGGGGATTGACGGGACCGCGAGGCCGCCCGGGCACTACGCCGGCGCCACGCGCGCGAGCACGCGGTCGACCATGACGCCCGCCTGCCCGAGGTAGTTGGCCGGATCGCACAGCCGCTCGAGCGCCGCGCGGTCGAGGTGGCGGTTGATCTCCGGGTGCGCGGCCAGCAGGTCGACGAGCGGCCGGTCCTGCCGGAGCGCTTCGCGGCACAGGTCGTAGACGAGGTCGTGCGCGTACTCGCGGCCGATGTGCGGCCCCAGCCCCATCATCACCGCCTCGGACATCACGAGCCCGTTGGTGAGGTCGATGTTGGCGCGCATGCGCGCGGCGTCGACCTCGAGGCCTTCGACCACGAACCGCGTCTGCTTCAGCGCGCCGGCCGTCAGGCAGAACGCCTCCGGCAGCACGATCCACTCGATCTCCCACGGCCCGGTCGAGCGCTCGTGGTCGGCGACCATCGCGTCCATCAGCGCGGCGGCGTGCTGGCGGACGACCGACACCGCGGCGTGGATGTAGCACGACGAGATCGGGTTGCGCTTCTGCGGCATCGTCGACGACGAGCCGCGGCCGTGCGCGAACGGCTCGAACACCTCGGCGACTTCGGTCTGCATCATCAGCTTGACGTCCATCGCGATCTTGCCCAACGTGCCGCCGACGAGGCCGAGGAACGCGCCGACCTCCGCGATGCCGTCGCGCACCGTGTGCCACGCGATCGCCGGCTGGCCGAGGCCGAGCTCGGCCATCAGGCCCGCCTGCGTCTCCATCGCGCCGCGGTCGAGCGAGGCCAGCGTGCCGCACGCGCCGCCGAACTCGCCGACCAGCACGCGCGGCTTCAACTGCGCGAGGCGCTCGCGGTGCCGCTCGACGGCGGCGAGGATCGTCGCCATCTTGTAGCCGAACGTGACGGGAATGGCCTGCTGCAGGTTGCTGCGGCCGACCACCGGCGTGTCGCGATACCGGCGCGCGAGCGCGGCGAGCGCCGCCGACAGCGCGGCGAGATCCGCCTCCACCAGCGCGAGCGCCTCGCGGATCTGCAGCACCGTCGCCGTGTCGGTGACGTCCTGCGTGGTCGCGCCCCAGTGGCAGTACTCGCCCAGCCGGTCGCGGCACAGCGCGTTCAGCTGCGACACGACGCCGAGGATCGGGTAGCCGATGCGCTCGGTCTGCGCGCGCAGCTTGTCCAGGTCGAACTTGCCGAGGTCGCAGTTGCGGACGATCTCGGCGGCCGCCTCCTGCGGGATGATGCCGAGGCGCCCCTGCACGATCGCGAGCGCGCGCTCGACGTCGATGTACTTCGCCGTGCGGTTCTCGTCGGACCACACGCGGCGCATGGCGTCCGTCGAGAAGATGTTGCCGAAGATGCGTGAGTCGACGATCGTGGCGGGCATGGCGTGTCTCGTGGCGTAGTGGAGGTTTGCGGCGGACTGGCGCTGCCGCGGGCAGGGTACGACAGCACGCCGCATGAAGGGGCCGACTGCCGGAGGCGACCGCGGCCGGCAGACCTCAACGCAGCGCGGCTATGAACTCCTCGACACTGACGCCAGCCTGCTTCAGGACTCCGGCAAGCGTGCCCGTCTTCAATTCACGGTGGTCGGGAACGACGCAACCGACGGTGCCCCGTCGCATCACCACGTGGCTGCCCCGTCGGCGCAGCAGAACAAACCCGAGCCTCTCCAGCGCGCGAATGGTCTGCGCACCGGAGACGCGAGGGAGACTGGTCACCCCCCGAAGCGCGCTTTCGCGCGCCTCCCGCCCGAGGGGGGCCGTGCCGTTGGGGCGGCCCGGCGGGTTCTAGGCATTCACCGCGACCTGAAACGTCGTGACCAGCGGCTGCCCCGAAGTCCGAAGCGGAAACTCCTCCAAGTAAAGCTCGGTCGCCTCCCGGAGGTTGGCCAGCGCTTCTTCGACGGTCTCGCCCTGCGTGGTGGTTCCCGTCTCGGGATTCAGCGCCGTGAACCCGCCTTCGGCGGAGGGGATCAGCACCGCGGTCAGGATCATTATCGTCACGCCCTTTCGTGGCAGGCCGTGCATTATGACCCGATCGGGCCGTCGCGGCCAGGGGGCGCTACGCTTCGAAGTCTCGGAAGAACGCGCGCTCAATCTCGTATGTCTTCACCGGCTTCAGGCCGAGTTCGAGTTTTTCCAGCATGTCGACGAGCTTTTCGCCGTCAATGAGTTCGATCGGCGGGACGCCGTCGCGCGTTGCCTCCCGACGGGCCTCGGCTGTAAAGGTCCCGGTCGTAATGATGATTCCCTTGTCCGCGCGACCGGCCATCGCACCGCGAAAATCGCGGACTTGCGATGGTGCCACCGAGTTCGCATAGCGTTTGCACTGAAAGAGCACCTTGAACGAAACGAGTGGATTCACCTGAAGGGTTCCAACTCCATCAATTCCGCCGTCGCCGCTCTTGCCGGTCACGAGCACCTGCGTAAAGCCCGCTTCCCGAAGGAGGCGTTGCGCAAGTCGCTCGAAGCCGTCGGGTGGCAGTCCAAGCAAGACCTCCAGCACTTCCTCGCGGTAGTCCTTCGGGACGGACCCGGTGCCCTCTGCAACCTTCTCGGCGACCGGCTCCTCCCTTTCCCGCTTGCGCCGCTGCTCCTGAAAGATCTTTGCCCATCTGCGGAAGATTTCTTCGGATTGCTCGTACGTCAGCGTGGTCTTGGTTCCCTTGTCGGTCAGGCTCCATACGCCATGCTTGGACGAGTCGAGCAACCCTTCGCGCACGAGATAGAAGCGAGCCCATGCAACGCGATTGCGGAAGCGCGACCCGCCGGAAGGCAAGACCTCGTTCAGGATCTGGTCCGAGATCTTCAGGTCTTCGGCAACGCGGTCGATGGCCTCGTCGGGCGTGGCCGAACCGCCGATTGCCCTGAGGGCGTCAAGCAGCGGCCCGAAGTACCGAACGAACTGCGTGCCTTCCTCTCTTCTTTCCGCTGCCACTGGTCGCTCCCTGGTGTGCTCTGGGCCCATTGGAATCCTGGCCGAGGAATGGTGACCACCGCCGCGAAAGTCCTGATGAGGGAAGATTCGCAAGCTGGGATTGACCTGGCCGAGCCGTCAGGGCGCCAGCGTCGCTTCCTCGACGAGCACCTTGTACTTGTAGCCGGAGCCCAGGTCGACGTTGGTGCGCACGACGCCCTTGGCCGCGACGACGTCGCCGACCTTGGTCTCGGCCATCGTCGTCACGACGAGGTCGTCGGTGCCGTCGGCGGCCGAGCCCGTGCCGTCGCGCAGGTGCAGCCAGTTCTTGCCGAGGATGCCCGGCGTGAACTTGACGACCTTGCCGCGCACGACGACGTTCTTGTCCTTGAGCGCGGCGGGATTGCCGGAGATCTCGGCCACCGTGCGCGCGTCCGGCCCCGTCGCCTTCGCGACCTTGACGTCGCCGACCTCGGCCGCCTTCGGCAGGCCGGCATGGAACGCGCCCATGCCGCCGGCCGACGGCGCCGCGGCGGACGACGGCGCCGCGCCGGCCGCGGGGGCCGCGGCGGCCGCGGGCGCGGGCGCGCCGTCGAGCGTGCCGAACACGATCGTCGCGAACTTGCGCTTCAGCGTCTT
>JAYRNW010000328.1:0-36807 GCA_041911995.1 Casimicrobiaceae bacterium | reverse complement strand
GGCGCCCCCGGCCGGCCACGCGCCTGTCCCGGGCCCCAAGGCGGTGCGCCGGGGGGCGCGCTCCCACCCGCCGGGAGGACGTCGCGCGTGCGCGCGACGAGATCGCGAAGGACAACGCGCTGCTGACGCCGATGACGCTGATGGTCCTCGCGATCCGGCTCTACGACGTCGGCCTGCGCGACGACGCGGTGTTCTGGTTCTACGCAGCGAAGGACCGCTACTTCACGCTGGAGGGCGTGGCCGACGTCCACACGCCGCAGCTCGCGCAGGTCGAGGACGCCGTGCGAAACTTCGCGCTGCTGGCCGGCCCCGTCGTCAACGGCTACGCGTTCTGCGACGTCGCCAGCCAGCAGAAGATCGCGGCGCACGCGCTGCAGTGGACGATCGACAACCCGTACAAGGCGCTGTTCCTGCCGCAGGTGCCGGCGCGGCCCGGCGACCGCGCGCAGAACCTCGAGCGGACGATCGCCGCCATGCGCGCGAACGTCGCGAAGGAGCGCGACTACCTCGCGAAGCCCGAGAACGTCGCGCAGCTGAAGCGGCAGCGCAAGGACAACGGCACCGACCAGAAGTACTGCTGGAAGTAGGACAGCGCGGCAGGCGCGTGGCGGGTCGCCCGATGCCGCGCCGAACCTTCGCACCGTGACGTGGGAGCGTGTGATGTCCGGACTCCGCAAGTTGCTCCGACTCGCGCCGATCTTCACCGCCGGGCTGGTCGCCGCGCTGGCGTTTCCGGTCTGCGCGGAGCGCGTGCTGCGCGTCGGCTTGCCGGTGATGCCGGAGTCGCTCGATCCCGCCCGCGCCACGAACGGGCAGGAATCGATGGTCATGGCGGGCATCTACGATTCGCTGTACGCGCACGACCCCCTGGCGCGCCCGCCCGCGCTCGTGCCGCTTGCCGCAGCGGCGATGCCGGAAGTCTCTGCCGATTTCCGCACGTACACGATCCGCATCCGACCGGGGATCCGGTTTACACCGCACCCGGCGTTCGGCGGCAAGCCGCGCGAGCTCGTCGCCGCGGACTTCGCCTACGCGGCGCGCAGAGTTCTGGATCCGAGGCTCCGGTCGCCGAATCTCTCCTACCTGGAAGGCCGGATCGAGGGGCTCGATGCGCTCGCCGCGCGCGCGAAGGACGCGCATCGTGCCCTTGACTACGATGCCCCCGTTTCCGGGCTCGAGGTGGTCGATCGGTACACGCTGCGGATCCGGTTGACGGCGCCCGATCCGCGCTTCGCGTGGCTGCTGGCGTGGCCGCTGATGCCGGGCGTCGCGCGCGAAGTCGTCGACGCGGAGGGCGACGGCTACGGGCAGCACCCGATCGGCAGCGGCGGCTTCAAGGTCGAGTCGTTCGTTCCCGGCCAGCGGCTGACCCTTGTGCGCAACCCGGCGTTTCGCGAGTTGCGCTGGGAGAGCCTGCTGACGCCCGCCTCCCGCGAGCGCGCGTCGGCACATCCGATGCGCGGCAGGCAGCTGCCTGACGTCGACCGGGTCGAATTCTCGTCGACGCCGGAACCGGCGGCGGAGCTCCTCGCGATTCGCCGGGGCGAGCTCGACCTCATCATGCTGATGTCGCCGGACCTCGCGCTGCACGACGGCCGGCTGACCGACGAGCTCGCGAAATCGGGCCTGCGCCTCGTTCGGGACCGGACGCCGATCGTCCTGATGTGGTTCTTCAGCATGCTCGATCCGGTCGTCGGCGGCACTTCGCGCGAAAAGGTCGCGCTGCGTCGCGCCATCGCCCTCGCGTTCGACGACGCCGAATGGATCCGCGTCGTCTACGACGGCCAGGCATCGTTGCGAAACCAGCTCGTACCCCCAGGCATCGAAGGCCACCTCGCCGACTACCGCAGCCCGATCCGTTTCGATCCTGCGGCCGCGAACACCCTGCTCGACCGAACCGGTTACACGCGCGCCGCCGACGGCTATCGCCGGCAACCGGACGGGTCGGCGCTGACGGTTTCGTGGCTGATCGGCACGAACTCGGACGCACGCAGAATGGCCGAGTTCACGAAGCGGATGTTCGACCGCATCGGCGTGCGTGTCAGCTTCGAATCCAGGCCCGCGAACGAGCGGGTGAAGCGGATGGCCCAGTGCCGCTACGGCATGGCGCTCATGGACATCGGATTGGGGCTTCCCGACGGCATCGACGTCATGACCAACTTCGCCAGCCGCGCGATCGGCGGCTTCAACATGAGCTGCTATCGCGATCCGGAATTCGATGCCGCGTTCGATAAGGCTCTGGTGATGCCGAACGGACCCGCGCGCACCGAGCTGTTCCGGACCATGCAGGCGCGCCTCGACACGTACATGCCGGCCCGGCCGGTGCCCATGGTCGATCTCCTCTTCCTGACCCGCGGCCATGTCGTGGGTCCGCACGGCGTCCTCGGCGACTGGCTGCAGCTGCTGACGCTCGGCATCGACGAAGGCGCAGCGGCGGCACGGAAGCCGTAGCGCCGAGGCGCATGCGACGGCGGACGCGCGGAGATCATCATTCCGCCTTCGCCCCGACGTCCTTCGCGATTCTCGTCCACTTGGCGATCTCGCTGCCGATGAAGCGGCCGAACTGCTCGGGCGTGCCGCCGATGGGCTCGAGGCCGCCCCCGACGAGCTTCTCGCGCACGGCGGGGATCGCCATTACCCCGTTGAACGCATCGTTCAGGCGCTTGACGACGTCCGCCGGCATGCCGGCGGGCCCGACCACGCCCTGCCACGCGGTTGCGTCGAAGCCGGGCACGCCGCTCTCGGCGATCGTCGGCAGATCGGGCGCATTCGGCGAGCGCTTCGGCGTGGCCACGGCAAGCGCGCGCAGCTTGCCGGTCGCCACGTGCGGCATCAGGTTCGCCTGATCGCCGATGACCACCTGCACGCTGCCGCCCAGGAGATCCGTCACCATCGGTCCGCCGCCCTTGTACGGAACGTGGACCATGTCGACGCCGGTCTGCGCCTTGAAGAGCTCGGTGCCCAGGTGCGGCAGGCTGCCGCTGCCGGCCGAACCGTAGGACAGCTTGCCGGGATTCGCCTTCGCATACGCGACGAGTTCCGGCACCGTCTTCGCCGGCACCGACGGGTGCACGACCAGTACGTAATTGACGTCGACGGTGCGGACGACCGGCGTGAAGTCCTTCGCCGGATCGTAGGCCATCTTCGGATAGATGCCGACGTTGATCGCGAGCGACGCGATGTTGCCGATGAGCAGCGTGTAACCGTCGGGCGGCGACTTCGCGACCATCTCGGCGCCGACCATGCCGCTCGCGCCGGCCTTGTTGTCGATGACGACGGTCTGCCCGAGCGCCTCGGACAGCGGCTGCTGCACGACTCGCGCATAGAAGTCGACGGCGCCACCCGGCGGAAACGGCACGACCAGCCGGATGGGCTTCGTCGGCCACGTCTGGCCCGCGGCGTGCGTGGCCGCGGCGACCAGCAGCAGCGCGATGGTGGCACGTGCGCAGGCGGCGATCGATCTCATGCGTGTCCTCGTCGTGGGTCCCCCGGATTAGACTACCGAATTCCTCCGCGGAACGCATGACGATGGCGTCACGGATCGAGAAGGTCGAGTGCTGGGTGCTGCGCGCGCCGATCGCGGAGCCGATGGCCAACGCGTTCGGTGCGATGACGAATCGGCCTGCCGTGTTCCTGCGCATCTCCGCGAGCGACGGCGCGTGGGGGTGGGGCGAGGTGTTCGCCAACTTCCCGCAGGTCGGCGCCGAGCACCGCGCGCGGCTCGTCGCGAGCCTGTTCGCGCCGCTCCTGGCCGGCGCCGCCGCCGACGATCCGGCACCGGTGCGCGCGCTGCTCGAGGCACGCACGCACCGGATGGCGATCCAGTGCGGCGAGCCCGGGCCGTTCGCGCAGATCGCCGGCGCCGTCGACCAGGCGCTGTGGGACATCGCCGCCCGGCGCGCCGGCGCGCCGCTCTGGAAACACCGGGGCGGGCAGGGCCGCGTCCGCGTCTACGCGAGCGGCATCGGCCCCGACCGTGTCGACGCCGTCGCGCTCGCCAGGCGCGCCGAGGGGTATCGCGCATTCAAGCTGAAGGTGGGTTTCGGGGCCGCGCGCGACGTCGCCAACCTGGCCGCGATGCGCGCGGCGCTGGGTGACGCCGCGATGATCATGTGCGACGCGAACCAGGCATGGGGCCCCGACGAGGCCGTTGCGCGCATCGCCGAGCTCGCGCCGTATCGGCCGCATTGGATCGAGGAACCGCTCGCCGCCGATCAGCCGGCGGACGCGTGGCGCGCGCTGCGCGAGGCGAGCGCCGTGCCGATCGCCGCCGGCGAGAACCTGCGCGGACAGGCGGCGTTCGACGAGGCGATCGAAGGCGGCTGGCTCGCGTTCGTGCAGCCCGACGTCGGCAAGTGGGGCGGCATCAGCGGCGGGCTCGACGTCGCGCGGCATGCCGACGCCCGCGGCATCGCGTACTGCCCGCACTGGCTCGCCGGCGGCGTCGGGCTCGCGGCGTCGATGCACGCGCTCGCGGCGAGCGGCAGCGCCGGGGGCATCGCCGAGGTCGACGCGAATCCGAATCCGCTGCGCGAGGAGGTCTTTCCCTTCGTCGTCGACGACGGGTGGGTCACGCTGCCCGGCACGCCGGGGCTCGGCGTCGAACCCGACCTCGCGCGGCTCGCGCGCTACGTCGTCGCGTGATGCGCGTCACGTCGCGACGGCCTCGTCGATCTGTTCGTGCGCCGACGCAAGCCCGGTGCGCTCGGCGTCCGCACCCATCGCCAGCCCTTCGGCGTAGACGAAGTGCACGTCGGTCATGCCGAGGAACGTGAGCACCGTCTTCAGGTACGGCACCTGCGTGTCGGCCGGCGTGTTGCGGTACATGCCACCGCGCGTCAGCGCGACGTAGACCTTCTTGCCCTGCAACAGGCCCTCGGGACCGTTCGCCGTGTAGCGGAACGTCACCTGCGCCCGCGAGATCGCGTCGATCCAGTTCTTGAGCTGTGCGGGCACGCCGAAGTTGTACATCGGCACGCCGAGCACCACGACATCGGCCGCCCGGATCTCGGCGATCAACGCGTCGTCGAGGGCCACTCGCGCCTTTTGTGCGGGCGTCCGGTCCGCCGCGGGCGTGAACAGCGCGGTCAACGCCGTCTCGTCCAGCACCGGGTGCGGCGTCACGGCCAGGTCGCGGACCGTGAGGGTCGCCTCGGGGTCGACCTCGCGCAGGCGCTCGACGAGGCGGGCGGCGAGCCGCGTCGAATGCGAGCCTTCGCGGCGGGCGCTGGAATTGATCTGCAGGATGTTCATCGTGGTCTCCGTCGGGTCGGTGGGCGATGGAGTCCAATGTAATTGTTGCTCTATGCAAGATAAATATGCGAAACTGCACAAGATAATTCCACTTATAGGACAATGAAATGAGCGCGAACCTGGAGCCCGGCGACTTGGTGCTCTTCGCGCGCGTGGTCGACGAAGGCAGCTTCACCCGTGCGGCCGGGCGCCTGGGACTGCCGAAGTCGACCGTATCGCGGCGGGTCGCGGCACTCGAGTCGGAACTGGGCGAGCGGCTCCTGCTGCGCACCACGCGCAAGCTGACCGTCACCGACTTCGGCCGCGCGGTCGCCGAGCACGGGCGCCGGGTTGCCGACGACGTCGCCGCCGCCGCGTCGCTGGCGCAGCATCGGCAGGCCGAGCCGAGCGGGCGCCTGCGCGTGACGATGCCGGGCGACTTCGCGAACCTCGTGCTGACGCCGTTCCTCGCCGAATTCCTCGTCCGCCATCCCGCGATCGAACTGGAGCTCGACCTGGGCGCTCGGTTCGTCGACCTGATCGGCGAGAACTTCGACGTCGCGCTGCGGATGGGCGACTTGGACGACGACGCGTCGCTGGCGGCGCGCCGCGTCGCCGTCTTCTCCCGTGGCGTCTACGCGTCGCCCGACTACGTCGCGCGGCGCGGAGCGCCGGACGAGCCGGAGGCGCTGATGGAGCACGACGCGCTGCGGGTGCTCGGCCGGAACGGCGATCCCATGCCGTGGACGCTGACCCGCGGCGCGCAGCGCTGGACGGGGATTCCACCCGGCCGGGCGACGGTCAATTCGCCGGAGACCTTGATGCAACTGTCTCTTGCCGGGCTGGGTTTGGCGATAGTGAACGATTACTTCGCGGAACCGCATACGCGCGCCGGCCGACTGGTGCGCGTGCTCGCCGACTGGAACCCGGACCC
This sequence comes from Casimicrobiaceae bacterium, assembly GCA_041911995.1. Taxonomy (GTDB): domain Bacteria; phylum Pseudomonadota; class Gammaproteobacteria; order Burkholderiales; family Casimicrobiaceae; genus VBCG01. The sequence goes on along the minus strand of JAYRNW010000328.1, from coordinate 30,641 downwards.
CGTCGACGTCTGGGCGGTGTTCCCCGGACGCCGGCTCATGCCGGCCCGCTCGCGCGCGTTCGTCGACCTGCTGACCGCGAAATTCGCCGGGCCGGAATGCCGGGAAATCGAGGCGCGGTTGCGAGGATCGCGCGCCCCCGCCGCCCCTTCCCGAGAGCCCGCGAAATCCGCGGCATCGCGGTAGCGCCGGCCGCCTTTGCCTGCACTCGCATTCCCAACGAACCCGGGAACCCCGCGCCATGTCCTTCCTCGCTCAGGCCGCGCTGTTCCTCGGCACCGCCGTCCTCGTGGTCCCGCTGTTCCGCCGGCTGCAGTTGGGCGGGGTGCTGGGCTACCTCGCGGCCGGCGCGCTGATCGGCCCGTGGGGGTTAGGCTTCATCGCGCACGCCGAGGCCACGCTGCACTTCGCCGAGCTGGGCGTCGTGCTGCTGCTGTTCCTCGTCGGGCTGGAACTGGAGCCGTCGCGCCTGTGGACGCTGCGACGTCCGGTGTTCGGCCTGGGCGGCGCGCAGGTCGTGATGACGGGGGCCGTCGTGACGGCCGTCGCCCACGCCGCCGGCCTGGCGTGGCCGGCGGCCACCGTCGCCGGCTTCGGCCTCGCGATGTCGTCCACGGCGATCGTGCTCGCGTGGCTGGGCGAGCGCGGGCAGCTGTCGAGCCCGGCGGGCCGCCGCGCGTTCGCGATCCTGCTGTTCCAGGACCTCGCGGTGATTCCGCTGATCGCGCTGCTGCCGCTGCTCTCGCCGGACGCCGACGAAGTCTCCGCGGGCTGGCTCACCGCCGCGAAGGGCATCGGCGCGATCGCCGCGGTCGTCGTCGGCAGCCGCCTCGTGATGCGGCCGGCGCTCAAGGTCGTGGCGCGCTTCGGCGGGCGCGAGGTGTTCACGGCGGCCGCGCTGCTCGTCGTGATCGGCGCCGCGCTCGTGATGAGCGCGATCGGCCTGTCGATGTCGCTCGGCGCTTTTCTCGCCGGCGTGCTGCTCGCCGACTCCGAGTTCCGGCACGAGCTCGAGGCCGACGTCGAGCCGTTCAAGGGCCTGCTGATGGGCCTCTTCTTCATGGCGGTCGGGATGAGCGCCAACCTGTCGCTGCTCGTCGCGCAGCCGGTCGCGGTGCTCGGCACGGCGTGCGCGCTGCTCGCGGTGAAGGCGGCGCTCATGTACGGGATCGCGCGCGCGACCGGCACGGCGGGCGGCGACGCGCTGCCGATCGCCGTGTGGCTCGCGCAGGGCGGCGAGTTCGCGTTCGTGCTGTTCACGGCGGCGCTGGGCGAGCGGATCCTCGACGCGGCGACCGCGCAGTTCCTCGTGCTCGCGGTGACGGTGTCGATGCTGCTCGCGCCGCTGACGTTCGTCGCCCACGAGCGGCTGCGCTCGCGCTGGCTCGAGCGGCGCAAGCCGCCCGAGTTCGACCTGATCGACGGCCCCGGCAACCCGGTGATCATCGCGGGCTACGGGCGGTACGGGCAGATCGTCTCGCGCGTGCTGCGGATGGCCGGCATCCCGTTCACCGCGATCGAGATCAGCTACCAGCAGGTCGACTTCGTGCGCCGGTTCGGCAACAAGGTCTACTACGGCGACGCGTCGCGGCTCGAGCTGCTCGAGTCGGCGAAGGCGCGCGACGCCAAGCTCTTCGTGCTCGCCATCGACGACGTCGACGCGTCGCTCAAGACCGCCGCCGTCGTGCGCAGGCACTTCCCCGAACTGCCGATCCTCGCCCGCGCGCGCAACCGCGTGCACCTCTACCGGCTGCGCGACCTCGACGTCGCCGCGATCGAGCGCGAGACCTTCCTGTCGAGCCTCGAGACCGCGCGGCAGGCGCTGGTCGCGACCGGGCTCGACGAGGCGCAGGCGAAGCGCGCCGTCGAGATCTTCCGCGAGCACGACAGCGCGCTGCTCGACGTCCAGTACGCCGTGCGCCAGGACGAGCAGCAGTTCATCCAGACGACTGCGCAGGCCGCGGCGCAACTGCAGGAGCTCTTCGAGGCGGACGTCAGGGAGAGCCCCGGCGCGCGGCGGCCGGCGCAGCCGTGACCGGCGCAGGCCCGGCCGCTACTTGAGCGATGCCTTGGCGTCGAGCGCGCCCCAGCGCTCGAATTTCTCGGCGAGCAGCCGCTCGATCTCGGTCGCGCGCAGGCGGTCGGCCTTGATCGCGTCGGCGCCGCGCCGGTGGTAGTCGGCCGCGCTCATCGCCTCGGTCAGCGCGAGCTGCTCGCGCTCGAGCGCTTCGAGCTCCGCCGGCAGTGCCTCCAGCTCGCGCTGCTCCTTGAACGTGAGCCGCGGCGGACGGGTCGTCGCGCGGCGCGGCTCGGTGCGCGCCGGCGCGGGCTCCGCGGCCGTGACGGCGGCGGGCGCCGGCCGCTGCGCGACCCAATCGCTGTAGCCGCCGACGTATTCCTTCCACCTGCCGTCGCCCTCGGCAACCAGCGTCTGCGTAACGACGTTGTCGAGGAACCGGCGGTCGTGGCTCACCAGCAGCAGCGTGCCGGCGTAGCCCTGCAGCGTGGCCTCCAGCAGGTCGAGCGATTCGAGGTCGAGGTCGTTGGTCGGCTCGTCGAGCACCAGCAGGTTCGCGGGCTGCGCGAACAGGCGCGCGAGCAGCAGCCGGTTGCGCTCGCCGCCCGAGAGCATCTTGACCGGGGCGTTGGCGCGCTCGGGCGGGAACAGGAAGTCGGCGAGATACGTCAGCACGTGCCGGCGCCCCTCCGCGAGCTCGACCCACTCCGAGCCCGGGCTGATCGTGTCGGCGAGCGTGCGCTCGGGATCGAGTTGCGCGCGCATCTGGTCGAAGTACGCCACCGTGAGCTTCGTGCCGCGCCGTTCGGTGCCCGCGTCCGGCGCGAGCTCGCCGAGGATCAGCTTCAGCAGCGTCGACTTGCCGGCGCCGTTGGGACCGATGATCCCCAGCCGGTCGCCGCGCATCACCGTGAGGTCGAGGTCGCGCACGACCGCACGCTCGCCGTAGCGCTTGGTCACGTGCCGGAGCTCCGCGACCAGCTTGCCGGAGCGCTCGCCCGCGTCGAGCGACAACCGGACCTCGCCCAGCCGCTCGCGCCGCTGCGCCCGCTCGCGCCGCAGCGCCTCCAGCCGCCGCACGCGGCCCACGTCCCGCGTGCGCCGCGCCTCGATGCCCTTGCGGATCCACGCCTCTTCCTGCTTCCAGAACGCGTCGAACTTGCGGTTGGCGATCGTCTCGGCGGCGAGCTCGTCGGCCTTGCGCGCCTCGTAGGCCGCGAAGTTGCCCGGGTACGACCGCAGCAGGCCGCGATCGAGCTCGACGATCCGCGTCGCCACGCGGTCGAGGAACGCGCGATCGTGCGTGATCACGATCGCCGCCGGCTGCCGGCGCAGCAGCTCCTCCAGCAGGACGATGCCGTCGAGGTCCAGGTGATTGGTCGGCTCGTCGAGCAGCAGCAGGTCCGGCGTGAGCGCCAGCGCGAGCGCCAGCGCCGCGCGCTTCGTCTCGCCGCCCGACGCCGCCTGCGGATCGGCGGCCTCGTCGAGGCCGAACCGGTGCAGGAACTCGACCAGCCGCGCCTCGACGCGCCAGCGCTCGCGCTCGTCGTGGAACGCCGGGTTCGCGTCCGTCAGGCCGCCGCGCAGCGCGAGGCTCTCGCGCAGCGACGACGCCGGCGGCAGCTGCGGCTCCTGCTCGACCAGCACGACGCGCAGCGGATCGCGCCGCTTCACCTCGCCGTCGTCGAGGTACGCGCGGCCCGCGATCACCGCGAGCAGCGACGACTTGCCGGTGCCGTTGCGGCCGATGAGCCCGATGCGCTCGCCGTCGTCGACGGCCAGCGCCGCACGGTCGAGCAGCGGGTGCAGGCCGAACGCGAGCTCGGCGTCCTGGAGCGTGAGGAGGGGCATCGTGCGGATATCGAGGTGTGTCGGGTACGACCGCGCGACGTCGCCTTGCCGAGTGCCGGCGGCCCGGATGCGCCGGCTACGCGTGCCGCGGATCCAGCGCGTCGCGCAGGCCGTCGCCCAGCAGGTTGAACGAGAGCACGAGCAGGAAGATCGACACGCCCGGCCAGACCGCCATCCACGGCGCGTTCTCGACGTAGTTCTTCGCCGTGTTGAGCATGCTGCCCCAGCTCGGCGCCGGCGGCTGCTGGCCGAGCCCGAGGAACGACAGGCTCGCCTCGGCGATGACGGCGGCGGCGATCGCGAGCGTCGACTGCACGATCAGCGGCGGAATCACGTTGGGCAGGATGTGCCGCACCGCGATGCGCAGGTGCGGGTTGCCGACGGCGCGCGCCGCCTCGATGTAGTCCTCGACCTTCACCGTCAACACCTGCGCGCGCGTCAGCCGGATGAAGATGGGCGTGGCGGAGATGCCGATCGCGATCATCGCGTTGGTGAGGCTCGGGCCGAGGAACGCCGCGAGCGCGATCGCGAGGATCAGGAACGGCGTGGCGAGCATCGCATCGGTCATCCGCGAGATGAGCGCGTCCGGCCAGCGCCCCGCGTAGCCGGCGAGAAGGCCGATGGGCACGCCGAGCGACAGCGCGATCGACACCGACACGAGCCCCGCGAGCAGCGAGGCGCGCGCGCCGAAGATCACGCGCGACAGCACGTCGCGGCCGATCTCGTCGGTGCCGAACCAGTGCGCCGCGGACGGCGCCTTGCGGATCGCCGACCAGCTCGTCGCGAGCGGGTCGTACGGCGCGAGCCACGGCGCGAGGATCGCCACGGCGACGAAGAACGCGACGAAGAAGAGCCCGAGCATCGCCGCGCGCCGCTTCGCAAGCCGCGCGAACGCGCGCCGCCCCGGGCTCCGCTCCCGCGGCAGGACGTCGATTGCGAGCGTGGCCACCGGCGGTCCTACCCGCGCAGCCGCGGGTTGACGAGGAAGTACGCGACGTCGGCCAGCAGGTTGAGCGCGATGTACGCGGTCGCCGTGAACAGCACGACGCCCTGGACCACCGCGTAGTCGCGGTTGAACACCGCGTCGACGATCAGCTTGCCGAAGCCGGGGATCGTGAACACCTGCTCGGTCAGCACCGCGCCGGACAGCAGCGTGCCGAGCTCGAGCGCACCCAGCGTGATGATCGGCGTCAGCGCGTTGCGCAGCGCGTGCTTCAGCACGACCACGCGTTCGGCGAGACCCTTCGCGCGCGCCGTGCGCACGTAGTCGGACGACAGCACCTGCAGCATCGCGCTGCGCGTGTGGCGCATCAGCACGGCGGCGATCGCGTTGCCGAGCACGAACGCCGGCATGATCATCGCGGCCAGGTTCGCGCGCAGGTCCTCGAACGGGCTCACGTAGCCCGATGCCGGCAGCCAGCCGAGCTGGACCGAGAACAGCAGGATCAGCATGATCCCGAGCCAGAAGTTGGGCGTGGACAGCCCCCACAGGGCCACGGCGTTGGCCGCGTAGTCCCACCACGTCCCCTTGGCGACCGCCGACACGATGCCCGCGGGGATGCCGATCGCGAGCGCGATGACGATCGCGATGAGCGCGAGCTCGATGGTCACCGGCAGCTTCTCCGCGATCAGCGCCGTCACCGGCTTCTGCATCCGCAGCGACTCGCCCAGGTCGCCCCGCACGACACCGCCCAGCCAGTACGCGTAGCGGACCGGCAGCGGCTCGTCGAGGTGCATCTTCTGCCGCAGGTACGCGACCACACTCGGGTCGCGCTCCTCGCCGGCGAGCACGATCGCCGGGTCCCCGGGCAGCAGCTGCTGCAGCCCGAAGATCAGGATCGTCACGAACAGGAGCGTCGGGACGATCGTGGCGATGCGGCGGGTCAGGAACGCCTGCACCGGCCGGGTCCTCGCCGCGTCCGGAACGACACGGCGACTGTGGCCTGCGAGATCCCTCGCTGCGCTCGGGATGACACGGCGACTGTGGTGCGCGAGATCCCTCGCTGCGCTCGGGATGACACGGAAGTGCTTTGTGTCAGTTGAATTTGAGGCCTTGGACGCGGACGAGGCCGTCGGGAATCGTGCGCAGCCCCGACAGCTTGTTCGTGTACGCCCACAGCCAGTGCCGGTGGAACAGGTAGACGATCGGCCGGTCCTTCAGCACGATCGCCGCCACCTGCTCGTACGCCTTGCGGCGCTCCGCGGGATCGGACGTCGTCCGCGACTTGTTGAGCAGGTCGTCGACCTCCTGCTTGCAGTAGCCGGCGTAGTTGAGCGGCTGCTTGCACGCGTCGAAGCTGTAGATGTTGCCGTCCGGGTCGGCGCGGCCGCTCCACGCGAGCACGTAGGCGTCGAACTCGCCCTTGTCGGCGAGATTGAGCGACGTCGCGAACTCGGTCGACTGGATCTTCACGTCGAACCCCGCTTCCTTGACCATCGCCTGCACGACCTGCGCGATCTTCTGCGCGTCGGACGTCGTCGGCGTCATCAGCGTGACGGTCGGGTTGGGCATGCCCGCCTGCTGCAGCAGTGCCTTCGCGCGCGCCACGTCGCGCTTCGGGATCGGCACGTTTTTCGCGTAGTACGAACTGGTCGGCGCAACCCACTGGTTGCCGGCCTCGGCCTCCCCTTCCATCACGACCTGCACGATGCCGTCGCGGTCGAGCGCCAGCTCGAAGGCCTCGCGCACGCGCGGATCCTTGCCGATCGCCGTGGTCTTCGCGAGGTCGCTCTTGCCGACGTTGAGCGTGATGCCCTGGTAGCCGATCTCCGTGATCTTCGAGATCCGGAACCGGCTGTCGCTCTTCATCGCCGCGACGTCGGAGGCCGCCATCCGCTCGATGAAGTCGAGCTGCCCCGATTTCAGGTTCGCGAGGCGCACCGTCGCGTCGACGATCGGCAGGTAGACGATGCGGTCGAGGTGGACCTGCCCCTTGTTCCAGTAATTCGGATAGCGTTCGAGCACGATGCGGTCCTGCGCGACGCGCTCGACGAACTTGAACGGACCCGAGCACACGGGATTGGCGCCGAACTTCTCGCCGGCCGCCTGCGCCGCCTTCGGAGACACCATCATCCCGGCGCGATCGGCGAGCTGCGCGAGCAGCGGCGAGAACGGGCTCGACAGGTTGATCCGCGCGGTCATCGGGTCGACGACGTCGACGGTCGTCACCAGCGCGAGCTCGCCGCGGCGGTTCGACCCCGCCATCGTCTTGTGCCGCTCGATGTTGTACTTGACCGCCGCGGCGTCGAGCTTCTCGCCGTCGTGGAACGTGACGCCGGGGCGCACCTTGATCGTCAGCGCCTTGCCGTCGGGCGACCACGCGTGGCTCTCCGCGAGCTGCGGGACGATGTTGAGCTTCTCGTCGATGTCGAACAGCTTGTCGCACAGCGCCGCGAACACGATGCGGCCGACGAACGTGCGCGCGAGCGTCGGGTCGAGCACGTCCGGGTCCTCGGCCAGGCCGAAGCGCAGCGTTTGCGCGGCGGCGGGAACGGCGGCGAGCGCGGCGCCGAGCGCGGCGGCGGCGAAGAGGGTACGCAGCGGGAGCTTCGGAATCATGGTCGGCCCTCCAGGCAGGAAATCCGTTCGAGCATAGCACTACGACGCAGCGTCGGCGGTCGCGGACGGCGCGCGGAACGCGCGCTGCAGCGCCTCCAGCCGCGGGTTGCGCGGTACCGCTGCGGTGCCGGCGAGGAGCGGGGCCGCCGGCGCGATCTCGCGCCAGAAATGGCAGGCCACCGCATGCCCGTCGGCTTCCGCGACGAGCGGCGGCGCTTCCTCGGCGCAGCGCGGTCGCGCGTGCGGGCACCGCGTGCGGAAATGGCAGCCCGACGGCGGGTCCGCCGGGTTGGGCACGTCCCCCTGCAGCACGACGCGCGTGCGTTTGAGCGCAGGCTCGGGCACCGGGATCGACGACAGCAGCGCCTGCGTGTACGGATGCCGCGGCGCCGCGAACAGCGCCCGCTTGTCCGCGTACTCGACGATGCGCCCGAGGTACATGACGGCGATGCGCGTCGCGATGAACTTGACGACGGCCAGGTCGTGCGCGATGAAGATGTAGGAGAGGCCGAGCCGCTGCTGCAGGTCGCGCAGCAGGTTGACCACCTGCGCCTGGATCGACACGTCGAGCGCGGAGACCGGCTCGTCGCAGACGACGAGCCGCGGCTCGACCGCGAGCGCGCGCGCGATGCCGATGCGCTGCCGCTGCCCGCCCGAGAATTCGTGCGGATACCGGCGCGCATACTGCATCGGCAGCCCGACGAGGTCGAGGATCTCCGCGACGCGCGCGCGCCGGCGCCCTTCGGCAAGCCCGTGCAGCGCCAGCGGCTCGTCGAGCGTCTGGCCGACCGTCATCCGCGGATTGAGCGAGGCGAACGGGTCCTGGAAGATGATCTGCAGCGACCCGCGCAGCGCGCGCATCGCGGACTCGGACAGCGCGAAGACGTCGGCGCCGTCGAATTCCACGCGACCGGCGGTGGGCTCGAGCAGCCGCAGCACGAGCCGGCCCGTGGTCGACTTGCCGCAGCCGGATTCGCCGACGAGCGCCAGCGTCTCGCCGACCGCGACGTCGAAGCTCACGCCGTCGACCGCACGGACCATGCCCGTCGCGGCGCCGAACAGCCCGCGGCGGATCGGGAAGTGCTTCGTCAGCGCCTCGACGCGCAACAGCGGCGGCTTCGGCGCGGATGCGTTCCCGATCGTGGTCGGCGGATTCATGGCGACGGATTTCGCGCGTCAGGCCCGCACCGCATCCGGCGCGACGGCATCCGGACCGGCCGGGACCGGGAGCGGCGCGCGCCAGCACGCCGCGTCGTGGCCCGGCGTCACCGGCGCGAGCGACGGCTCCTCGCGGCGGCAGCGCTCGACGGCGAACGGGCAGCGCGGATGGAACCGGCAGCCGGCGACCGGCGTGAACGCGTTGGGCACCTGCCCCTCGATCGTCGCCAGCCGGTCCTGCTCGAGGTGCAGCTGCGGAATGGAGCCCAGGAGGCCGATCGTGTACGGATGCTGCGGCTCGGCGAACAGCGCCGCGACCGGTGCGCGCTCGACGATCTTCCCCGAATACATGACGGCGACCTCGTCGGCCACCTCGGCGATCACGCCGAGGTCGTGCGTGATCAGGATGATCGCGGTGCCCGTCTCGTCGCGCAGCGTGCGCATCAGCTCGAGGATCTGCGCCTGGATCGTCACGTCGAGCGCGGTCGTCGGCTCGTCGGCGATCAGCAGCTTCGGCGACAGCGCGAGCGCCATCGCGATCATCACGCGCTGGCGCATGCCGCCGGACAGCCGGTGCGGGTAGTCGTGGAAGCGCTGCTCCGGCGACGGGATGCGCACGCGGCGCAGCATCGCGATCGCCTGCTCCGCCGCCTCCGCCTTCGTCACCTGCCGGTGGCGCAGGATCGCCTCGGCGATCTGGTCGCCGACGGTGAACGCCGGATTGAGCGACGTCATCGGCTCCTGGAAGATCATCGAGATGCGGTTGCCGCGCAGCTCGCGCAATTCGGCCGGCGGGATCCGCAGCAGGTCCTCGCCGTCGAACAGGATCTGCCCGCCGGCGATGCGGCCGGGCGGCTGCGGGACGAGCCCCATGATCGACAGCGACGTCACGCTCTTGCCGCAGCCCGACTCGCCGACGAGCCCCAGCGTGCGCCCCGGCTCCAGCGTGAAGCTCACGCCGTCGACGGCGGCGAACTCCCCGCCCTCGGTCGCGAAGTGCGTCCGGAGGTCGCGGACCTCGAGCAGCGCCGTCATCGCGCGCCGGCGCCGCGTCCCGCGCGCTCCGTCTGGAACCGCGCGACTTCCGCTTCGATGACGGTGCGGTCCGTGATGCCCGCGGGGCGCGCGCGGGACGGGAGGCAGGCGACGAACGGCTGGAAACGCTCGAGGCTCTTCTCGTACAGGCGCCGCAGCTCGACGAACGGCTCGTCGTGGTCGTCGACGCGCAGGTCGAGGAACGGGTAATCCTCGGTCGTGCAGACGAGCAGCGCCGCCGCCTGCTTGCCGCGCTTGTCGCCGCCCGCCGCGTCGCCGGCTTCGAGCGCCGCGAGCAGGCGCTCGGCGAACGGCAGGTCGGCCGCCCGCTCGAACGCGGCGGCGGTGTCCGCGAGCACCTGCGGGCCGGCCAGCATGTTGCCCGCGATCGAGTAGTCGGGGCCGGCGCGATGCCCGCACCAGTCGATGCACGCCGTCCCGGTGTGCGCCGCCGTGCGACCCAGCGTGTCGATCACGTGGAGCTGGCGCGACGCGCGGCCTTCGTCACCGGCCGTCAGCAGCCGCACGACCTCGGCGGCGGGCGTGCCCTCGGACAGCAGGTCGAGCCCGGGCTTCGCGTAGCGCGGATTGACGAGCGCCTGCGTCGCCAGCGCGCCCGCGCCGCTGCGCGCGTGCGGGCACAGCGCGCCGACCGCGAAGAAGCGGCTCGCAACGGCCACACCAAAGGCGCCGCCGGCGTCGCGGGCGAGGATCGACCAGGTCATTGCGGTGGGCGGATCGGGCGGATGACGCGCCGGGCGCGTCTCGATGCGCCATGATACTGCGTGCCGGGGCGTTCGCCGGGGTGCGAATTAGCCCAGAACGTGAATCAAGCGCCCCCGTTGATTTACGTTGCAGTAACAACCTAAAATAACGACTGCCGCTATTTCAGGTTCGGCTCCACGCCCGTGCACCGACCCCCGCCCGGCAAGTACGTGAAGGTCGCCAAGGCCGGCGAGCCGTTCATGGCGTTCGTGCCTGTGCCGCTGCCGCCGGAGCCACCGCTGGTGTGGTCGCCTGCGCTGCGCCGGCACTTCGACGACGCGCTGCTGGCGCTCGGTCGGCTGGATGCGATCACCGCGCACCTTCCCAACGCGTCGCTGCTGCTCTACAGCTTCGTGCGCAAGGAGGCGGTGCTGTCGTCGCAGATCGAAGGCACGCAGTCGTCACTGGCCGACCTGCTGCTGTACGAGGTCGACGCGCAGCCCGGTGTGCCAGTGGACGACGCGCGCGCGGTGAGCCGTTGCGTTGCGGCGCTGGAGCGGGGCATGAAATTGCTCGCGGGCGGCATGCCATTGTGCATGCGCCTGCTGTCCGGGATGCACAAGGTTCTGCTGACGCACCCCGGCGGGCGCGGCAGGATGCCGGGCGAGGTGCGGCGCTCGCAAGTGTGGATCGGCGGCACCCGGCCCGGGAACGCCGCGTTCGTGCCGCCGCCGGCCGACGCGCTGCCAGAGTGCCTAGCGTCCTTCGAGCGTTTCCTCAACGACGAGCCCGAGGCCACGCCGCCGCTCATCAAGGCTGCGCTAGCGCATGTGCAGTTCGAGACGATCCACCCATTCCTCGACGGCAACGGCCGTCTCGGGCGCCTGCTGATCGTGCTGCAGCTGGTGGCCGACGGCGTGCTGCGCGCGCCTATGCTCTACCCGAGCCTCTACTTCAAGCGGCACCGTGCGCACTACTACGAATTGCTGAACGAGGTGCGGCAGAGCGGCGACTGGGAGCGCTGGCTCGACTTCTTCGCCGAGGGCGTGCAGGTCAGCGCCACGCAGGCGGTGACCACGGCCAACGCGCTGCTGGCAATGGTCGACGCCGACCGCGACCGGATCGCCGGGCTGGGCCGCGCGGCGACATCGGCGCTCGTCGTGCATCATGCGCTGCAGCGCCGGCCGATCGCCACGTCACTCGCGCTGGTCAAGGCGACGGGGCTGACCGCCGCCACCGTCAACAAGTCGCTGGCGCATCTCGAAGCGCTGCGGATCGTCGGCGAGTTGACGCATCGCCAGCGCGGACGGGTGTTCAGTTACACCCGCTACGTGCGCGAGCTGGCGCGCGAGCTGGAGGCCGGCGGATGAGCCGGGCCCGCTTGCCGGTAACGGCATGACACGTGAAGCAAGGGGAGTCCGGTTGCAGGGGTACCATCACCAACGTGTCGGTCGCCGGCAGCGTGCATCAAACGCGGAGAGACATTCGTGACAGGAAGAAAGAAGAAGACGCCAAAGCTCGTCACCCAATACCTCGAAAAAATCTCGCGGGAGGCGTTGGAAAGGCACTTCGACGTTGTCAGCGGATTCATCGGCCGGCGCAACGGCGTCTACGCGTTGTTCCGCAAGGGCAAGCTGTACTACGTCGGTCTCGCCTCCGATCTGCGCGGCCGGCTGAAGACGCACCTGCGCGACAAGCATAGCGAGATCTGGGACTCGTTCAGCGTCTACCTCACGATTGGCGATCAGCACTTGAGGGAGCTGGAATCGCTGATGCTGCGGATCGCCGAGCCTCCCGGCAACAAGCAGCTCGGCAAGTTCGCCGGCGCGCAGCCGATTGCGCGCAAGTTCAAGGCTGCGCTGGAGGCCAAGAAGCGCAAGGAAATCGACGGCATCTTCGGGATCGAGAAGGAAGAAGAGGACGTCAAGCCACTCCTCAGGAAGGCGATCCCGGTCCGGGGCTCGCTCAAGGGGCAGACGTTCAAGGCCACGCTGCGTCGCGACCTGACGATACGATGGAAGGGGAAGGTCTATAACTCCCCAACCGCAGCGGCAAGTGCGGTGTGCAAGCGTGCCGCCAACGGATGGTGGTTCTGGCGATACCAGCGAAGCCCGGGTGATTGGGTTCGAATCGACGCGCTGCGCTCGGGCGCATGACTCGGACGCCCCCCGTATCGCCGCTCAATGCCCTCGACGCAACTCGCCCGGCTGGCGACTGCCGCTTCTCTGGCTACTTGAAGTCGACCACCCACGGCACCGCGTTGGCGGCGGTCAGCGGCGGTAGCGTCGCCTCGGTGCACGCCAGCGGATTGAAGTCCGGCGCGCACTGGTACACCTCGTAGTTCGCCGCCCGCGCCACGCTGTACACGAACCGCCGGTACAGCCCCCGCACCGGTGCCACCGCCCAGGTGCTCCCGTAGTTCGTGGCGGGCCCCGCCGGCAGGTAGAACTCGAACGCCGGCAGCGCTACCGTCAGCGGGTGCCCGCCGCTCAACACCGCTGCCGCGAAGTCCACCTTCACCGCCGTCGCCGCGCGCTCGCCCAGGAATGCCAGCTGCGCGTACCCCGGCGCCGGCACCGTCGCCGCCGTGGCCAGCGGCTTGCCGGCCGCCGCGAAGGTCACCGTCGCCCCGGCGAACGCCACCGGGGCCCCCGACGGCGCGTAGCTGCCGGTCGTCGTACTGAACCGGTAGTCGGTCGCGTTCTCCAGCGCCACGTAGCTCGGCTCCGCGACGTTGCGGCTGGTCACCGCCACCGCGTCGTCCTCCTGCCCCAGCTTGCCCCGGTACACCAACTGCAGCGTCACGTCGGTGGCGTTGATCGGGATCTTCCGTTGCGTGAAGTCGAACTTGAGCGGCAGCGTCGCGCCCGCGGGGAGTGCCGCGATCGCCGCCGCGTCGGACACCACGATCTCCTCCTCGGCGTTACGGCAACCGTTGCCGGCGAAGTTGGGGCCACCCGGGTCGCCGGTCAGGTCGCTGCGGTAGCAGGTGTTGCGGTGGTACTTGACTACCGCCACCGCCACGCCGGGTCCCATGGCCTCGCCCGGCGTCGCGTTGGTGAGCTTGAGCTTCACGCGGTCGAAGCCGCAAGTGTCCTTGCAGATCGCCGCGCTGTTGTCGGTGGCCGCGTACACACCTTCGTCCGGCAGGCCGATCTCCAGCATGCCGCGGAAGAAGTAGTCGATGAGGCCGGCGGAGTAGGCGACGGCGCGGGGGAGGAGCAGGCGTGCTTGCTCGGCATAGTTGTAGTGCGTGAGCACGTAGCCGCCCTTGCCTTTCTCCCGGAGGAACTGGTCGAACACGCCGTACGACACCAGTGGCACGCCAGCTTCGGAATTCTCGGGGCGCAAGTTGTCGACAACGGGACCCTTCAGTTGCAGCAGCGCACCGCGACCGATCGGTTTGCCCGCCGCATTGACGAGTTCGTTGCCGGAAATCGTGGCGGGGACCAGGGCGACCGGATCCGGCAACGGATAGCGTTCCGCCGGGTCGGCAATGGCTCCCGGCACCGTGCCGGCGGAGAAGAAACCGCGGTTGCTGTAGTTGCCCAAGCCGGCGCCTCCCGTGCTCGCAGAGCCGGTCGCGGTGGCGAAGTAGAGCGCATAGCTGCCAAGGCGTACCGGATCGTAGCCGTCGAATTTCGGTGGCGCGACCTTGACCTCTTCGTCGACGTTCTTGATGCCGAACGTGGAAAAGAACCGCTCCCGCAGCGAGAACGCGTGGGCGCCCTTCACGCGCGCTTCCACGTAGGTTTCGTAATAACTCTTGTGCCCGAGCGCGCAGTTCTGCCCGATGCAGCCGAGCCCGGCGTGCGGATCGTTGCGCGTGTGCTGCGGCTGGGCCATGTCCTGCAGCAGATGCACGACGTCGCCCAGCGCGCGAAACGTGGTCGCCCAGTAGGCGACGCGCAGCGACTCCCGCGTCGGAATCTCCGTCGACGGCGCGAAGACCAGATCGGCCAACGGCCCGGTGGACGCGCTGGCCGGCGGGCGCTCCTTGAGCGTCAAAGCCCGCCACATCGCCTCCCGCGCGCTGGCAACGCTGAAGTTGTTGGCGCGGCCGGCGCCTCCAGCCGCACCCGCGATCGCCCAATCGACGGCGCGATTGGGCGTCGGCCCGGCGCCTACCACGAGCGGGCGATCGAAATACGGGTCGTGGAAATGGTGCATGACCCGCACGAAGGCACCGGCGGGATCGTCCTGCGGCGTATTCTCGACCTCGCCGGCATCATAGGGAACGTCGTCTTCGCGGATCGCGCCGAGCATCAGCCAGCCGGCCAGCGACGGAAGTTTCCTTGCGAATCCGCTCTCCTTGTTTGCGTCGTCGATCTTGCGCTCACCGAACTGGCGGTTATCCAACGGAAGGGCGACGCGCACCTTTGGCCCCGTTGCCGCGAGATCGATGTAGACGAAGCCCAGGTCCCCATCCCGGCGATCCAAGCCAAGTGCGACGATCAGACTGCCGCTCGCCGGAGAATAGAGTTGTTCGGGATTGAGGCGGGAAAATCGGTAGGCTTCGCGAGTCAGTGCCGCATGTGTCGCGAACTCGTAGGCCTCGACAGGCGAAACGCCGAAGACCGACGCCGTGGCGATCGCAACCAAGTACGCTCGTGGCCACCGCCAAGATTGCTCACTTGCGGCGCCCCTCGGCCGCTTGACTCCTTGCACGTTCGAGGCGCCTTTCTGAGATGTCGATGGCATCGGGTCGCTCCCCCAATTCGATCTGCTCGGCCAATATCCGCTCGACGAACGGCGCCAATCCGGCGGTCGTCCTGGGTGGGCCTGCACAGTCATCCTGGTAGAGACGCAACTGCGTAAGGCGCTCTTGCCGATCCCCACCCGATCTCCGAAGGAACGCATTCGCCTTTTCCCCCGATGCCGCCAGCGCTTCCGCTTCCGATGCGTACAGCTCGGGCTCGATGCGGACCATCTCGGCGCGACCGTTGGCGGCATCCCACTTCAGCACCATTACGGCCCAATTGCTGCTTCCGCCCTTCTGGAACGCCGAGCGATTGGTATTGCCCCGGTCGTACCCCCGCTTGTACGCCTCCTTCAGCATCGACCCCGACTTCGGGTCCACCGGCAGTTCGAACCACCCCTGCGCGTCCGACACCGCGCTCTCCGCACGGTTGCAACTCGACCCGCCCCACGACATGCCGCCCATGTAGCGGCCGACCACGATCGCGCCGGCGATCGGCTCGCCGGTGTCCTGGTCGATCACGCGTCCCCGCTGCATCCGCTCCGGCTCGGCCGCAGGCTCGCAGCCCGCCGCCGCGCACGCGAGCGCCGTCACCGCCACACGAACTGCCCAGCCTGTCGCCATCGCGAGGCCCCCGGTCGAGGATCGTGAAGGCACGATACGCGCAACGCGGACGCGCGCAACTGTCAGAAACGACAGGTGAGCAATGAAGGATTACCCGCCCGAAGCCAGGAAGAAGTCTGTTCGGGAAGGCGCGCGCGCGCCATCAGACGTTTGGCCTAATCCGGTCGCCACCGGAAAGCCCTCCCGGTCGCCGCCCCCGGGAACCCGGCCGACTACACCCCCAACCGCGCCGGATCGAGATACTCCCGCCGGAATTCCTCGAACGGCATCGTGTCGGCAGCTTCCATCTCGCGCTGCCGGACGTGCGACTCCTCGGCCAGCGTCGCGAAGTGCGCGGCGAGGTCCGCCGGATAAGGCAGCGCAAGGATTGTCTCGCGATGCCGGCGCGATTCCGCGAGAACGAAGCGCGAATACGAATTCTCGTGCCCGCTCGCCATCGCCTGCAGCACGCGCGCCGACGGCGTGGTCTCCGGATGGTCGAGCGCGCGAGTCGCGGCGGCCAGAGCGTCGCTGTACGCGCGCGTGTCGTTCGCCGCGTCGAGCGCGGCCGCGATCGGCGCGCACGCGCGCACGACGTCGCGCCCCCATTCGACGAGCGTGGGCTCTTCCGTGCCGTGCACGAGTCGCAGCCCCGGCTCGCGCCCGCGCGAGGCGACGAGGTGCTGGTTGCGGCCCCACGTCGCGATCTCCTGCGGGCTGTCCGGCGGGCTCTCGGTGAGCAGGCAGTACAGCAGGTACACGTCGAGCATGCGCATCGTCTCGGGCACGATGCCCACCGGCAGGAACGGGTCGAGGTCCATCAGCCGCACTTCGACGTACTCGACGCCGCGCTCGCGCAGCGCGTGCAGCGGGCGCTCGCCCTGCCGGATCCGCCGCTTGGGCCGGATCGTGCCGTAGAACTCGTTCTCGATCTGCAGCAGCGTCGTCGCGAGCTGCCGGTAGTCGTCGCCGTCGCGGAGGCCGATGGCCTCGTACGGCGGATACGGCCGCGTCATCCCGTCCTGCAGCGACGCGCCGTAGCTCGCGAGGCTGTTGTAGCTGACCGCGAGCGCCGACTGCGCGTCGCTCTGGTAGCCCAGGCGCCCCATGCGCAGCGACGTCGCGTGCGGCAGGTAGAACGTGTCGGCGGACAGCCGCGCCAGCCGGTGCTCGCGGCCCTCGATGAAGCACGCGCAGACGGCCGGCGACGCGCCGAACAGGTAGAGCAGCAGCCACGAATGCCGGCGGAAGTTGCGGATCAGCGCGAAGTAGTCGTCGTCGGGCAGCGCGTGCGGCAGCGAGAAGTTGTAGTGGATGCCGGAGATCGTCTGCATCCGCCGGCCGTAGCGATGCGACAGGCCGGTCCGGTACACGCTCTTTGCACGGCCGAGGTTCGACGTGCCATAGCGGCCGATCGGGATCGCGTCGTCGGACGGAAGCTTGCACGGCATGCTGCCCGCCCACAGCAGTTCGTCGCCGATCGCGCGGTAGACGGCCTGGTGGATCTCCGTGAGCTCGCGCACGCAGGCGTCGCCCGTCGGGTGGACGCCGGTGATGAGCTCGAGCTGCGACTCCGAGAAGTCGGTCGTGATGCACGCGTGCGTGAGCGCGGAGCCCAGCGCTGCCGGATGCGGCGTCGCGGCGAGCGCGCCGTCGGGCCGCACGCGCAGGCTCTCCTTCTCCACGCCGCGCTTGAGGCCGGACAGCACGTCGCGGGACAGCGCGTTCAGGCGGTCGAGGTCGGGCATCGCGGATCCGTTGGGTGCGACGCGGCGTCGCGGTTGGGCGGGACCGCGATTGTAGTACGGGACCCCGACGGCGCGTCCGCGGTTCGCGTATGCTTGGCCGACGGCCTCCCGCAACGGATCCGGCAGCGACGGCTCGCCGCCGCCGGGAGCGCCGAGCTCATCGCCCGGATGCCGCACCCGACGCCGCACTGGCGGCGCACGCTCATGGAATGGCTGCTCGTCGCCGCCGCGCTCGCGCTCGGCGTTCCCGCCGCCGCGTGGCTCGCGCAGGAACGGCTGATCTTCTTCCCGCAGCCGGTCGTGTCGACGGCGCACCTGCCGCGGCATGCGCAGCCGCTCGTCGTGACGGCCGCCGACGGCACCAGGCTCGCCGGCTGGATCGTTCCCGGCGCGGGCGCGCCCGCCCCCGCCGTCGTGTATTTCGGCGGCAACGCGGAGGAAGTGTCGTGGACGCTCGCCGACGGCCGCTGGCCGCGCGGGTGGACGTTCGTCGCGCTCAACTACCGCGGCTACGGCGACAGCGAAGGCGCCCCTGGCGCGCGCGATCTGTTGGCGGACGGCTTGGCGATCCACGACGCGGTCGCCGCGCGCGCCGACGTCGACCGCGGCCGCATCGTGGCGTTCGGGCGCAGCCTCGGCACCGCGGTGGCGGCGCACGTGGCCGCACAGCGCCCCGTCGCCGGCGCGATCCTCGTCTCGCCCTACGACAGCCTCGTCGCCCTCGGGCGGCACCACTACCCGTGGCTGCCGATCTCGCTGCTGCTGCGGCACCGCTTCGCGCCGGCCGCCGACGCGGCGCTCGCACGCGCACCGCTGCTCGCGATCGTCGCCGACGGGGACTCGATCATTCCGGTCGAGCGCTCGCGCGCGGCGTACGACGCGTGGGCGGGGCCGAAGCGCTGGGTCGCGATCGCGGGCGCCGACCACAACACGCTGGGCGCCACCCGCGAGTTCTGGGACCCGATCGCGCGGTTCCTGGGCGAGCTCGCGCCGCCGTGACCGCGTCCCGCCGCGGCCGCCGCGTGGCTGTTACCATCGACGGATCATGAGCGATACGGACCAGGTCGACTACGTCTCCGGCAGGACGCGCCTCTTCGGAATCGTCGGCCACCCGATCGAGCAGGTGCGCTCGCCGGAGATGGTCACCGCCGAGCTCAAGAGCCGCGGCCACGACGCCGTGTTCGTGCCGCTGCACGTGTTGCCCGCCGAGTTCGAGACCGTCGTCCCGCAGCTCATGCGCGTGCAGAACCTGGGCGGGCTCGTGTTCACGATCCCGTTCAAGGTGCGGGCGTGCGCGCTCGCCGACGAGCTCATGCCGCAAGCGCGCGTCGTCGGCGCGATCAACACGCTCGCGCGTTCGCGCGACGGCCGCTGGCGCGGCGAGATCTTCGACGGGCTGGGGTGCGTCGAGGCGCTGCGCCGGCGCGGCATCGCGCTGCAGGGCAAGCGCGCGATGCTGCTGGGCGCCGGCGGCGCCGGGTCGGCGATCGCGGCCGCGATCGCGGTCGAGCGGCCGGCGTCGCTGCGCATCTACGACGTCGACCCCGCCCGCGCGCAGGCGCTGGCCGCGAAGGTGGCCGCGGCGAGCCCGGGCGTGGCGGTCGCCGCCGGCGACCCCGTGACCGCGGGCATCGACCTCCTGCTCAACGCGTCGCCGGCCGGCATGCTCGACGACGCGCGGCTGCCGTTCGCCGTCGACCGGCTGCCGGCCGAGCTCGCGGTGTTCGACGCCGTCGTGAAGCCGGAGGTGACGCCGCTGCTCGCGCTGGCGGAGCAGTGCGGCTGCACGACGATCCGCGGCCGCGAGATGATGCGCGGCCAGATCGCGCGGATGGTCGATTTCTTCTACGCGTAGCGCCGCGGATCAGCGGCGGTCGAGCGTGGGCGGCCGCCACGCCGGCGCCGCGGCGTCCGGCCGGCGCAGCAGCTTCAGCATCCGCACGGCGGCCTCGCGGCCCCGGTAGTAGCCGGGCACGCGCAGCGTGTCCGCGAAGCCGGCATCCTGGTACAGCGCGTGCGCGGCGCGGTTGGCCTCGCGCAGCTCGACGTGCACGCTCGCCACGCCTGCCGTGCGCGCGGACTCGACGAGCCACGCCACCATCCGCCGCGCGACGCCGCGGCGACGGTGCGCCGGCTGCACGGCGAGAAGCACGAGGTGCGCGTGCGCGTCGGCGACCGTCATGAACGCGAAGCCGGCCGGCCACGTCCCGTCGCGCGCGACGAGCGCGACCGTGTCGGCGTCGGCGACCATGCGCGCGATCCGGGCGGGGCGGTATTCCCAGCCCAACCCGGACTCCACGAAGTCGCGCGACATCGCCGCGATCGCCGGGACGTCGTCCGGGGACGCGAACGCGAGCGGCAGGTCGCGCGGGGCCATGGGCGATTCTGCCACGCCCGCGCGGCGGCGGCGCGCCACCGCGGCCGCGCGCTTTGCGCGATAATCGCGCTCCCGGCGGGAGGCGGCGCACACCGCGAGCCGCCGGCCCACGGAGGACCCGCATGGCCACGAAGCGCACGCTGCTCGTCGCCTGCGCCACGCTCGCCGCCGCGCTGGCCGCGGCGCCGGCGCCGGCGCAGGACCGCTACCCGTCCAAGCCGATCAAGATCATCGCGCCGGTGCAGCCCGGCGGCGGCGTCGACCTCGTCGCGCGCACGATCGCCGAGCGCCTCGGCAAGGCGCTCGGGCAGTCGGTGATCGTCGACAACCAGAGCGGCGGCGGCGGCATCGTGGGCTCGCAGGCGACCGCGCGCGCCGCGCCGGACGGCTACACGCTGATGGTCGGCTACGTCGGCACGCACGGCACCAACCCGGCCGTGCGCAAGCTGCCGTACGACGCGGTCCGCGACTTCACGCCGGTCGCGATGGTCGGCGGCACGCCGAACGTGCTGGTCGTCCCGCCGTCGCTGCCGGTGAACTCGCTGTCCGAGTTCGTCGCCTACGCGAAGGCCAACAAGGGCAAGCTGTCGTACGGCTCGTCCGGCCCCGGCACGCTCACGCACCTCGCGATGGAGCAGCTGAAGGTCGGCTCGGACCTCGACATCGTGCACGTGCCCTACCGCGGCATCGGCCCGGCGATCACCGACATCCTCGGCGGCCAGACGCAGGCGCTGTTCCCGGGGCTCGCCGCCGCACTGCCGCACATCAAGGCCGGCAAGATGAAGCCGCTGGCCGTCACCGGCGTCAAGCGGCACCCGCTGCTGCCCGACGTGCCGACGTTCGAGGAGCTGGGCTACAAGGGCTTCGACGGCGTCCAGTGGTACGGCATCGTCGGCCCCGCCGGCATGCCGCCGGCGATCGTCGCGACGCTCAACGCGGAGGTCAACCGCGCGCTCGCCGACCCGGACCTGCGCGCGCGCCTGTCGAGCGAGGCGCTGGAGCCGATGCCGATGACGCCCGAGCAGTTCGGCCAGTACATGCGCGACGACATCGCGAAGTGGACGAAGGTCGCGAAGGACCGCAACATCCAGATTACGGATTGACATGGCGCACAACACGAACGTCCCCGCCGACGCCAACGCGCCGCCGGTCACGCGCATCCTCGCCGAGTTCGTCGCCGGACATCCGTCGCGCGGCTGGGACGACGCGGTCGAGCACGAGGCGCACCGCACGTTCGGCAACTGGCTGGGCTGCGCGATCGGCGCCGCGCGCCATCCGACGCTCGCGGCCGCGCTGGGCGCCGTGCAGGAGCTCGCGCCCGCGCCGCAGGCGACGATCCTCGGCCGCGACGAGCGCGTCGACATCGGCAGCGCGGCGCTCCTCAACGGGATCTCGTCGCACACGTTCGACTACGACGACACGCACTTGAAGACGATCATCCATCCGGCCGGGCCGGTCGCGTCGGCCGCGCTCGCGCTGGCCGAGCACACGGGCGCCTCGGGCCGGCAGCTGGTCGACGCGCTGGTGCTCGGCATCGACGTGGCGTGCCGCGTGGGCAACGTCGTCTACCCCGATCACTACGACCGCGGCTGGCACATCACCGGGTCGACCGGCATGCTCGGCGCGGCGGCGGCGTGCGCGCGCCTGCTCCGGCTCGACGCCGACCGGACGGCGATGGCGCTGGGCATCGCCGCGTCGCAGCCGATCGGCGTGCGCGAGCAGTTCGGGTCGATGACCAAGCCGTTCCATCCGGGCGGCGCCGCGCGCGCCGGGCTCGTGTCGGCGTTGATGGCGAAGCACGGGTACACGGCTTCGCCGCGCGCGCTGGAGGCGCCGCGCGGGCTCGTGCAGACCTATTCGGCCAAGTGCGCGTGGCAGGAGATCACGGACGGGCTCGGCCAGCGCTTCGAAATCGCATTCAACACGTACAAGCCGTTCGCGTGCGGCATCGTCGTGCATCCGAGCATCGACGGCTGCGTGCAGCTGCGCGCCGCGCACCGGCTGTCCGCGGCCGACGTCGCGCGCGTCGACCTGCGCGTGCACGCGCTGGTGCTGGAGCTCACCGGCAAGCGCACGCCGCGCACCGGCCTCGAAGCGAAGTTCAGCGTCTTCCACGCGTGCGCGGCGGGGCTGCTGTTCGGGCAGGCCGGCGAGGCGGAGTTCGCGGACGAGGTCGTCGCGCGGCCGGACGTGATCGCACTGCGCGACCGCGTCCACGCGCAGGCCGACCCGGGCATCGCGGAGGACGCCGCCGACGTCGTGGTCGCGCTGACCGACGGACGCAAGCTGCACGCGAAGGTCGAGCACGCGATCGGCAGCCTCGAGCGGCCGATGACCGACGCCGACCTCGCGCGCAAGTTCCACGGCCTCGTCGACCCGGTGCTCGGCGCCGCTCGCGCCGATCGCCTGCTCGCCGCGAGCGCCGCGATCGCCGCGACGACCGACGTGCGGGCGCTGACGGCGCTGGCGAAGGCGACGGCCGGCTGAGCGCGCGTCAGCCCTCGCCGTAGCCGGTCTCGCGCAGGAACGCCGCGCGCTCCTGCGTGCCGAGGCTCTCGGCGACGCGGCGCACGAACTCGCCGCGCGAGCGCGCGTCGCGCGCCGCCTTCTTGGTCACGATCTGCGCGATCGGGCCCAGGTACACGGCAAGCCGCGTCGTGACCTCCGCGACGAACGCGGGCTCCAGCGGCACGTAGCTCGCGGTGGCGCCGGCGGCGGGGGCGCCGACGCCCGAGCGCGCCTGCGTCGCCGGCGGCGCGGTGACGCCGCCCGTCCCGGTGCGCAGGCCGCTGCGCGCGGCCGCCGCGCCGGTCGTGCCGGTGCGCACGCCGCTGCCGGCGCGGTTGAACGCGTCGACGAAGCTGCGGCGCGTGTCGGGGTCGACGATCTTCTCCGACAGCAGCGAGCAGAGCTCGGCGCGGTCGCTCGTCTGCGACGCCGCGCGGCGCACGATGACCCGCGCCATCGGCCCCAGCGCGCGCGCGAGCTCGTACTCGGCGGTGCGCAGCGTCTCCTCGTCCCACGCCGGCGCCGGCTTCGCGAGCGCCAGCGTGCCGATGCTGACCATCGTCGTGCCCATGCCGTCGGCGACCTCGACCGACATCTGCGCGACCTCGCGCAGCGCCTCGTGGAACGCGCGCGCGCCGGGAAAGCGCGCGGCCGGGTTCTTGGCGAGCGCACGGGCGACCAGGCCGTCGACCGCCGCGGGCAGCCGCAGCGCGGAGAGCTTCGACGGTGGCTCGGGCTCCTCGTTGCAGACCTTGTACGTGATCGCCTCGACCGTTCCGCGGAACGGCTTCTCGCCGGTCAGCAGCTCGTAGAGCACGACGCCGGCGCTGAAGATGTCGGAGCGCGCGTCGACCTCGAGGCCGCGGAACTGCTCGGGCGACATGTACGACGGCGTGCCGATCACCGTGCCCACCGACGTCAGGTTCGACGTGTCGATCCGTGCGATGCCGAAGTCGGCGACCTTGAGCGCGCCGCCGGCGGTGACGATCAGGTTCGACGGCTTGATGTCGCGGTGCACGACGCCGCAGCCGTGCGCGAACTCGAGCGCATCGAGGAGCTGCGACATCAGCGCGACCAGCTGCGCGAACTCGAAGCTCGCGCGCCGGTTGAGGTACTCGCGCAGGCCGGTGCCCTCGACGTACTCCATCGCGATGAACGCGACGTCGCCCTCCTCGCCGTACTCGTAGACGCCGACGATGTTCGGGTGATGCAGCCGGCCGGCGGCCTT
Organism: Casimicrobiaceae bacterium; assembly: GCA_041911995.1. Lineage (GTDB taxonomy): Bacteria > Pseudomonadota > Gammaproteobacteria > Burkholderiales > Casimicrobiaceae > VBCG01. The sequence goes on along the minus strand of JAYRNW010000328.1, from coordinate 7,155 downwards.
CGCCTCGTTGCGGAAGCGCGCCATGTACTGCGCCGCGAGCTCCGGGTCGACCAGGTCCTTGCGGATCGTCTTGAGCGCGACGTGGCGCTCGATGTGCGGATCGAAGCCCTTGTAGACGACACCCATCGCGCCCTTGCCGAGGACGCTCCGGATCTCGTACTTGCCGAGGCGCTGCGGGTCGGCCATGGCCCGCCGCCGGTCAGCTTTCCAGCATCTTCATCGCCTGCACGAGGCTCGCCTTCATCCGGCCCATCGCCTCGGTCAGCACGCCGATCTCGTCGCGGCTCTTCGTCCTGAACTCGCCGGCCTCCATGTTGCCGAGGCTCACCTGGTCGGCGATGTCGGCGAGGTTCACGACGCGGCGGATGACCATCGTGTAGAGCATCACGTTGAGCAGCACGAAGATGGCGACGAACACGACGGCGAGCGAGCCCATGAACGTCGTGAACGTCGCGTACGCGCGCGCGACCGGCACCGCCATCGGCACCGACACGATCTGCGCGCCGATCACCTCGTCCATCTTCCAGCCGAACCCGTTGGCGGGCCCGTAGAGGTCGACCATCGTCTTCGGCGCGGCGTCGACGGTGCTGTGGCAGTCGAGGCAGGCCTTGCTCTTCACCTGGATCGGCCGCGCGAGGTACAGCGCGCGCCCCGACGGCGTGTCGCGCTCGCCGACGATCTCCGCCTGCGCCGCCGACGCGTTGCGGAACATGCCGACGACGTCCGCTTCCCAGTCGGTCGCCCGGTTGCGCGGGTTCGACGGGTTGAGCGTCGCCTCCTTGTACGTGTAGTCCGGGTGCTTGCGGCGCAGCTCGTTGAACTGCTCGGTCGCCGCGTACGCGGGCACCGACTGCGGCAGGAACTGGTACTTCATCTGGTTGTCGAGCAGCGGCTTCACCTGCGTCGTCGTGTAGTTGCGCGACGACAGCGCGGACTCCATCATCAGCCGCGCGTTCTGCAGGATCTCCTCGCGTGCGTTGGTCTGCAGCGCGCGGTACGACACGTAGCCGGCGATCGCGAAGCCGAGCACGAAGATGCCGAGCAGCACGAGGTTGAATTTGTAGATGAGCTTCATGGCCGTTCTCCTGGTGTCCGCGGCGGGCGTTCAGCTCGCCGGCGGCGGCGCGTATTTCTCCGGATGCAGGATGCGGTCCCACGACGGGTAGCGGGCGACGTGCGGCTCGACCGCCTTGCGGAACGCCGGATCGCGCAGCCTGCCCGAAAACCGCTTCTCGAACAACGCCCGGTCGCGGCCGGCGAGCCACGGCTCGGCTTCGGCGTACGTGATGTCGCGGTCGGCGACGGGCGCGGGCTTGCCCTTGAGCTTCGCGGCGAGCGCCGGCAGGGGATCGACGAAGTGCCGGGGCATCGCGTCGACGAACGGCTTCGGCGCGCGCGGAACCGTCGCGAACGCGGCGTTCGCGGGCTTGCTCCAGTACTCGCCGCGCTTCGCGTCGCGCGTGGCGCCATCGCCGCCGCGCGGCGCGTCCTCGACGAGCTTCGCGCTGCCCGCTTCGACGAAGAGCTCCGCGGCCGCCGGCTGCGCGTGGACCACGAGCGTCGCGTCCGTCGCCGCCACGTCGAACGCCGGCATGTCGAGCCGCAGCCCCGGCGCGTTGATGGCGAGCTTCATCCAGCCGGAGGGGAACACCACGGTCGGTCCGGCCTTGCCCGGGGGCGCGAAGTAGAGGGTCCCGGGACCCACGAGGTTGAAGGTGCCGGCCGCGCCCTCGACCTGCACCTGCGCGCGCTCGCCGGCGTCGACGATGTCGCCGTCCTCCACGCGCACGCCCGCGGCGAGCTTGTACCAGGTCGCGCCGCGCAGCAGCCGCGCGCTGCCTTCGACCAGCGTGACCGCGCCTTGCTCGGCGGCGTGGGCGGCACCGGCGACGAGCGCTACGCACAGCCCCAGAACTGCCGGCACGAATCTCATCGCTGCTGCCTTCCGTGCGTCGCGCGCGGACGCTTGGGCGCCGCGCGCGAGCGTGGACGAAATGCGGCGGATACTAGGACGCCCGCCGCTTGGGCGTCAACGCGAACCTCCGCGTCCGCCGGGCCGCCCCAAGGGCGCGGCCCCTTCCCGGGGGAATCAGCACGCCTTGGCGGCCGGCGCGGCGCTGTCGGTACGCACTCTCACTGTGTCGCCCTCGGCCCCCGCGAAGCCGAACGTCTCGTGCAGCGCGCGCAGGTACTCGCCGTTGCCGATCCACATGCTGTTGTTGTGGCTGCCGTTCTCGACCAGCAGCAGCCGCTTGCAGCCGGGCGCGGCCGCGTACAGCGCTTCCGAGAAGCGGGCCGGGATGAACCGGTCGCCGGCGCCGTGCACGACGAGCACCGGCATGTCGACCGCCTTGATCTTGGCGATCGAGTCGAACTTCTGCGTCAGGATGAGGCTCGTCGGCAGCCAGCTCCACGACAGCTCGGCCGCGACGTCCGGCAGCGACGTGAACGTCGACTCGACGATGAGCCCGCGCGCCTGCGGGCCGCCCGCGGCCTGCGTTGCCAGCTTCGCCGCGAGGTCGATCGCTACCGCGCCGCCGAGCGAGTGCCCGTAGATCAGCCGGCGCGCCGGGTCCGGCTGCCGCTGCGCGACCCAGCGCCAGCCGGCCAGCGCGTCCTCGTAGACCATCTGCTCGGACGGCAGGTCGCCGTCGCTCTTGCCGAACCCGCGATAGTCGATCGCGAACACGGCGAACCCGAAGCGGCGCAGCTGCTCGATGCGGCGCACGTGACCCGTGAGGTTCCAGCGCACGCCGTGCAAATAGTAAACGACGGGCGCGCGCGGATCGGCGTCGGGCCACCACCACGCGTGGATCCGCGGCCCGCCGGCGTCCGCGGTGACCGGCAGGTAGACGTCTTCGACGGCCTCCGGGACACCGCTGAACCAGCCGGCGTCGTTCTTCTCGACGCGGAAGGTGAGCGCCCGCTCACGCTCTTCGAGCGTCGTGCAGCCGGCGACGAAGACGAGCGCCGCCAGCGCGGCGACGAGCGCCGGCAGGACGACGGTGCGGGGGACGGCGAGGCGGGGCATGGGCATGCGGGACGGCATCGGGGCACACAAGGGTTCCGGGGATCACGCGGCGGCGCGCCCGGGCGCCGACATCGTAGCGGCCGCGAATCCGAAAGACCACCGGTGCACCCGACTGGTTCCCGAACGGGCAGAATCGGGCTTCCGGTCGCCCCGCCCGCCCAACCCGATGCCGCCCGTCACCACCGCCCTCGTCGTCGCCACCGTCGCCGTCTACCTGCTGCAGTCGCTGCTGCCCGGCCTCGCCGCCTCGCTGGCGCTGTGGCCGCTCGCGGCCTCCCGCGCCTCCGGCGGCCAGTTCGGCTTCGGCGTCTGGCAGCTCGTCACGTACGCGTTCCTGCACGGCGGCCTCACGCACCTCGCGTTCAACATGTTCGCCTTGTACATGTTCGGCAGCGCGCTCGAGCAGGTCGTCGGCGCGCGCCGCTACCTCGCGTACTGGTTCGCGTCGGTCGTCGCGGCGGCGGTCGCGCAGCTCGCGGTCGCGGCGTTCACCGGCGACGTCGCGCCGACGGTGGGCGCGTCCGGCGGCGTGTTCGGGCTGCTGCTCGCGTACGCCGTCTACTTCCCGCACGCGCGGCTCATGCTGCTGTTCCTGCCGGTGCCGATCCCGGCGCGTGCGTTCGTCGCGATCTACGCAGTGATCGAGCTGGCGCTCGGCGTCGGCGACTCGCGGTCCGGCATCGCCCACTTCGCGCACCTGGGCGGCCTCGTCGGCGGCGCCGCGATGCTCTGGTACTGGCGCAGCGGCGGGCGGCGAAGATAGCGAGCCCCCCGGAGCGCGCTGCGCGCGCCTCCCCCCAAAAGGGGGGCGCGCCCTTGGGGCGGCCCGGCGGGCGCTAGCCGCCCCGGCCGCGGCCGCGCGCGGGACTCAGCGGCGCGCGAGCGCACGCCAGACGCGTTCGGGCGTGAGCGGCATCTGCAGCGCGTCGACCGCGGTCCCGAGCCCGCCGCGCGCCAGCGCCTCGAGCACCGCGCTGACCACCGTCGGCGTCGCGCCGATCGTGCCGAGCTCGCCGACACCCTTGACGCCGAGCGGGTTGTTCTTCGACGGCGACGCCTCGTCGGTCGCCGTCGCGAACGGCGGCGCCATCGTCGCGTGCGGCAGCGCGTAGTCGAGCAGCGTGCCGGTCAGCGGCTGGCCGGTCTCGCGGTCGAACACGACCCGCTCGCACAGCGCCTGGCCGATGCCCTGCAGCGCGCCGCCCTCGACCTGCCCGGCCACGACCATCGGGTTCACGACGCGACCGACGTCGTTGACCGACCAGTAGCCGACGACGTCCACGGCGCCGGTGTCCGGGTCGACCTCCACCTCGCACACGTGGCACGCGTTCGGCCACGTCGCGTCGGCCACCGCGCTCTTCGTGTCGACGACGATGCGCGCGTCCGGCTGCTTCGCCGCGAGCTCGAAAAGCCCGATCGCGCGGTCGGTGCCGGCGATGCGGAACACGCCGTCGCGGTATTCGATGTCGGCCGCCGCGGTCTCGAGGTCCTCCGCGGCAAGCTCGTGCGCGCGGCGCACCGTGCGCTCGGATGCGACGTGCACGGCCGAGCCGCCGACGAACAGCGACCGCGAGCCCGCGCTGCCGAAGCCGGTCGCGCGGTCGGTGTCGCCGAACGCGACGCGGATCCGCTCGATCGGCACGCCGAACGCGTCGACGGCGAGCTGCGCGAACGTCGTCGCGAGCGACGTGCCCATCGGCTGCGTGGCCGAGAAGATCTCGATCGCGCCGTCGCCGGTCACCGTCACGATCACGCGCTCGTCGAACACGTCGGCGCCGGTCCACTCGATGAACGTCGCGAGGCCGCGCCCGCGCAGCCGGCCGCGCTGCGCCGACGCCGCGGCGCGCGCCGGGAACCCGTCCCAGTCGGCGAGCGCCAGGCCGCGGTCGAGCACGCGCTCGAACTGCCCGGTGTCGTACGTCTTGCCCATCGCGTTGCGGTACGGCATCTGCGCGGGCCGGATCATGTTGCGCCGGCGCAGCGCCACCGGGTCGAGGCCGGTCTGCCGCGCCGCGGCGTCGAGCAGCCGCTCGATCGTGTAGATCGCCTCCGGCCGGCCGGCGCCGCGGTACGGCCCGGTCGGCGTCGTGTTGGTCAGCACGCCCGCGATGCGGACGTCGATCGTGCCGATGTCGTAGACGCTCGTCGACACCCACGGGCCGATCATCAGCTGGATCACGACGCCGGCGGGTGTGGCGTACGCGCCGAGGTTGGCGTGCGAGTGCACGCGCAGCGCGAGGATGCGGCCGTCCGCGTCGAGCGCGAGCGCGGCGCGACTCGACAAATCGCGGCCGTGCGACGCCGCCAGGAACTCCTCCACGCGCTCGGCCGTCCACTTCACGGGCCGCCCGAGCGCGCGCGCGCAGTGCGCGGCGACGACGTCCTCCGCGTACAGCGCCGTCTTCATGCCGAAGCCGCCGCCGATGTCGCCGACCAGCACCCGCACGCTCTCCGGCGCCACGCCGAGCACCTCGCCGGCGAGCTCGTCGCGCAGGCCCGTCGGCGTCTGGCAGCTGACGCGCAGCGTGAAGCGTTGGGCCGCGGCGTCGTAGCTCGCGAGCGTGGCGCGCGGCTCGATCGGCGCCGGCGCGAGGCGCTGGTTGACGACGTCGAGCGTCACGACGTGCGCGGCCCGCGCGAACGCCGCGTCCGCCGCCTTCGCGTCGCCGTGGCGCTTCGCGCAGGCGATGTTGCCTGTCGCAGCGGGCCACACGAGCGGCGCGCCGGGCGCGATCGCGTCGGCGACGTCGGCCACCATCGGCAGCGGCTCGTAGCGGACGTCGACGGCCTCCGCCGCGTCGCGCGCCTGCATACGCGACTCCGCGACGACCGCGGCCACGGCCTCGCCGACGTAGCGCACCGTGTCCACCGCAAGCGCGTGCTGCGGCGGCCCCGCGGTCGGCGTGCCGTCGGGACGCTTGAAGTCGGCCGACTGCACGAGCGGCTTCACGCCGGCGCGCACGAGGTCCGCGCCGGTGACGACCGCGAGCACGCCGGGCAGCGCGCGCGCCGCCTCCGCGTCGACGGCGATGCGCGCGTGCGGGTGCGGCGAGCGCACGAACACGACGTGCGCCTGTCCTTCCAGCGTGAAGTTGTCGGCGAACCGGTCGCCGCCGGTGAGCAGGCTGTCGTCCTCGACGCGGCGGACGGCGTGGCCGCTGCCGAAGCGGGCGTTCTGGGTGTGGGCGGACATCGCGGGCGGGATCGGCGTTAAGATGCGGCGGAGGGTAACCGCGGCGCGCCGCCACGGCCCATCATCTTACCGCTGCGAGGCACCCATGACCTTCCTCGTTCTCGGCCTCGTCGTGTTCCTCGGTACGCACTCGCTGCGCATGCTCGCCGGCGAGTGGCGCAGCGCGCAGGTCGCGCGGCTGGGGGAGCAGAAGTGGAAGGGCCTCGTCTCGCTGGTCGCGATCGCCGGCTTCGTGCTGCTGGTCTGGGGCTTCGGCCAGGCGCGCATGGCCACCGTCGTCGTCTGGGACCCGCCCGCCTGGACACGGGGCGCGGCGTCGCTGCTGCTGCTGCCCGCGTTCGTGCTGATCGTCGCCGGCAACGTGCGCGGCACGCGGATGAAGGCGGCCGTCGGCCATCCGATGGTGCTGGGCACGCTGCTGTGGGCGCTCGCGCACCTCATGGCCACCCGCACGCTCGCCGACGTCGTGCTGTTCGGCAGCTTCCTCGCGTGGGCGCTCGTGGACTTCGTCGCGGCGCGCCGGCGCGACCGCGCCGCGGGCACCGTCTATCCGCCGGGGTCGCTCGGACGCGACGCGCTGGTCGTCGCGATCGGCGCCGTTGCGTGGGCGGTGTTCGGCTACTGGCTGCACGGCTGGCTGATCGGCGTCCGTCCGATCGGCTGAATCCTTCCTTCCGAGCTTGCGATGCTCCGTCTCGTTGCCTCCCTGCTGCTCGCCGCCGTCGCCACGCCCGTCGCCGCCGCCGAAATCCGCGTCCTCTCCGCCGGTGCCGTCGAGCCCGGACTCACGGCCTTCGCCGCGCTCGCGAAGCGCGAGACCGGCGACAGCCTCGCGATCCAGTTCAACACGGCGCCGCGCATCGCGCAGCGGCTCGCCGCGGGCGAGGTCTTCGACATCCTGATCGCGCCGCCGGCGGCGATCGCGCAGGCG
>JAYRNW010000327.1:0-12433 GCA_041911995.1 Casimicrobiaceae bacterium | reverse complement strand
GTGGGAGAACATCAAGCCGCAGGTCGACCACGTGATCTTCCCGGACGGCAAGCGGATCATCCTGCTCGCCGAGGGGCGCCTCGTGAACCTGGGCTGCGGCACCGGCCATCCGTCCTACGTAATGAGCTCGTCGTTCACCAACCAGGTGATGGCGCAGATCGAGCTGTGGGCCGACGCGCAGACCGGCGGCAAGCGCTACCCGGTCGGCGTGTACGTGCTGCCCAAGCACCTCGACGAGAAGGTCGCGCGGCTGCAGCTCTCCAAGCTCGGCGCGATGCTGACCGAGCTCACCGACAAGCAGGCGCGCTACATCGGCGTGCGCAAGGACGGGCCGTACAAGCCGGACGCGTACCGTTACTGAGCCTTGCCTGCGCTGGATTTCACAAAGAGGCGCAGAGGCGCAGAGGAAACCAGGGATCGATTCTCTCTGCGTCCCGGCGTCTCTTTGTGAAGGGTACTTGGCGCATGTTGGATTCACAAAGAGGCACAGAGGCGCCGAGGAAACCAGGGGTCGATTTTCTCTGCGTCTCGGTGTCTCTTTGTGAAGGGTCTTCAGTGGAACGGCCCCTGACGGAGAATCGAACCACATGCGGATAGCGGTGATCGGCGCCGGCGGCGTCGGCGGGTATTTCGGCGGACGGCTCGCGCAGGCGGGCCACGACGTCACGTTCGTCGCGCGTGGCCGGCACCTGGCCGCGCTGCGCGAGCGCGGCCTGGCCATCGAGAGCGGCGCCGGTAACGCGACCATCACCGCGGCGGCGTTCACCGACGACGTCGCGGCGGTCGCGCCGTGCGACGTCGTGATGTTCTGCGTCAAGCTGTGGGACGTCGAGGCGGCGGCGCGGCAGGTCGCGCCGCTCGCGGCGCGCGGCGGCGTCGTGATCCCGTTCCAGAACGGCGTCGACGCGCCCGACGTCGTGGCCCGCGCGGTCGGCGCGCGGCGGGTGCTGGGCGGCATCGCGTACGTCGCGGCAACGATCCGCGAGCCCGGCGTCGTCGCGCACACCGGCGCGATGGCACGGCTGGTCGTCGGCGCGTTCCCCGACGGCGACGCCGCGGCGGCTGCCGCGTTCCGCGACGCGTGCGCCGCGGCCGGCGTCGAATGCCAGCTGTCCGCGGACATCCGCTGCGCGCTGTGGGAGAAGTTCTGCATGCTGGCCGCGATGTCCGGCTGCACGGCGGCCGCGCGCGCGCCCGTCGGCGTCGTCCGCGCCGACCCGGACCTGCGCGCCGCCTTCGAGGCCGCCGTGCGCGAGGCGTGGACGGTCGGCCGCACGCGCGGCGTCGCGCTCGCCGACGACTACGTCGCGCGGCAGATGGCCTTCCTCGACGGCCTGCCGGAGGGAATGCGCTCGTCGATGCTGAACGACCTCGTCGCGGGCAACCGGCTCGAGGCGCCGTGGCTTTCCGGCGCGGTCGCGCGGATGGCCGCCGAGTCGGGGGTCGCCGCGCCGGTCAGCGCGACGCTTTACGCGGCGATGAAGCCGTTCGTCGCCGGCGCGCGGGCCTAGCCCACGCCTCGGCCTGCCAGGGAGTCCGTCATGCGCCTGCTGCTCACGTGGATCATCAACGCGGTCGCGCTGGTCGCGCTGCCGTACGTGTTCTCGTCGATCAACGTCGATTCGTTCTTCACCGCGCTGCTCGTCGCCGTCGTGCTGGGCTTGGTCAACACGCTGATCCGGCCGGTGCTGATCCTGCTGACGCTGCCGGTGACGCTGCTGACGCTCGGCCTCTTCATCTTCGTGATCAACGGGCTCCTGTTCTGGGCCGTCGGCTCGTTCCTGCCCGGCTTTCACGTCGAAGGGTTCTGGGCCGGCGTGTTCGGCGCCATCGTGTACAGCCTGATCTCGTGGGCGCTGTCGTCGCTGCTGATGCCCGACCGCAGGGACTGACGCACCTATGCGCAACGCCGGCAACCTCTACAGCCTCGAGTTCTTCCCGCCGAAGACGGCGGAAGGCGTGGCGAAGCTGCGTGCCGCCCGGGCGCAGCTCGTCCAGTTGAAGCCCGCGTTCTGCTCGGTGACGTTCGGCGCCGGCGGATCGACGCGCGAAGGCACACTCGCGACGGTCCTCGAGATCCGCGACGAGGGCATGGCCGCCGCGCCGCACATCTCGTGCATCGGCGGCACGCGCGAGTCGCTGGCCGACGTGCTCGCGCAGTACCGCGCGCACGGCATCCGCCACGTCGTCGCGCTGCGCGGCGACCTGCCGTCCGGCATGGCCGACGCCGGCGAGTTCCGGTACGCGTCCGACCTGGTCGCGTTCATCCGCGAAGAGACCGGCGACTGGTTCCACGTCGACGTCGCGTGCTACCCGGAGTACCACCCGCAGGCGCGCTCGCCGCAGGAAGACCTCGACCACTTCGAGCGCAAGGTGCGCGCGGGCGCCGACTCCGCGATCACGCAGTATTTCTTCAACCCCGACGCGTACTGGAACTTCGTCGACGCCTGCGCGGCGCGCGGCCTCACGATCCCGATCGTGCCGGGCATCATGCCGATCGCGAGCTCGAGCCGGCTCGCGCGCTTCTCCGACGCCTGCGGCGCCGAGATCCCGCGCTGGATCCGGCGCAAGCTGGAGAGCTACGGCGACGACACGGCGTCGCTGCGCGCGTTCGGGCTCGACGTCGTCACCGACCTCTGCGCGCGGCTGCTCGAGGGCGGCGCGCCCGGCCTGCACTTCTACACGCTGAACGGCGCGGGCCTGACCACGACGATCTGGCACCGGCTCGGCCTGTAGCCGGGGCATCCCGGTGCCGAACTCGAAGGACTACGTCGAGTACGTGCTGGAACTGATGCGGCCGGCCGGCCGCGCGAGCGCGCGCGCGATGTTCGGCGGGCACGGCATCTACGTCGACGGCATGATCGTCGGCATCGTCGCCGACGACGTGCTCTACCTCAAGACCGATGCCGAGACCCGTGCGGCGTTCGTCGCGCGCGGCCTCACGCCGTTCCGCTACGCGACGAAGAAGGGCGACGTCGAGATCACGTCGTACTACCGCCCGCCCGACGAGGCGCTCGAAAGCCCGGCGGAGATGCGCGATTGGCTGCGGCTGGCGCTCGCCGCGGCGTTGCGCAGCGCGAACCGCGCGCCGGCGCGCAGGCGGGCTGCGAAGGCGCCGCCGGCCTCGGGGCCGGTGAAGAGGCGAGCCAGGCTCGAATGAAACCGAACCAGCGAGGCAGGCTCGAATGCGCAACGCGTCTTGCGCCGTTCTCCCGGGACGCATGGCGGCAGGCGTCGAGCCTGGCCCCTTGCTCGATGCCGGAGTGCGGTACTCTGTGGAAATGGCAATCGTCCGCACCGTCGTCGCCGCCATGATGGTCGCCGCCCTCGCCGCGTGCAGTCACGCGATGCCGACAGACGCGGAGCGCGGTGCCGCGGGCGGGGCGGACAGCGACCCGTGGCGGGTGAAGGGCTCCGTGACGGCGGGCCCGATGTCCGGTGCGCCGCAGGGGCCGTACGGCGCGCGGCCCTGATTCGACGCGCGCCGGGGTCCCGCGCTATGCGGGTGCCCGCGAGTACGACGCGAGCGTGATCGTCGTGTTCTGCGCGCGGATCTCGATCGCGTCGCGGCCGTCGCCGCGCTCGCGGTAGGTCGCGTACCGCGTCTCGCGCACCGCCGCTCCGACCTGCGGCGACCACCAGACCACGTAGTTCGCGTTCGTGGGCCAGCGGAACGGGTTGTTGTCGTCGACGCTCATGATGATGCGCATGACGATCGCGTCGAACGTGCCGGCCGGCACGGCGACGCGCTGCCAGCCGCCGACGCGCACGAACCGCCCGACGTTGCTGACGAGCTCGTTGGCCGGGTTGAAGTTGCGCAGGTTCTGGTTCCACGTCGCGCCGGGCGTCAGCGGGAACTGGTAGCGGACGAGCGGCGGCTCGAACCTGCGCGTCTCGTTGGGATCGTAGACGGCGCCTGCGCTGACCACGCCCGGCGAGACGAGCCGCTCCATCCGGTCGTAGTTCATCGTGTCGCCGCGCAGGCTCACGCGCACGTCGATGCCCTGCGCGTCGACCGCGACGACCTCGTGCGTCTCGACCCACGTCACCGGCACGCGGAAGCCGTCGGCGCAGTCGTAGACCCAGCGGTCGCCGACGCGGAACACGGGCGCCGGCGCCGGCGGGCCGGCCTCGCCCGGGACCGAGACGCAGCCCGCGACGAGTGCGGCCGGCCCGGCGAGCAGGAACGCGCGACGCTTCATGGCGAAACCTCCGATCAGGCGGCGAGCGCGACGTCGGCGACCACGCCGTCCGCCACGCGGACCAGGTCCGTGGGCGCGATCGGAAACATCGCGTGCGGCGTGCCTCCGGCAGCGTAAACAGTCGCGTACTGCAGCAGATTCCGGTCGACGAACGTGCGCATGCCCTGCGCGTGGGCGAGCGGCGGGATGCCGCCGATCGCGTAGCCGGTCGCCGCGCGCACGAACGCGGCGTCCGCCTTGCCGATCGCCTCGCCGGCGAGCGCCGCGACCTTCGCCTCGTCCACGCGGTGCGCGCCGCTCGCGATCACCAGCACCGGTGCGCCCGACGCCGCGCGGAACACCAGCGACTTCGCGATCTGCCCGACCGTGCAGCCCAGGACCACGGCGGCGTCGGCGGACGTGCGCGCCGGCACGTCGTATTCGACGATCCGCGACGCGAGGCCGGCCGCCGCCAGCGCGTCCTGCACGCGCTGCGCCGAAGCCGAGAGCGGGCGCGCGTCCGCCATCACGCCGCGCGCACGCGACGCCGGGCCGGGACGACGGCGGATCCGGCGGCCGTCACGGCGCCGCGAACTCGAGCACGGCGTCGTCGAACCACAGCGAGCCGCGGCCGCGCAGCATCGCGCCGACCTCGATCCGCTCGGCGCCCTTGGGGATCGCGAGCGTGATCGTGTAGCGCTTCCAGTCGGTCGTGCCGTTGACCGGCGCGTCGTACATGAAGTTGTGCGCCATCGGCGAGCCGCCCTGCAGCGCGGCCAGCGTGAGGCCGCCGCCGCCGTCGTCGGTGTCGCGCGACTTGAGCCAGCCGGTCAGCTTCGCGACCTTCCCGACGTGCGGCCGCGCGTCGATGGACTGCGCGATGGCGCCGTACGGCTCCGGGCCGGTGTTGTCGATGCGCAGGCTCTGCTTCCCGGCGCGCGGCGCGTCGGTGTCGAGGACGAAGCGGTACGACGGCGGGCCCGCGTGCTGGAACGTGAACCAGCCCTCCGGGTTGCCGCGGTAGACGACGTCCGACTCGAAGCCGGCATTGGCCAGCGCGAACGCGCTCGCCGCCGGGGCCGCGGGCGGAGCCGGCGCCGCGGGCGGCGTCACGGCGTCCGCGGCCGGCGAGGCGTGCGGGCGCGTGCGCGACGTCTGCGCGTCGACGCCGGCGGCCGTCGCGGCGAGCACGACGAGCGCGGCGAGCAGGCGAACGGACATGGCGTTTCGATCGTCGGGGGAGGACGCGGCGGCGGCGCGCGAAATGCCGGCGCCGGCGTCAGGCGTCGGTGACGGCGCCCTTGCTCGCCGTCGACACGAGCTTCATGTACTTGGCGAGCAGCCCCCGCGTGTAGCGCGGCGGCGGCGCCCGCCACGCGGCGCGGCGCCGCGCGAGCTCGGCGTCGTCGACGTTGAGCTGGATGAGCAGCTGGTGCGCGTCGATCGTGATCGAGTCGCCCTCCTGCACCAGCGCGATGGTGCCGCCGACGTACGCCTCGGGCGCGACGTGGCCGACGACCATGCCCCACGTGCCGCCGGAGAAGCGGCCGTCGGTGAGCAGGCCGACCGACTCGCCCAGCCCCTGCCCGATGAGCGCGGAGGTCGGCGCCAGCATCTCCTGCATGCCGGGCCCGCCCTTCGGCCCCTCGTAGCGGATGACGACGACGTCGCCCGGCCTGATCTTCTTGGCGAGGATCGCCTCCATCACCGCCGGCTCGGAGTCGAACACGCGGGCGGGGCCGGTGATCGACGGGTTCTTGAGCCCCGTGATCTTCGCGACGCAGCCCTCGGTCGCGAGATTGCCGCGCAGGATCGCGAGATGGCCCTGTGCGTACAGCGGCCGGTCGAACGGGTGGATGACGTCTTGGTCGGCGCGCGGCGCGTCGGGCACGCCGGCCAGCTCCTCGGCCAGCGTGCGTCCGGTGATCGTCATGCAGTCGCCGTGGAGGAGCCCCGCCTTCAGCAGCATCTTCAGCACCTGCGGCACGCCGCCGGCGTGGTGGAAGTCGACGGCGACGTACTTGCCGGAGGGCTTCAGGTCGCACAGCACCGGCACGCGCTGGCGGATGCGCTCGAAGTCGTCGATCGTCCACGGCACCTCGGCGGCCGCGGCGATCGCGAGGTAGTGCAGCACGGCGTTGGTGGAGCCGCCGGTCGCCATCACCAGCGCGATCGCGTTCTCGATCGACTTCCGCGTGATGATGTCGCGCGGCTTCAGGTCGCGCTTGATCGCCTCGACCAGCACGCGCGCGGAGGCGGCCGACGAGTCCGCCTTCTCCGGGTCGGGCGAGGCCATCTGCGACGAGCCCAGCAGGCTCATCCCCAGCGCCTCGAACGACGACGACATCGTGTTCGCCGTGTACATGCCGCCGCACGCGCCCACGGTGGGGCACGCGTTCTTCTCGATGCCGTCGTAGTCCTCCTTCGACATCGTGCCCGCGGTGAACGCGCCGACCGCCTCGAACGGCGACACGATCGTCAGCGCCTGCCCCTTCCAGTGGCCGGGCTTGATCGTGCCGGCGTAGACGAAGATGCCGGGGACGTTCATGCGCGCCATCGCCATCATCGCGGCCGGCATGTTCTTGTCGCAGCCGCCGACGACGAGCACGCCGTCCATGCACTGGCCGTTGACCGACGTCTCGATCGCGTCGGCGATCACCTCGCGCGACACCAGCGAGTACTTCATCCCCTCGGTGCCCATGCCGATGCCGTCGGTGACCGTCGGCACGCCGAACACCTGCGGCATCGCGCCTTCCGCCTCGAGCGCCGCCATCGCGCGGTCGACGAGCGGCTGGATGCCGGCGTTGCACGGGTTCATCGTGCTGTGGCCGTTGGCCACGCCGACGATCGGCTTCTCGAAGTCGCCGTCGCCGAAGCCGACGGCGCGCAGCATGGCGCGGTTGGGGGAGCGGGCGATGCCCTGCGTGATGAGGCGGGAGCGGCGGTTGTACGACATCGAAAGGTCCTCGCGGGCAGCGCGCGCCGCTGCCGTTTGTATAATCGGTCCATTCTAGCGCAACGCCCGCGTCGCGCCGCCCGCCACCGACCGCTGCGCCACCGCATGCTCGTCCATCCGCAGTTCGACCCCGTCGCGTTCCACGTCGGCCCGGTCGCGGTCCGCTGGTACGGGCTCATGTACCTCGTGGGCTTCGTGCTGTTCGTCGTGCTGGGGAAGCTCCGGGCGCGGCGCAACCTGCTCACCGGCTGGCATCCGCGCGACGTCGACGACATGCTGTTCTACGGCGTGTTCGGCGTCATCCTCGGCGGGCGGCTCGGCTACGTGCTGTTCTACAAGCCGCTCTACTACGCGGCGCATCCGCTGGAGATCCTGCAGGTGTGGGCGGGCGGCATGAGCTTCCACGGCGGCTTCCTCGGCGTGCTCGTCGCGTTGTGGGTGTTCGCGCGCCAGCGCGGCAAGCGCTTCCTCGACGTCACCGACTTCGTCGCGCCGCTGGTGCCGCTGGGGCTGGCGGCGGGGCGCCTCGGCAACTTCATCAACGGCGAGCTGGTGGGCCGCGTGACCGACGTGCCGTGGGCGATGGTGTTCCCGCAGGTCGACGGCCAGCCGCGCCATCCGTCGCAGCTCTACCAGTTCGGCCTCGAGGGCGTGCTGCTCTTCCTCCTGCTGTGGTGGTACGCGGCGAAGACACGGCCGACCGGCGCCGTCTCGGGGATGTTCCTGATCGGCTACGGCACGTTCCGGTTCGTCGCCGAGTACGCCCGCGAGCCCGACAATTTCCTGGGTCTCCTCGCGGGTGGACTTACGATGGGGCAGTGGCTGTCGCTGCCGATGGTCGCGCTCGGCGTGGGGATGCTCGTCGGGTCGTACCGGCGGGCGGGAAAGGCGCAGCCGACGGTGATCGACAGGATGAAGTAGGGCGGGGGAGGCGCCGGCTCACGGGCGGTGGGCAAACGCGGGGGCGGCAGCGCCTTGCGAGTGCGCGGTGCGCGAAACTTGGATCCGACGCCCTGCACCGGCGGACCAACGCGGGGTCAGACTCGAATTTCCGGGGACCGCAGCGTCGTGCGAGCGAGCCGTCCGGGAAATTCGAATCTGACCCCTGAGCGAATCCGACCCCTTGGCGATCGTGCTAGTCGATCCGGCGGTAGTCGCCTTCGATGGGATCGCCGCGTTGCGCCGGCGCGCGCCAGCGCCCGGCCGTCGCCGGCTGCGGCCCCAGGCCGCGGCCCACGTTGAGCGGAAGCGCGAGCAGCGTCAGCGCGGCCAAATCCGACACGATGCCCGGCAGGATCAGCAGGAAGCCGGCGAGTACCTTGCGCCCGCTGTCCAGCAGCCCCCGCAGCAGCGCCTGCTCGCCGTGCAGCGCCGCGACCGTGCGCGTCCGGAAGGCGATCCGCTCGTTGTGCAGCAGGACGAGCCCGGCGACGAACGAGCAGCCGAGCCACAGCCAGAGCGGGATGCCCGACCAGCGTGCGAGGCGCGCCGTCACGTACAGGTCGGCGACCGGGAATGCCAGTAGAATCGCGAGTACGACGAAACGCATGGACTCTCCTTGGCGGACGCCGCGATCCTGGTGCTGACGACGCTGCCCGACCACGAGACCGCGCAGGCGCTGGCCCGCGCGCTGGTGACCGGGCGGCTCGCCGCGTGCGTGAACATCGGGGCGCCCGTCGAGTCAATTTATCATTGGCAGGGCGAAATCGAAACCGCGCGCGAGGTCCCGCTGACGATCAAGACGCGGGCGCTGTTGTATCCGCGGGTCGAGGCCGCGATCGCCGCCGCCCATCCGTACGAACTTCCCGAGATCGTCGCTGTCCCCATCACCCATGGCCTGGCCGGATACCTTCGCTGGATCGACACCCAGACGGGCGCCCCGTAGCGCCCGCGCGCTCGCCGCGCTCGCGTCCGCCGTACTCGCCGCGGCGGCGGCGGCCGAGCCGGACCTGCTGCCGGCCGAGCAGGCGTTCCGGTTCTCGGCCCGCGCGCTCGACGAGCGCACGCTCGAAGCCCGGTTCGCCGTGGCCGACGGGTACTACCTCTACCGTGACAAGCTGAAGTTCGGCCTGGGCGCCGACGGCGGCGGCCCGCTGCCGGCCGACCTGCCGGCCGGCAAGGCCAAGGACGACCCCTTCTTCGGCCGCGTCGAGATCTACCGCGGCGACGTCGTGGTCAAGGTGCCCGTTGCGGGGGCGGCCCCCGGGCAGGCGGTCGTGGTGGCCGCGGATTCGCAGGGTTGCGCGGACCTGGGCGTCTGCTACCCGGTCAACCGGCAGAAGGTCACGCTGACGCTGCCGCAGCCCGGCAAGGGGCCCGGCCCGGTCGTCGAGGCGTTTCCGCGCAAGAAGAACTGGTTCAACTGACGTCGCATTCCGCCCGGCTGGCCGCGGCCGCGAGCGCCGTGCCCGCCGTGCGTCCGAGAAAGCGCCTGCCGCATGCCGAATCCCACGAATCGCTGGATCCTCATCGTCGTCGTCGCCGCGCTGGCGCTGGGCGCCGGGCTCTATTTCAGCGGCATGTCGCGCGACGGCGCGCCGGATCCCTCGGCGCAGGCTGCCTTGGCCGGGCTCGCGCTCCCCGACCCGGAGGGCCGCGAGCAGCGGCTCGACCAGTGGCGCGGCAAGGTGGTCGTCGTGAATTTCTGGGCGACGTGGTGCGCGCCGTGCCGTGAAGAGATGCCCGAATTCGTGAAAGCCCAGCGGGAGTTGGGCGGCAAGGGGCTGCAATTTGTCGGTATCGCCGTCGATCAAGCCGACAAAGTCCGGCAATTCGTGGCCGAAACGGGACTCAACTATCCGACGCTGGTCGGGGGTTTCGGCGCGATGGAGCTCTCGAAGACCCTTGGCAACAGCCTCATGGCACTCCCCTTCACGGTCGTCGTCGATCGCAAGGGCGCGATCGTCCACACGCAACTCGGGATCCTCAAGCCCGACAAGCTGGACGCCATCCTGCAGAAACTGCTCTGATCTGCGTCTAACGTCGCCTAATCCGACTCGAATGCCTGCCGACGACGCGAGTCGAGCAGTCGACTAGGCCTCGCGAGCGGCAATTTTCGCGAACGCTGGACAAATGTCGCCAATTAGCGGCAAACTGATCGCATACCAAAGAGCTCGGCGGCCGTTGTGTGGCACAGATGGCCACCGCTTTCGCCGGGCTCGGACCCGTCGCCCCCAAACGCCAGGCATTGCGCGGCCCGTCCGATCGCGCACGATGTCGCGAAGGGTCGAGCGGGCAACAACGACGATTTGCCGGTCGCGCGGCGACGGAACGGGTTCACCGTCGCGCGGCGCGGCCTCATTTGGGGAAGCGGCCATGGATCTGCGCAAGCTCAAGACGCTGATTGAGCTCGTCGAGACGTCCGGCATCGCCGAACTCGAGATCCAGGAGGGCGAGGAACGCGTCCGCATCACGCGGTCGCTGGCCGCGGGCGCCCCGGCGCCCGGCGCGCCGGTCGCGCAGCAGGTCGTGACGGCAGGGGCGCCGGTCGCGCCCGCCGCCGAGCCGGCGGCCGCGGCGCCCGCCGCCGACCCGGGCCACGTCGTCAAGAGCCCGATGGTCGGGACGTTCTATCGCTCCGCCACGCCGGGGGCCAAGCCGTTCGTCGAGGTCGGGGACACGGTGCAGGAGGGCCAGACGCTCTGCATCGTCGAGGCGATGAAGCTCATGAACGAGATCGAGGCCGACACCGCCGGCGTGGTCAAGGCGATCCTGACGGAGAACGGGCAGCCGGTGGAGTTCGGTCAGCCGCTGTTCGTCATCGGCTAGACGACGGACCGCCCGCGACGTGGCCCTCTCCAAAGCCGCGGCCGGCAAGGCCGCCGACAAGCTGTTCGACAAGGTGCTGATCGCCAATCGCGGCGAGATCGCGCTGCGCGTGCAGCGCGCCTGCCGCGAGATGGGGATCAAGACCGTCGTCGTCCACTCGGAGGCCGATCGCGACGCCAAGTACGTGCGGCTCGCCGACGAGTCCGTGTGCATCGGCCCGGCACCGTCCGCGCAGAGCTACCTGCACGTGCCCGCGATCATCGCGGCGGCCGAGGTGACGGACGCGCAGGCGATCCACCCGGGCTACGGGTTCCTGTCCGAGAACGCCGACTTCGCCGACAAGGTGGAGAAGTCCGGGTTCGTGTTCATCGGCCCCAGGCCGGAGACGATCCGGCTCATGGGCGACAAGGTGAGCGCGAAGGCGGCGATGCTGAAGGCCGGCGTGCCGTGCGTGCCCGGCTCGGAGGGCTCGCTGCCCGACGACCCGAAGGAGATCGTGCGCGTCGCGCGCGGCATCGGCTACCCGGTGATCATCAAGGCGGCTGGCGGCGGCGGCGGCCGCGGCATGCGCGTCGTGCACACGGAGGCGGCGCTGGTCCCTGCAGTCACGCTGACGCGCGCCGAGGCGCAGGCGGCGTTCGGCAACCCGATGGTGTACATGGAGAAGTTCCTGGTCAATCCGCGGCACATCGAAATCCAGGTGCTGGCGGACGAGCACAAGAACGCCGTGTACCTGTTCGAGCGCGACTGCTCGATGCAGCGCCGCCACCAGAAGATCATCGAGGAGGCGCCGGCGCCGGCGGTGAACCAGCGCGCGCTGACCCGGATCAGCGAGCGCTGCGCCGACGCCTGCCGCCGGATCGGCTACCGGGGTGCCGGGACGTTCGAGTTCCTGTACGAGAACGACGAATTCTTCTTCATCGAGATGAACACGCGCGTGCAGGTCGAGCACCCGGTGACCGAGTCCATCACCGGCATCGACATCGTGCAGCAGCAGATCCTGATCGCCGCCGGCCGCAAGCTGCCGTTCCGCCAGCGCGACATCACGCGCCGCGGCCACGCGATCGAGTGCCGGATCAACGCCGAGGACCCGTACACGTTCGTGCCGTCGCCGGGGCGCATCACGTCGTGGCACCCGCCCGGCGGGCCCGGCATCCGTGTCGACTCGCACGCGTACCAGAACTACTTCGTGCCGCCCAACTACGACTCGATGATCGGCAAGGTGATCGCGTACGGCGACTCGCGCGAGCAGGCGATCGCGCGCATGCGCATCGCGCTCTCCGAGATGATCGTCGAGGGCATCAGGACCAACATCCCGCTGCACCAGGAGCTGCTCGTCGACGACAAGTTCCTGCGCGGCGGCACGTCGATCCATTACCTCGAAGAGAGGATGGCGAAGCGCAAGTGAAGGCGCGAGCGGCGAGGCCCGAAGGGCGTCGAGCGATCGCGAGTCGACTTCGGCGGCCGACGCGCGGGCGACGCGGGTCGGGAGAGCGGCACGAAGAGGCCGCGGCGCGAGCGGCGAGGC
>JAYRNW010000326.1:0-4818 GCA_041911995.1 Casimicrobiaceae bacterium | reverse complement strand
TCGCGCCGCCGCGGTTAGGCGCGCTGCAGGCGGCGCGCGTTGGGGGGGCAATCCTGCGTGCGCGGGGCCGTGGCCGGCAGCGGGGTCTTCGGGGGCGGGGGCGGTCGTGAGCCGGGCTCGGGCGGGGCGATCAGCGCCCGAGGAAGTCGTCGCGCTGCGGCGTGAACGTGTCGAGCAGGACGCCCGGCTGCCGGCACACGCAGCCGTGCACGATCCCCGGCCGCTTGTAGAGCGTGTCGCCGGCGCGCACGACGCGCGTCTCGTCGCCGATCGTGAACTCGAACTCGCCGGACAGCACGTGCGTCAGCTGCTCGTGCGGGTGCGCGTGCAGCGCGCCGACCGCGCCGGCGTCGAAGTGGACCTCGACCTGCATCAGGCCGCCGGCGTGGGCGAGGATCCGGCGGCGGACGCCGCCGCCCAAGTCCTCGAGCGGGCACTGGTCGTGGGCGACGAACATCGTGCCTCCCCATGGTCCGCGGCGCCGTGCCGGCGCTACGCGCTCCGCGCCGCGCGCGGCGCTCCGC
This sequence comes from Casimicrobiaceae bacterium, assembly GCA_041911995.1. GTDB lineage: Bacteria > Pseudomonadota > Gammaproteobacteria > Burkholderiales > Casimicrobiaceae > VBCG01. The sequence goes on along the minus strand of JAYRNW010000326.1, from coordinate 4,294 downwards.
GTCGCGCCTCCGCCGGCTGCGCCTGCGCGCGCACCGGCGCGGCGTCGATCCGGCGCTGGAACTCGCGCTCGACCCGCGCGAGGTGCCGGTGCATCGCGTCGCGCGCCGCGTCCGGGTCGCGCCGCTCGAGCGCGGCCAGGATCGCCTCGTGGTCGACGAGCACGCCGTCGCGCATCTTCGGCGTGTGGAAATAGGTCTCGATGCGCGACCACAGCTTGCCGCGCCGCTGCTGCCAAAGGCCCTCGACGACCAGCGCGAGCGACCCGTTGCCGGTGGCGGCGGCGATGCGGACGTGGAACTCGCGGTCGTCGGCGTCGCGCTTCGCGAAGTGGTCGGCGTGCTCGCGCATCCGGTCGATCGTGGCGCGCAGCGCGGGGAAGTCGGACTTCTTCGCCGCGCGCGCGGCCAGCGCGGCGATCTCGCCCTCGATGAGCCGGCGGGCGGCGAGCAGCTCGAAGGGGCTGGGGCCGTCGTCGTCGAGGCCCACGATCTGCGCGGCGCCCGGCGCCGCGACGAAGATCCCCGAGCCGACGCGCACCTCGACGCGGCCGGCGATCTCGAGCGAGATGACGGCCTCGCGCACCGAGGTCCGGGAGACGCCGAGCAGCGTCGCGAGCTCGCGCTCGGCGGGCAGCCGCGACCCGGCCGGGAATTCGCCGCTGTCGATCAGCGCCGCGATCTGCCCGGCGATCTGCCGGTAGAGGCGCAACGGTTCGACCGCGTGCAACGGCAAGGGGGGGTCTCCTCCGTCGCGCGGCGTGGCGCCGCGCGTCGTCCCGCGACCGCGCGCGCCGCGTGTCGCGGCCGGCGGGCGCAGCGTGTATTGACTTCGGATTATCGGCCGGACTTTACGCGGGTTCCTTGATGCTGGTCAAGTGGTTCAACCACCCGACCAACCCCGCCGGCGGGCGCCGTCACGCGCCGGCCAGGAAATGGCCCGACCGGCCCCCGGACTTCTCGACGAGCCGCACGTCCTCGATCCGCATGCCGCGGTCGACCGCCTTGCACATGTCGTAGATCGTGAGCAGCCCGGCGGCGGCCGCGGTGAGCGCCTCCATTTCCACGCCGGTGCGCCCGATCGTCTCGGCGGTCACCTCGATGGCCACCGCGCCCCGCGCGTCGTCGAGCACGAACTCGACGGCGACCCGGGTGAGCGGCAACGGATGGCACAGCGGGATCAGGTCGGACGTACGCTTGGCGGCGGCGATCGCCGCGACGCGCGCGACGCCCAGGACGTCGCCCTTCGCGGCGCCGCCCGCGCGGATCAGCGCGAGGGTCTCCGGCCGCATCGCGATGCGGCCCGCGGCGCGCGCGAGACGTTTGGTTACATCCTTGTCGCCCACGTCGACCATGTGCGCCTGCCCGCGCGCGTCGAAGTGGGTAAAATGCGCTGACGCCGCTGCTTTCGCCTGCGCCCCGGCCTTGCCCCGGGCCGGCCGTTTCGCCGTTCGGACGGGTGCCACGTGCGGATGCTCCGTTGAACTCGATCGTGCGGCCGGCATCTTAGCACTGGAGAACATGCGTCGGACCGCCGTGAATCCGCCCCTTACCGCCCCGCCCGCCGCGCCGGCACGCCGGCCCGGACGCGCGCGCCGGCTCGTCGCCGCCGCGGTGGCCGTGGCGCTCGCCTGCGCGCCCGTGGGCCCCGGGCCGGCGTTCGCGACGGCGTCCGCGCAGCCGCTGCCAGACTTGGGCGACGCGTCGCAGGTCGCGTTCACGCCGGCGCAGGAGCGCAAGGTCGGCGAGGCGATCGTCCGCCAGATCCGCGCGCAGGGCGCCTACCTGCAGGACCCGGAAGTCAACGACTACTTGAACGAGCTCGGCCACCGCCTCGTGCAGGCGTCGTACGACACGAAGCAGGACTTCGAGTTCTTCGCGGTGCCGGATCCGCAGATCAACGCCTTCGCGCTTCCGGGCGGGTACATCGGCGTCCACACCGGCCTCATCCTGCTCGCGCAGAACGAGTCCGAGCTCGCGAGCGTGCTCGCGCACGAGATCTCGCACGTGACGCAGCGGCACATGGCGCGCATGGTCGCGAACCAGAAGAACTCGATGCTGATGTCGCTCGCCGGGCTCGCCGTCGCGATCCTGGCCGCGCGCGCCGGCGGCGCCAACAGCGGCCAGGGCGTGCAGGCGGCGATCGCGACGTCGCAGGCGCTGCAGGCGCAGAACCAGCTCAACTTCACGCGCGAGAACGAGTACGAGGCCGACCGTGTCGGCTTCGCGCGCCTCGTCGCGGCCGGCTACGACCCGAACGGCATGGCGAGTTTCATGGGGCGGCTGCAGCGCGCCAACCGCTTCGTCGAGGGCACCGCGCCGTCGTACCTGCGCACGCACCCGATCACCTACGAGCGGATCGCGGAAGCCCAGTCGCGCGCCGAGGGGCTGCCGTACCGGCAGGTGCCCGACTCGCTCGACTTCCACCTCGTGCGCGCGCTGCTCAAGAGCTACCAGGGCGAGGCGCGCGAGCGGGTGACGGACTTCGACGCCGCGTTGCGGCAGAAGAAATACAACAACGCGATCGCCGAGCGCTACGGGCTCGTCGCCGCGCTGCTGCGCGCGAAGGACATCGCGCGCGCGAAGACGGAGTTGGCCGCGCTCGAGAAGGTCGCGCCGCCGCACCCGATGATCGAGGCCATCGCCGGCAACGTGCTGATGGGCGCCGAGGAATACTCCGCGGCGGCTACCCGGTTCGAGGCGGCGCTCGTCCGCTATCCGAACAAGCTGCAGCTCATCTACGACTACCCGGAGGCGCTGCTCAAGGCGAAGCGCCCGGCGGAAGCGGCGGCGTTCATCGAGCAGCAGCTGATCCGCTTCCCGGACAGCGGACAGCTGCACCAGATCGCCGCCCGCGCCTACGCGGACCAGAACATGCGGCTGAAGCAGCACGAGCACCAGGGCGAGTATTACGCATGGGCCGGCAACCTGCCGATGGCGATCGCGCAGCTCGAGCTCGCCGCGAAGGCCGGCGACGGCAACTTCTACGAAGTGTCGGTCGTCGAGTCGCGGTTGAAGCGGTTCCGCGCGATGCAGGCGGAGCTCTCGAAGGACGCGTTCGGTCGCTCCGGCTGACGGCCGCGCCGGCGCCGCAGCGTCGCCCGCCCTCCTCCAACAACAACATCCAGGTCCCGCAGTGCCCGCTTCCACTTTCTTGCGCCAGCGCCGCTGGCCGCTGCTTGCCGCGCTCGCCGTCGTCGCGGGCGCCGCGTTCCTCCTGTGGCGCCTGTTCGGTCCGGGCGCCGGCGCGCCCGAATTCCGCTTCGCCAAGGTCGAGCGCGGCGCCGTCACGTCCGTCGTGTCCGCGTCGGGCACGCTCAACGCGGTCACGACGGTGCTCGTCGGCTCGCAGATCTCCGGCCAGATCAAGGAGCTGCTCGTCGACTTCAACTCGGCGGTGAAGAACGGCCAGCTCCTCGCGCGCATCGACCCGGAGACCTACGAGATCCGCGTGCGGCAGGCCGAGGCCGACCTCGAGGCGGCGCGCACGGCGTACGTGCAGCGGCAGAGCGACGCCGCGGCGCAGCGGTCGCAGGCGCTGCGCGCGCGCATCACGCACGACGACGCGAAGCGCGACCTCGACCGCAAGCAGATGCTGGTCGAGAAGGGCTTCATCTCGGGCGCCGAGCTCGACAAGGCGAAGTTCGCGGAAAGCGGCGCCGCCGAGGCGATCCGCACGGTCGAGGCGCAGGTCAAGTCGGCCGACGCGCAGGTCGCCAACGCGGCGGCCGTGGTGAAGCAGCGCGAGGCGGCGCTCGCCGCCGCGCGCAACGACCTCGCGAAGACCGCGATCACGGCGCCGGTGGACGGTGTCGTGATCTCGCGCCAGGTCGACGCCGGGCAGACGGTCGCGGCGAGCCTCAACACGCCGACGCTGTTCACGATCGCGAAGGACCTGCGCGACATGCAGGTCGAGGTCGCGATCGACGAGTCGGACATCGGCAAGATCCGGCAGGACCAGCGCGTGACGTTCACCGTCGACGCGTTCTCCGGGCGCACGTTCGACGGCCGGGTCCGGCAGATCCGCAAGGCTGCGCAGACCGTGCAGAACGTCGTCACGTACACGGTCGTGGTCGAGACGCCCAATCCGACGCTGCTGCTCGTGCCCGGCATGACGGCGAACGTGCGGATCATCGCCGACAGCCGCGAGAACGTGCTCAAGGTCCCGAACGCGGGGCTGCGGTGGCGCCCGCTCGGCGCCGCGGCCGCGAAGGACGACCCGGCGCCGGCCGCCGGCGGCGCGCCTGCGGGCGGCGGCGGCGGCGGCGGCCCGGGCGACGCGCAGGCGCGGCGGCAG
>JAYRNW010000325.1:0-7777 GCA_041911995.1 Casimicrobiaceae bacterium | reverse complement strand
GTACTGGGAGGACCGCGGGTACCAGTGGTTCGCGGGGATCTAGCGACCGGTGGGCTGACCTGACGGCGCTGGCGAACCAAGCGATCGCCGCTGGTGGTGACCTGACGGCACCTGCCGAGACGAATGGCCGGATTCGACCCCAAGGCGACGTTCCATGTGTGAAATAGCAGACGTTCGCGCCGTGCTATTTAACGTGCCCGCTTGCTATCGCCTCGATCTCCAGCGGAAGAACGCCAGGGCCGCAAAGACCGATGCAACGAACCCTGCGCTGTTGAGTACGGCGCCCGCATATCGCCAGAACTCCGATGGCCACAGAGCGGGGTCCGCGCTGAACGCATTGACGACCGCCCCGAGGCCGAGCAGCCCCGCCGCGATCGTCACAAGCAGGTAGACGATCGGCCAGCGAAACACCGCGACGACAAAGCCGACCGCGATGACCATCAGCACGACCGCGCCGGCGACCGACGCCGTCGGCCCAATGGCGGGCTGACCCTGCGCGATCAGGTAGACCCCGGCGAAGTTCCAGATCGCCGACAGGATCGCCCAGCCCACCTGCGCGGGCAGCGCGCGTCCCACCGCGCCACGAAGCGAATCGGGCATCGTTATCGCCTTCTGGCCGGCCGCGCGACGAGCACCATCCCTTGCTCCGCAATCAATGGTCGTGCTTGTGCGCAAGCAGCTCGACGAGACGCTCGCCGGCAATGCGGGTCAATTCCGGGTCCTCCGGCAGCGCCGCCGTCGTGCGCCGCGGGTCTGCCGTGCTGGCGCTCGCCTTCGTCGCCTCGGCATTCTTGACCGGCAGCACGCGGCCTTCGTGGACCGTGCCCCAGACAGCGATGTCCTTGATCTTCAGCGGATCGGACGTGAGCGGGTTCTCGGCGAGGATCGTGAAGTTCGCGAGCTTGCCCGCGACGATGCTTCCCACGTCCTTATCCTGCTGCAGGGAGTAGGCGGCGTCCAGCGTGACGGCCTTCAGTGCACCAAGCCGGCTCACGCGCTGTTCGGGCCCACGAACGTTGCCGTCGTTGGTCACTCGGTTGACGCCCGCCCACATGAGCAGGAGCGGCTGTCCCGGCGCCATCGGCATGTCGGAGTGATACGAGTACGAGATGCCCGCCCGCTCAACGTCGCCCATTCGCACCATGTTGTCTGCGCGCGCGGGGTCCAGCCCGTTGGTCCGGTAGTTGTCCGCGAGTGCGACCGGGTAGTAGGGGTTGCCGCTCACGATGGCACCCAGGCGCTTGATGCGGGCGACCTGGTCCGGCGTCGAGATCGCGAAGTGGATGATGACCGTGCGGTGATCGGCACGCGGCTTGCGGCGGATGTTCTGCTCGAGCTGATCGAGCACCATATCGAGCCCGGCGTCGCCGTTGACGTGGATATGAAGCTGATAACCGGCATCCCAGTAGACCTTCATCGTGCGGGCGAAGAAGTCAGGGTCCATCATCCACTCGCCCTTGTGGCCGTCCTTGTAGCCGTCGCGCACCTGCATCGCCTGCGAGAAAATCGCGCCGTCGGCGAAGAGCTTCACCTGTTTCGGCAGGTAGGCGGTCATGCCCTGTCCCCACCCCAGGAACTTCTCGCTCTCCGCGATCACCTGGTCGTCCTTGAAGGCGCCAGTTACCGACTTCCCATCGACGATGAAGTAGAAGCGGAACGGCGACGACGGATCGCTCAGCACCGCGTTCTGCGCGTCCTGCAGCTTCTTCGACGCGAGGCCGCCGGGCTCGCTCCCCAGCGTCACGCCGTTAGCATGGTAATAGGACCTGACGAACTCGAGACCCGCGCGCAGGCGTTCGGGCGTTGCGATGGCCGGGGCGATCAGCGGCATGACGCCGAACGCGCCCTGCTCCCAGTAGTGGGCGTTCGGGAAGTCGGACTGCTTCTTGATGCTGTCGCTCTGCTTGTCGAACCACCCCTTCGTGACGTTGTACTTCTTCTCGGCCGCCGAGTTGAGGTAGAACTCGTGCGCGGAGCGGTGCCAGACGATGATGGGCCGGGTCGCGCTGATCCTGTCCAGATCGGCTTTCTTGAGCTCGCCGTGGAAGTACTGGTGATAGCCCCACGTCAGAAGCACCTCATTCGGGTCCTTCAAGGCCGCGTTGGCCGCCGCCAGCCGCTTTAGGTAGTCGTCCCGACTCTTCGCGGCCTTCGACGTGCCCTGCGGCAGCACCCAGTCCTCGATGGCGATGATCGTGGAGGTCATCGTCAGCGCCGCCAGCAGCGGGTGGTCGTGCTGGGCGATGAAACCAGGGACGACGACCTTGTCCGCGAACGTAGTGTCGACCCGGTACGCCTGCTTTCCGGCCGCCGCCGTAAGTTCGTCGAGTTCGCCGACCGCGAGGATACGGTCTCCCACCACGGCCACGGCCCGGGCAGTGGGCTTGGCCGGGTCAATGGTCACGATCTCGCGGGCTTGATAGATCACGATCTCGGGAAGCGCCTGGGCCGCCGCAGCGATGTCCTGCAGGGAAGGCTCCTCCGCAAACGCGGAGCCCACGAGCAGGGTCATGGCGGTCGAGACGCGAAGGGTCGCCGTGGCAAGTTCGCGCAATCCAATTGTCATATTCGTTCTCCCTGTTTGCGACGCGCCGAGACCGGACCGGCGGCGCGCGCATTTTCCTCGGGCAGCCGCATTCTGGCAATTGCAAAGACGGCCCCCGATGCTGGCCGCGATGAGCAGGACTCCTTCGCGTCATTGCGTCTTTAGAGGCGTGTCTATTGAACAAAGGCTGCGTGCCACGGCGCCAGCGACCGCTCTTGAGGAACAGCGAGTTGACCTTGAAAGGCCGCTTGTGGCCGAACCAGGACACACGCGTCCGAGTCGATCTCCGGCGCGAATCGACGGCACCCGCCACCGGCGGTCTGCGGCCGTGCCGCCGCAGGCGAGCCCGAGCGGCGGCGCGCGTTCACCGGCGGGCGGGCCCGCGCCCGTTTCCTGGATTAGCGCGCGACGGGCGGTCGCTCCGCCTCCGCCGGCGCCATCGCCGCCGCGGCGGGTTTCATCAGCGGCAGCAGGAACAGCACGACGAGGCCGAACGCGGCGTCGAGGACGAGCGTGACCGGGTAGCCCCAGCGTTCGATCGACAGCCCCTGCCACCACGCCGTGTAGGTGATCACGAGGTTGGCCATCGCCATGTACGCGGTGAACTGCGTGGCGGCGACCGCCGGCACCGTGACGTCCATGAACAGCGCCGAGCGCACGCCGTAGTAGAGGCCCTGGAACACGTTGAAGGCGAGGACGGCGGCCCAGAACGTGACGACCAGGCCCGCCGGCGGCTGCGGCCGGTTCGCCGCGTTCACGTCGACCGGCATGATCCACTGCACGTCCTGCATCGTCCACGCGAGCCACAGCGTGGGGACGACCGTGAGGAACACGAACAGCGCGAGCGTGCTGCGCCGCCCGTAGCGGTCGGACAGCCAGCCGCCGGCCACGCAGGCGAACGCGAAGATCACCGTCGACCACAGGTTGAGCACCGCGATCTCGTGGTCGGTGAGCCCCAGCTCGACCGCGAGATTCGACTGCAGCGCGAGCGACAGCGCGTACGCGCCGCACGGCAGCAGCGACACGAGGACGCCCACGAGCGCGGCGCGCGAGCCGGTGAACGCGCGCCACGCGTCGCGCACGAACGCCGCGAGCTCGCGGCCGATCGCGGCGAGCGCGCCGCCATCGCGCGGTGGCCGTGGCGGCCCCGGCGGCTCCTTCAGCGGCAGCACGACGAACGCGGTGACGGCGAGGATCGACGCGGCGACGAACACGTACGTCGCTCCGAACGGCACGAAGGCGGAGAGGAACAGCACGCCGGAGCCGCCGATCGCCTGTCCGACGGAGGCGCCGGCGAACATGAAGCCGTTGGCGACGCCGCGCTCGTGCTCGGGCAGCACGCCGACGGCGAGCGCGTCGATCGCGACGTCCTGCGTCGCGCCGAATGCGTTGTGCACGAGGACGATCGCCGTCAGCAGGCCCACCTCGGTCGCGACGTCGACCGGCATCGCCGCGAGCAGCGTGACCGCCATGCCGACCTGTGTCGCGAGGATCCACAGCCGCCGCCGGCCGAAGCGGTCCGACGCGAACGTGTCGACGAACGGGCCGGCGATCCACTTGAACGCCCACGGCAGGTACAGAGACCCGACGAACGCGCCGATCGCGACCGGCCCCAACCCGGCGCGGCGCATCTGCGTCGCGATCGCCGTCGCGGTGAAGCCCAGCGGAATGCCTTCGGTGACGTACAGCAGGAAGAACGTCGCGAGGCGGCCGCCGCGGGTCGCGAGGAGGTCGGGGTACGGGAGCCGCATCGCGACACGCTAGCACAAGGCGGATCGTGACAGCGGCGGCGGCAGCGCCGATGGGCGCGGCAGCGGCGCGGCCGGCGAACGGCCGGGCGCGCGCGTCAGGCGAAGAGCCCGTGCAGGAACCACTCGCCGTCGTCGCTGCCGTAGCGGTGGTCGCGGTAGATCCAGGCCGTCTCGCCGCCGGGCGCCGTCGCGACGAAGTAGTCGCGGCGGATGTCGTGGCCATCCCACCAGCCGGACTCGATGCGCTCGGGCCCGTCGCGCAGCACCCACGGCTCCACTTCGACGACGTGCGCGAGCGGCTGCGGCTCGGCGAGCAGCCAGACCGGGCGCGGCGCGTCGGGCAGCGGCGGCGCGTCCGCGCCGCGCGCGGGCGTCGCGGGGCCGGCGTCGCGCGCCGCGCGCTCGGGCCGATGGTCGGCGTGCGCGGCGAGCCGCTGCAGCGCGTCGTCGCCCAGCCGCGCGCGCAGGCGGTCGACGAGCGGGATGTCGACGGCGTGGCCGGCCTCGTCGGGCAGCAGGCTCGCGCTGCGGCCGGGCAGCGGCGCCGTCTCGTCGGTCGCGAGCGCGAGCGCCTCGACCGGCGCCGGCAGCGCGACGCGCGCGAGCCGCTCGCGCAGCACGCCGGTGAGGTGCGCGGGGAGGCGCGCGGGCGCCGCGAGCGCGAACGGCACGACGGTGGCCGGCAGGCCGCGCCGGCGCACGTGGCGCTCGTGCGCGAGCGTCAGCGTCAGCCGCACGGCGCCCAGCCCGCGCGCGGCCAGCCACACGGCCAGTTCCTGCACGAGGCGCTGCACGCCGAAGCCCAGCGCCTCGACGTCGTGCACGGGCGCGGGGAGGTCGAGTCCGCTCGCGAAGCGCGGCGGCGGCACGAACGGCGCGCGCGGGTCCGGCACGCGGCCGAGCGCGTGGTCGACGACGGCGACGAGCGCGGCGCCGAAGCGGCGCGCGAGGCCGTCGCGCGGCAGCGCCGCCGCTGCGCCGAACGTCGTGACGCCGGCCGCATGCAGCGTCGCGCGCGTCGCGTCGTCGACGTCGACCTGCGCGAGCGGGACGTCGGCGAGCGCGGCGGGCAGCGCGCGCACGTCGGTGACCGGCGCCGTGCGGCCGGCGCGCGCGAGCAGCAGCGCCGCACCGGGGGTGGGCGCGATCGCGCAGCACGCTGCATACCCCGGCGCCTGCGCGCCCGCGACCAGCCGCGCGGCGAGGCGCGGCAGGCCGCCGAACAGGCGCAGGCTGCCGCCGATCTCCGCGACCACCGCGTCGGGCGGCGCCACGCACGCCATCGGTGTGAACGTCAGCGCCCACGTCGCGAGCTGCGCCAGCGCGCGCGCCTCGCCGTCGCCGTCGCGGTCGCGCAGCGCCAAGTCCGGTGCGAACGCCAGCGCGGCCGACACGAGCTGGCCGTCGCGGATGCCCGCGGCGCGCGCCGCCGCGTCGGCCGCGACGGCGCGCGGGTAGTGGCCGCCGCTGCCGACGACGATCGGGCGCGCCGCGGCGTCGGGCGCCTGCGCGCGCGCGAAGACGTCGAGCGGCAGCGAGGGGAAGATGAGGCAGGCCCAGAGGGGCATATCACTTTTGGGTGCCAAGGGGTCGGCGCCAAGGGGTCAGAGCCGTAATGAACGGCCGAAACGTTTCCTTCCCGCAGTCGTGTCCGTTCATTACGGCTCTGATCCCGTGTTGCGACTGCGGCTCTGACCCTCGCTTAAGGCTCTGACCCTCGCTTACGGCTCTGACCCTTGCTTACGGCTCCGACCCTTGCTTACGGCTCTGACCCTTGGTTCCCGATCGTCGCCGCCGCCGTCGCCGACGTCGATCAGCACCGGCTGCGGCAGCTCCGCGCCGCGGCGCTTGACCACGCGCACGGCGAGCCGGCCGTCCCGCGGCGCGAGTGCCAACCGCAGCGGCGCCGCGAGCGCGCTGCCGCGCTGGCCGGGGCGTCGCCACAGCGCGCCCCACGTGCGGCCTTCGCGCGCCGCGACCTGCAGCCGGCGCAGCGCGCGCTCGTCGTGCGTCGGCAGCCACGCGAACGCGGCGCCGCATTCGGGCGCGCGCAGCGCCTGCTCGAACGCCCACAGCGCGTCCTGCGGCGCGGCGCAGCGGACGACGACGAGGCGCGCGAGGTCGAGGCCGCCCTGCGCCAGCGCCGGCGCGTACGGCCGGTACGGCGGCGCGATCCACACGACATCGCGGCCCGCCGCCTGCACGCGCGCGAGCGCGGGCAGCGTCAGCCGGATCTCGCCGATGCCCTCGCGCTCGAGCAGGAGCTCGGTGAGCGCGCCCTGCGGCCAGCCGCGTCCCGGCAGCGCGGCGTCGAGCGCGGCGAAGCCCGACGGCACGGCGGCCGGCTCCGGCGCGACGTCGTCGCCGCGCCAGATCGCCGGATGCGCGAGCAGCGCGGCCAGCGCGGGGGACGGGGCGCGCATGCCGTGCCTCAAGCGGTCGGCGGCCAGTGGCGCGCGGGCACCGGCGCGATGCGCGGATCGCCCTCGATGCGCACGGCGCCGGCGACGATGAGGCAGGGCGTGACGGAGCGGTCACCGGCGGGGACGGGAGCAACGGCCATCGCGATCGCCTTCGTGGCGGGGGAGGGGGAACGATGCACTGTGCCGAGCGAAAAAAATCCGGACACGCGCGACGGCAACCCGTCGCGGGTGTCCGGGAAGACTCAGGCAGAGTCGGAGAACCGGCGTGCCGCCGGCGTGCGCTTGCGCTCGGCCGTGTACTTCCACCACGGCCGCGCGGGGCCGCCGTCGACGTAGCGGACGGCGGCGATGAACGTGTCGAGCACGCACGGATCGTGGCGCGTGCCGGTCGCGCGCGCGAGCGCCGCATACAGCGCGTACGGGTCGCGGCCGGCCAGGTCGCGCGGCGCGCGGATGCCGATGCGGCGCAGGTCGGCGGCGACGGCCGGGCCGACGTTGGGGAGGTCCGTCAGCGCGGTGCCGTCGCGGCGAAGGGTCTTGTGCATCGTCATCGGGGTCAGAGCCGTAAGGTAGGGTCAGAGCCGTAAGGTAGGGGCAGAGCCGTAAGGTAGGGTCAGAGCCGTAAGGTAGGGTCAGAGCCGAACTTGTGACGCGGGATCAGAGCCGTAATAAACGGACACGGTCAGGGGAGCGAAACGTTTCATCCGTTTATTACGGCTCTGACCCCGTACGGCTCTGACCCCGTACGGCTCTGACCCCGTACGGCTCTGACCCCGTACGGCTCCGACCCCGTAGACCCCGTTCACAGCGAGCGGCTCGGCCGGATCACGCCGACCGCGACGCCCTCGATCGCGAACGGCGTCCGCTTCGGGTCGACGACGATCGGCGCGAACGCGGCGTTCTCGGCGACCAGCGTGATCTCGCGCCCGCGGCGCTTCAACCGCTTGACGGTCACCTCGTCGCCCAGCCGCGCGACGACGATCTGCCCGCTGCGCGCGTCGTCGGTCTTGTGCACGACGAGGAGGTCGCCGTCGAGGATGCCGGCGTCCTGCATGCTG
>JAYRNW010000324.1:0-8247 GCA_041911995.1 Casimicrobiaceae bacterium | reverse complement strand
GCCCCCGGCATCGTCTACGGCGGCACCGCCGCGCCGACGCCGATCGAGCTCGACCACAACGCGCTCTTCCACGCGCTGCGCAACGAGGCGTTCCACTCGTCGATCCTGACGATGAAGCTCGACGGCGCCGCGACCAAGGTGCTGCTGCGCGACGTGCAGATGCACCCGTTCCGCAACGAGATCCTGCACGTCGACTTCCAGCGCGTCGACGAGAGCCGCAAGATCCACATGAAGGTGCCGCTGCACTTCGTCAACGGCGAGATCTCGCCGGCGGTGAAGCTGTCCGGCGCCATCATCAGCCACGTCACGATGGAGCTCGACGTGTCGTGCCTGCCGAAGGACCTGCCGGAGTTCATCGAGGTCGACCTGGCCGCGCTCGACGTCGGCCACTCGATCCACGTGTCCGCGGTCAAGTTGCCGGCCGGCGTGACGGTCGTCCAGCACGGGCGGATGGACCCGGTGGTCGCAGCCGCGGTCGTGCCGCGTGCGCACGCCGAGGCCGAGGAAGCGGCCGCCGCGGCGGAAGGCGCTCCGGTCGCCGCCGCACCGGCCGAGGCCGAGGCGAAGGCCCCCGAGAAGAAGGAAGAGAAGAAGGACGACAAGAAGAAGTAGCGGTCGCCGCGGCACCGCGCGAGAGGCCCGCCCGGAACGAGCGGGCCTCTTTCGTTTCCGCCCCATACCCGATGAAACGACCCCCACGCTCGCTGCGCTCGCTGCCCCCCGAGGGGGCAGGTCCGTCGCTCGGGGCGGCCCATCGCGACTAGGATGAAACGACCCCCACGCTCGCTGCGCTCGCTGCCCCCCGAGGGGGCAGGTCCGTCGCTCGGGGCGGCCCATCGCGACTGACATGCCCACGCCCATCCGCCTCGTCGTGGGCCTCGGCAACCCCGGGGCCCAGTACGCGCGCACGCGCCACAACGCGGGCTTCCGCTTCGCCGACGCGCTCGCGGCGCAGCTCGGCGCGTCGTTCGCCGCGGAGGCGAAGTTCGCGGGCGACGTCGCGAAGGCCGGCGACCTGCGCCTGTTGAAGCCCGCGACGTACATGAACCTGTCGGGCCGGGCGGTCGCGGCGGTCGCGCGCTTCTTCGCCATCGCGCCCGACGCGATCCTCGTCGCGCACGACGAGCTCGACCTGCCGGCCGGCGACGCGAAGCTCAAGTTCGGCGGCGGCCACGCCGGCCACAACGGGCTGCGCGACGTCGTGCCGCAGTTGGGCACCGCCGACTTCTGGCGGCTGCGCATCGGCATCGGCCATCCGCGCGACTCCGACGTGCCGCAGCAGGACGTGGCCGACTGGGTCTTAAAGCCGCCGCGCGCCGAGGAGGCGGGGCCGATCGACGACGCGATCCGGCGCGCGCTCGCCGCGTGGCCGGACATCGCGGCCGGCGAAATGAAGCGCGCGATGACCGGTCTGCATACGCGGCCGGCGGTGCCGGAATGAGGAAGGGCTTTCACAAAGAGACGCAGAGGCGCCGAGAAGGCCTTGTTCCTCTCGGCGTCTCTGCGTCTCTTCGTGAGATCGTCTGGCGGTCAGCGGCCGTGAGGACGGGCATGGCCAAAGAGACGCAGAGGCGCCGCGAAGGCCTTGTTCCTCTCTGCGCCTCTGCGTCTCTTTGTGAGATCTTCTTGCGAATGGGCGGCCGGCGGTGCACGAATGAAGCTGGATCTTCACAAAGAGACGCAGAGACACAGAGGGAGCCTCGTTGTTCTCGGCGCCCCTGCGTCTCTTTGTGAAGACCTTCTGCGAATGGACGAACGATGAGCCTCAAATGCGGCATCGTGGGCCTGCCCAACGTCGGCAAGTCCACGCTCTTCAACGCGCTGACCAAGGCCGGGATCGCGGCCGAGAACTACCCGTTCTGCACGATCGAGCCCAACGTCGGCATCGTCGAGGTCCCGGACCCGCGCCTGTCGGCGCTCGCGGCGATCGCGAAGCCCGAGAAGGTGATCCCCGCGGTCGTCGAGTTCGTCGACATCGCGGGTCTCGTGGCCGGCGCGTCGAAGGGCGAGGGCCTCGGCAACCAGTTCCTCGCCAACATCCGCGAGACCGACGCGATCGCGCACGTCGTCCGCTGCTTCGAGGACGACAACGTCGTGCACGTGTCCGGCAAGGTGAACCCGGTGTCGGACATCGAGACGATCAACACCGAGCTGGCGCTCGCCGACTTGGCGACCGTCGAGAAGCAGCTCGCGAAGTACGAGAAGCCCGCGCGCGCCGGCGGCGACAAGGAGGCGCAGCGCATCGTCGCGGCGCTGAAGAAGGTCGAGGGGGTGCTGAACGAGGGGCGGCCCGCGCGCACCGCGTCGCTGTATGCGGAGGAGCGCGACGTGCTGCGCCAGTTCTTCCTGCTGACGATGAAGCCGACGATGTACGTCGCCAACGTCGCCGAGCACGGGTTCCACGACAACCCGCTGCTCGCCGCGGTCGAGGCGCACGGCAAGGCCGAAGGCGCGCCCGTGGTCGCCGTGTGCGCGTCGATGGAGGCGGAGATCGCCGACCTCGACGCCGAGGACAAGAAGGTGTTCCTCGACGACATGGGTATGACCGAGCCCGGGCTCGACCGCGTGATCCACGCCGGCTACGCGCTGCTCGGCCTGCAGACGTACTTCACGGCCGGGCCGAAGGAAGTGCGCGCGTGGACGATCCACGAGGGTGACACGGCGCCGCAGGCCGCCGGCGTCATCCACACGGACTTCGAGAAGGGCTTCATCCGCGCCGAGGTCACCGCGTACGCCGACTTCATCGCGTGCAAGGGCGAGCACGGCGCGAAGGAGCACGGCAAGATGCGGCTCGAAGGCAAGGAATACGTCGTCCACGACGGCGACGTCATGCACTTCCGGTTCAACGTCTAGATGGAACGACCCCCACGCCCGCTGCGCCCGCTCGCGACGCTTGCCGCCGCGGCGGCGCTGCTCGGGGCGTGCGCGACGGCGCCGCGCCTCGCGGCGCCGTCGGTGGCCGTGGAGCGCGTGCGCGTCGATCGGCTGACGGTGGCCGACGCGCGCTTCACCGTGTTCGTCGCCGTCGCCAATCCGAACGACCGGGAGATCGCCGTCGACACGATCGACGCCGACGTGCGCATCGAGGACGTCGCCGTGGGCACCGCGCGCCTCGCGGCGCCGGTCCGGCTGCCGGCGCACGGGGCCGCGACCGCGGAGCTGTCGGCGCGTGCCGGCGTTTCGGCGGCGCTGACGGCTGCGGCCGAAATCGCGCGCCGCGCCGCGGCGGCCGACGGCGCGCCGCCCCCGGTGCGCTACGCGGTGTCCGGCACCGCGACGATCGACGGCGGGCGTACGATACCGTTCGCGCGCTCGGGGGAGATTGCCTGGCCGCGCGCCGCCGCCTCCTCGCCATGACGCTGCGCTTCACCAAGATGCAGGGACTGGGCAACGACTTCGTCGTGCTCGACGGCGTGCGCCAGCGCGTCGACCTGACGCCCGCGCAGGTGCGCGCGCTCGCCGACCGCCACTTCGGCATCGGGTGCGACCAGGTGCTGGTCGTGGAGGCGGCGCGGGGCGACGCCGACTTCCGCTACCGGATCTTCAACGCGAGCGGTGAGGAGGTCGAGCACTGCGGCAACGGCGCGCGCTGCTTCGTCAAGTTCGTTCGCGACCACGGGCTCACCGCCAAGCGCGAGATCCGCGTCGAGACGAGCAACGGCCTCGTCGTGCCGCGCCTCGAGGCGGACGGGCAGGTGACGGTGGACATGGGCGCGCCGCGGTTCGCCGCGGCCGACGTGCCGTTCACCGGCGGCACCGGCGCCGCCGTCGAGACGCTCGACGTGGACGGGACCGCGGTCGAGGTCTCCGTGCTGTCGATGGGCAACCCGCACGCCGTGCAGGTCGTCGCCGACGTGGAAGCGGCGCCGGTGACCGTGCAGGGCCCGCGGATCGAGCGCCACCCGCGCTTCCCGAACCGCGTCAACGCCGGCTACATGCAGGTCGTCGATCGCGCTAACATTCGTCTACGGGTGTGGGAGCGCGGCGCCGGCGAGACGCTCGCGTGCGGCACGGGGGCGTGTGCCGCGGCGGTCGCCGGCATCCGCCGCGGCCTGCTCGCCGCGCGGGTGGCCGTGCACACGCGCGGCGGAGAGCTCGTCGTCGCGTGGGAAGGCGGGGGCGCCCCCGTGACGATGACGGGGCCCGCGGTCACGGTGTTCGAAGGGGAGTGGCCGGCGTGAGCGTGCGCGCGCCCGACCGCGAAGACAACAATGCGCAACGCGGGACACGAAGCATGGACGCAGCGGCCGTCGCCGACTACCTGAAGCACAACCCGGCTTTCTTCGAGGACTACGCGGACGTGATCGCCGAGATCTTCGTCCCGCATCCGCACGGCGGCCACGCGATCCCGATCGCCGAGCGGCAGATCGTCACGCTGCGCGAGAAGGTGCAGGAGCTCGAGGCGAAGTTCCGCGAGCTCGTCTCCTACGGGACCGAGAACGACCAGATCAGCGAGAAGGTGCACCGGTCCACGCTCGCGCTGTTCGCCGCACCGGACCTCGAGACGACGCTCGCCGTGCTCTACCACAGCCTGAAGGAGGACTTCGGCGTGCCGCAGGTCGCGGCGCGGCTGTGGGGGCGCGTGCCGGAGCAGTCGTACCTGCCCGAGCTCGCCGCGACGTCGACCGAGATCCGCCACTACGCCGACCAGCTCGGCCAGCCCTACTGCGGGCCGACCGCGCCGTTCGAGTCGCGCGAGTGGTTCGAGGACGGCGACATCCTGCAGTCGTTCGCGCTCTTGCCGCTGCGCACCGCGCACACGTTCGGCGTGCTCGCGCTCGGCAGCCCCGACCCCGACCGGTTCCACCCGGGCATGGGGACGCTCTACCAGACCCGGCTCGCGGAGTTGGCGAGCGTCGCGACGGCGCGGTTCCTGCCGTCGTCGTGACGGGCGCGGCGCGCCGCCGTGGGGACGCGCAAGCCCGCCGCGACCGGCGCACCGGCCGTCTCCGCCGCCAACGCGGCGCTGCTGCGCGACTTCGCGACGCACCTCGCCACGCGTCCCCCGCACACGCGCGACGCCTACCTGCGTGACGTCGGCGCGCTCGCCGCGGCGGCCGGCGCCGCGGCGCTGCCGGCGCTCGCACGCGCGCAGCTCGCGCGCATCCTCGCGTCGTTCCGCGCGCGCGGCCTTTCCGGCCGCAGCCTCGCGCGCATGCTCTCGGCGTGGCGCGCGTTCTACCGGTTCCTGCTCGAGCGCGACCGCACGCTCGCCGAGGATCCCTGCGCGGGGCTGAAGGCGCCCAAGTCGCCGAAGCGGCTGCCGTCGGCGCTGACGCCCGACGAGGCCGTGCGCCTCGTCGCGATCGACGGCGACGACGCGGCGAGCGTGCGCGACCGCGCGCTATTGGAGCTCGCGTACTCGTCGGGGCTGCGGCTGTCCGAGCTCGCGGGGCTCGACGTCGAGCGCGTCGACCTCGTCGGCGGCGAGGTCCGCGTGTGGGGCAAGGGGGCCAAGGAGCGCGTGGTGCCGGTCGGCGCCGCGGCGCGCGAGGCGATCGCCGCGTGGCTCGTCGCGCGCGCGGCGCTGCCCGTCGGCGACGAGCGCGCGCTCTTCGTCGGCGCGACGGGCCGCCGCATGTCCGGCCGGACGATCGAGCGCCGGCTCGCGGCGTGGGCGGTGAAGCGCGGGCTCGACCGGCACGTGCATCCGCACATGCTGCGGCATTCGTTCGCCTCGCACGTGCTGCAGTCCTCCGGCGACCTGCGCGCCGTGCAGGAGATGCTCGGCCACGCGTCGATCGCCAGCACGCAGGTGTACACGCACCTCGACTTCCAGGCGCTCGCCAAGGTTTACGACGCCGCGCACCCGCGCGCGAAGCGGAAGAAGGCGTGATCGACGTCCCCGGCTGCCAAGGCCGTGCGCATCGTCGACCGACCCGGGAAAGGCTAGAGGAGCAGCCGGACGATGCCCCAGACTCCGGTGAGCAGGAACAGCACGGCCAGCACGAACGCGGCGCCCCACGGCAACGGGACGGCGGTGATCAGCACCGCTTCCGCCGGGTCGTCCGGATCGTACCGGACGTCGACCGCGCCGCCGACCGGGTACTTCTTCTTCTCGTCGAGCGCCGACGTGTTCATCTGGAACAGCCCCTGGCCCGCGAAGAACCCGAGCCGGTTGCCGCTGCGTGTCGCGCCGTTCACGGGATACGTGTAGCCGACGCGCAGGATGTAGCGCATTTTCCGGCTGCCCGGCATGCCGGCGGTGACCTCGTCGATGTGCGCCTTGGTGACGTGTCCTTGCACCTTGGGCCACGAACGCGCGCGCCACGCGCGCAGGACCGGGCGCCCGAAGAAGTAGACGCCGGCGACACCGGCGACCGCGACGACGGCGGCGTCTCTCATCGTGTTCATCGGCGCGATTGTAGGGGGGGCCGGTGCGGGAACGGAAGCGCGCGAGATCCCTCGTCGAATTGGTGGCCGGGAATGCCAGTGAAGATCCACCCTGCATAGTGTCATCCCGACCGGAGGGAGGGATCTGCTTTTGAGGTTCGCGAGATCCCTCGTCGCTTTGCTCCTCGGGATTGCCCCGGAAGTGCGTTGCGGCAAAAAAGCGGGGCGCTTGCGCGCCCCGATCTGCCACCGAGGAAAGTTCGCGGGGAGGAGGAGGGGTCCCCGCGTTACGCGCGGTCGCAGGAGAAGGCCGCCCGCGCGTAATCGTTGCCGGCGATCCGGACGTCAGGTCCGGTATGCCGATTCGCCGTGCGCCGTGATGTCGAGCCCTTCGCGCTCCTGCTCTTCCGGCACGCGCAGGCCGATCGTCATGTCGACGAGCTTGTACGAGACGTAGGCGACCACGCCCGACCACACGACCGTCAGGCCGACGGCCTTCGCCTGCGTGATGAGCTGCGCGAGGTAGCCCGGGTACTCGGTCTTGCCGGTGACCCAGTCGGCCACGATGCTCGGGCCGCCCAGGTCCGGAGAGGCGAAGATGCCGGTGAGCAGCGCGCCCAGGAT
Organism: Casimicrobiaceae bacterium; assembly: GCA_041911995.1. Lineage (GTDB taxonomy): Bacteria > Pseudomonadota > Gammaproteobacteria > Burkholderiales > Casimicrobiaceae > VBCG01. The sequence continues at coordinate 1,290 of JAYRNW010000324.1, read as the reverse complement.
GCCGCCGACGGCGTGCACGCCGAAGACGTCGAGCGTGTCGTCGACCTTCAGCAGGTGCTTGAGGCCGTTGACACCCCACAGGCAGACCAGGCCCGCCGCGGTGCCGATGACGAACGCGCCCGGGATGCCGACGTTGCCGGCGGCGGGCGTGATCGCGACCAGCCCCGCCACGGCGCCCGACGCGGCACCGAGCATCGACGGCTTGCCCTTGAACATCCATTCGCCGAACGTCCACGACAGCACGGCGCACGCGGTGGCGAGGTACGTGTTGATGAACGCGAGCGCGGCCGAGTTGTTGGCCTCCAGCGCCGAGCCGGCGTTGAAGCCGAACCAGCCGAACCACAGCAGCGACGCGCCCATCATCGTCATCGGCAGGTTGGCGGGCGCCATCGACTCGCGGCCGAAGCCGATCCGCTTGCCGAGCACGTACGCGCCGACCAGGCCCGCGATCCCCGCGTTGATGTGCACGACGGTACCGCCGGCGAAGTCGAGCGCGCCCCACTGCCAGATGAGGCCGGCCTTGGCGTTCTGCGCGTCGACCACGTTGGCCGCGGTGTACGCGTCCGGACCCGGCCAGAACCAGACCATGTGAGCGATCGGCACGTACGAGAACGTGAACCACAGCACGGCGAACGCGAGTACGGCGGAGAACTTCACGCGCTCGGCGAAGGCGCCGAGGATGAGGCACACGGTGATCGCCGCGAACGTCGCCTGAAACGCGACGTAGACGAGCTCCGGGATCGGCGTGTTCTTCGAGAACGTCGCCGCCATCGCGAACTCGCCCTTGGCCGAGTCGAACGTTCCCTTGAGGAACAGCCGGTCGAGGCTGCCGAAGTACGCGTTGCCCTCGGTGAACGCGAGGCTGTAGCCGTAGATGCACCACAGCACCGTGATCAGCGCGAACACGACGAACACCTGCATCAGCACCGACAGCACGTTCTTGCTGCGCACCATGCCGCCGTAGAACAGCGCGAGCGCCGGGACGCTCATCATCAGCACCAGCGCCGTCGACACCAGCATCCACGACACGTCGCCCTTGTTGGGCGTGGGCGCGGGCGCCGCCGTTGCCGAAGGCGCTGCCGCTGCCGCGGGCGCTGCCGCCGGGGCGGCGGGTGCGGCCGCCGGCGCAGCGGCCGCCGGGGCTGCGGCGGCCGGAGCCGGCGCCGCCTTGTCCTGGGCCGTCGCGGGCGCCGCGAGGGCGAGCGCGCCGAGCATGGCCACGAGCACGAATAGCTTTTTCATCGATCGCTCCCTCTACCGCGCGTCCGCGCCGGTCTCGCCGGTGCGGAT
>JAYRNW010000323.1:0-1796 GCA_041911995.1 Casimicrobiaceae bacterium | reverse complement strand
CAGCTGGCCGGCCGCGGCCGCGATCAGGGGCAGGTAGTCGTACTGGTTGCCGAAGTTGCCGCCGCCGGAGCCGACGAACACGCCCGTTGCATCGGCGCAGCGCTCGGCCGCGGCCGCGTCGAGCGTGGCGCGCCAGTCGGAGAAACCACTCGACTCGATCGCCCGATCGGCCGCATACAGGCCGAAGACGTCGGTGCGGCGGATGAACTTCAGCAATTTGCGGTCGCCGGTCAGCTGGCCGGGGTTGTAGTCGCCGACCTCGGCGGCGAGCTTCACGGTCCAGTTCGCAGCGTCCCATTGCTCGATTGGCCGGATCGACGTGCGGCCGGCGCGGAGCGCTTCGAGGACTTCGTCCGGGGTGCGGCCGGAACCGCAGATGACGCCGGTGCCGGTGATGAAGATGCGTTCGCGCTTCATGCGGGCCTCCGCGCCTCAGTGATCGCGCCCGACGAGCGCGTCGGTGTCGGCGGGGTGGCGGAACGCCAGGCAGCTGTTCGAGCCGCCGAAGCCGAGCGAATTCGACAGTGCGACGCGGATACGCTGTTCGCGCGGCGCGTCGCGCACGATGTCGACATCGCAGTCGGGGTCGAGCTCGCGCAGGTTGGCGTTGACGGGCAGCGTGCCGTGATGCACCGCGAGCGCGCAGACAGCGGCCTCGACCGCGCCGGCCGCCGCGATCAGATGGCCCATCACGCTCTTGGTCGAACTGACTGCGACGCGCTTCCAGTCAGCTCCGAAAACCACCTTGACGGCGGCGCATTCACTGCGGTCGTTCATCGGAGTCGACGTGCCGTGCGCGTTTAGGTAGTCGATCTCGCCGGGGACTGCGCCGGCGTCCTTCATCGCGGCGCGCATCGCCTGGATCGGACCGTCGCCGGACGGATGCGAGTCGGTAATCCGGTAGCTCGACAGCGAGTTGCCGTCACCTGCCAGCTCCGCGTAGATGCGCGCGCCGCGGCGCCGTGCCGCCTCCCATTCCTCGAGCACGAGGAAGCCCGCGCCTTCGCCGAGCACGAAGCCGTTACGCGAGGCGTCGAAGGGGCGACTCGCGCGTTCCGGCGTGTCGTTGTCCGGCGAGACTGCGTTGAGCAGGCAGAAACCGGCCAGTCCCACCGGGTTGATCATCGAATCGAAGCCGCCGGCGAGCACGCGGTCGGCCTCGCCACGGCGGATCAGCTTCAGCGCCGTGCCCACCGCCTGGCCGCCCGACGCGCACGCGGTGTGCACCGAACTCATGTAGCCGCGCATGCCGAACACGCGCATCAGCAGGGCAGCCCCCGCCGTCGACTGGCTGCGGCAGAAGGTCAGCGGATCGGCCGCGGAGCCGCGCGCATTGAGCAGCAGGTCGGGCTGCAGTTCACCACCCGGAGCGGCGTCGCGCTGCACCTCCGCGAGTTCGTCGTAAGTGACGCCCATCATGCCGGTGCCGACGACGCAGCCCCAGCGCTGGGCATCCGCCGCGGTCGGCCGGATGCCGGCATCGGCAAGGGCCTGCGCCGCGGCGACCAGCGCGAACCGGTGCGAACGGTTGGCGAGCTTCAGCAGTCGGCGGTCACCGGCCGCCCGTTCCACCGCCTGCGGCGACAGGTCCTTGACCTCGGCGGCGATGCGCACCGGAAAGCCGCTGGCATCGAAGCTCGCGATCGGCGCGACGCCGCTCTTCGCGGCGAGCAGCGCCGACCACGTCGCGGCGACGTCGTTACCGGCGGGTGTGACCAGGCCGAGGCCCGTAATGGCGACACGTCGCCGAGTCATGCCGTGCTCCCTGGTTGCGCCCCGATCTCGATGCGACCGGT
>JAYRNW010000322.1:0-10745 GCA_041911995.1 Casimicrobiaceae bacterium | reverse complement strand
GGCGGGGGGGGCGTTGTCGCCTACGGCGGGCGGGGGCGGGCCTCGGGGGGGGCGGTCGCCCACCTCGACCCGGGGTTCGTCGGGCTCGGCCGCGCGCTGGTGGCGGCGGTCCTGGCGGCCGGTGTCCTGCTGGCCACGCGCACGCCGTGGCCGCCGCGCTGGGCCTGGCCGCGGCTCGCGCTGGTCGCCGCCGGCGTGGTGGTCGGCTGGCCGGTGCTCTCCGCCTACGCGATGCGCCACGTCCCGGCTTCGCACGGCGCCGTCGTGTCGGGACTGCTGCCGCTCGCCACGGCGCTCGCCGGCGCGTGGCTCGCGCACGAGCGGCCGTCGCGGCGGTTCTGGGCCTGCGCCGTGTTCGGCAGCGCGGTGGTCGTCCTCTACGCGCTGTGGGAGGGCGGCGGCGCGCCGCAGGCGGCCGACCTGCTTCTGGTCGCCGCCGTCGCCGCGGCGGCGATCGGGTACGCCGAAGGCGCGGTGCTCGCGCGCACGATGGGCGGCTGGCAGGTCATCTGCTGGGTACTGGTGCTGTGCGCGCCCTTCCTCGTCGTGCCCACGGTGCTCGTGTGCGGCGCGCGCTGGCCCGACGCGCCGTGGCCGGCGTGGGCGGGGTTCGCCTACGTCGCGACGATCTCGATGTTCCTCGGCTTCTTCGCCTGGTACCGCGGGCTGGCGCTGGGCGGCATCGCGGTGGTCGGGCAGACGCAGCTGCTGCAGCCGTTCTTCACGATCTTCGCGTCGGCGGCGCTGCTGGGAGAGCGCGTCGACCCGGCCACGCCGGTCGCCGCCGCGCTCGTGGTCGCGGCGATCGCGCTCGGACGGCGCGGCTAGCGCCTACCGGGCGCGCCCCCCTCTGGTGGGAGGCGCGTGCAGCGCGCCTCGGGGGGGACTCCCCCGTCGATCGCCACGCGCGTTTGGCTATACTCCGCCGACCAGGAGGACGCCCGCCGATGGCCACGATCTCGATCGCGCGCAAGCACGCGCTGTCGCACAAGAAGGCGAGGGAGGTCGCGGAGAAGATCGCGAAGGACCTCAACAAGCGCTTCGAGCTCGACTACGCGTGGGAGGGCGACCACGTCGACTTCGAGCGACCGGGCCTGTCCGGCCGGATGCTGGTCGGCAAGGACCGGATCGCGCTCGACGTCAGCCTGGGCTGGCTGCTGACGCCGCTGAAGCCCGCGATCGAACGCGAAATCCACGCGCAGCTCGACAAGCTGCTCGGCAAGGCCTGACGGCGGGCGCGCCCGCCGTTCAGGTCCGCACGGCCGACGGCTGCGACAGCCGGAAGGCGAGCGGATCCGGAAAGGGATCCGGCGAGCCGCCGACGATCGCCTCCATGATGTCGGTCTCGCGCGTCTCGATCGTCTGCAGGAAGATCTGCGCGCCGCCCATGCCGCGGAAGGCACCGAAGCCGCGCTCGAGGAACTCCTGCAACGCGCCCATCCCGGCGAGCCGCGCGGGCTGGCGCATCATCACGAGCGCCGTGCGGATGAGCGGCTTGCCGACGTAGCGGTCGAGCGCGGCGCCGATCTCGACGATCAGCCGGATCTGGCGCTTGCGCAGCGGGAAGTTCCCGGCCCGCCGGTAGGCCTTGCAGTACTCGGCCACCGTGAAGTTGCCGTCGGCGCGCGCGAGCCGCGACAGCACGACGCGGTCGAGCTCCTGCGACAGCCCGTTCAGCTCCATCGCGGCCGCCACGGTCAGGATCACGCTGTCCGGCAGCACCTTCACCATCATCGGCACGACGCGCGCCAGGTCCGCGTCGCGGCGCGAGAAGTCGCCGGGGCCGTAGAGGTCGTTCTGGAAGAACTGGATGGCGGCCGTGTAGCGCGGGTCGGCCGCGAGGTCGGCATACGTCATCCGCAGCCGCCGCGCCTGCCAGTCCGCGAGCCGGTCGAGCGCGCCGGCGAGGATCGGGTTGCCGCCACGCTCGTCGTGCAGCCGCGCGACGCGCTGCAGCTCCCGGACGAGGAGCGCCTGCGCGGAATCAGCGGAGCCCTGCTCGGCCATGGTCCCGTGCGCGTCGCGAAATCGTGTCGAGTCCCAAGTCTAGCAGGCATGGGCGGCCGCGTTCGGACGCACGGACGCGCGGCCGGTTAGATTGTTTCGTCTACGGTCCGCCGCTACCTTAGAGGCGTCGAGTGCCGGGCGCGCCGCGCCCAAGGATGTCTCTTGCAGCCCGTGAAGCTCTCCCGTCGCCGCTTCATCGCCGCCGGCGTGCTGGGCGCCGCCGCGCTTGCCGCCGCAGGCTGGTGGAAGGGCGCCCGCGCGGCGCCGGCCGCCGCGCCCGCCCGCGTGCTCGACGCCGACGCGCAGGCGATCATGGCCGCGATCCTGCCGGTGCTGCTGGCGGGCGCGCTGCCCGCCGAGCCGGCCGGACGCGCGAGCGCGCTTGCGGAGACGCTGGCGGCGGTCGACGTCGCCGTCGCCGGTCTGCCGCCGGCGGCGCAGGGTGAGGTCGCGCAACTGTTCGCGCTGCTCGCGCTGCCGCCGGCGCGCGTCGCGCTCGCCGGCATCGCGTCGCCGTGGCCGCAGGCGTCGGAAGGCGACGTGCGCCGCTTCCTCGAGCGCTTCCGCACGAGCCCGTGGACGCTGCTGCGCGCCGCGTACGCCGCCCTCCACCAGCTGTCGTTCGCCGCGTGGTACGGCAACCCGCGCGCGTGGCCCGCGATCGGCTACCCGGGACCGCCGCCGCTGTCATGAACGCCCCCGCAACCCCCATGCCCAACGGGATCGTCGACCCGTACGAAGCCGGCCTGGCCGGCGGGTGGAAGGTCGTCGACGCGTCGCGGCTCGCCGCCGACGTGACACTCGAGGCCGACGTCGCCGTCGTCGGCACCGGCGCCGGCGGCGGCACCGTCGCCGAGATCCTCGCCGACGCCGGGCTGTCCGTCGTGATGCTCGAGGAAGGGCCGCTCAGGACGTCGCGCGACTTCCACATGCGCGAGGCCGACGCGTATCCGCAGCTCTACCAGGAGTCGGCCGCGCGCAAGACCGCCGACAAGGCGATCACGGTCCTGCAGGGGCGCTGCGTGGGCGGCGGCACGACCGTCAACTGGACGAGCTCGTTCCGCACGCCACCGGCAACACTCGCGCACTGGCAGCGCGCGTGGGGGCTCGCCGACTTCACGGTCGAGACGATGGCGCCATGGTTCGCGCGCATGGAGGAGCGGCTGTCCGTCGCGCCGTGGGACGTCGCGCCCAACGCCAACAACGAAGCCCTCGCCCGGGGCGCGCGCAAGCTCGCCGTTCCGGCGGATTCGATCCGGCGCAACGTGAAGGGCTGCTGGAACCTGGGCTACTGCGGCATGGGCTGCCCGACCGACGCCAAGCAGTCGATGCTGGTGACGACGGTGCCGGCGGCGCTCGCCCGCGGCGCGACGCTCGTGACGCGTGCGCGCGCGATGCGGCTCGCGATCTCCGGCGATCGCGTGACCGAGCTCCTCGCGGTGGCGATGGATGCGGCGGGGATCCGGCCGACGGACCGCAAGGTGACCGTCCGCGCGCGCGCGTTCGTCGCCGCGGCCGGCGCGATCGGCACGCCGGCGCTGCTGCTGCGCAGCGCCGTGCCCGACCCGCACCGGCTCGTCGGCAAGCGGACGTTCCTGCATCCGGTCGTCGTGTCGGCGGCGCTGATGCCCGAGCCGGTCGACGGCTTCGCCGGCACGCCGCAGTCGATCTACACCGACCACTTCCTCGACACGCAGCCCGTCGACGGGCCGATGGGCTTCAAGCTGGAAGCCCCGCCGCTGCATCCGATCCTGACCGCGACCACGCTGATGGACTTCGGCCCGCGGCACGCGCAGTGGATGCGCGAGTTCCGGAGCATGCAGGTGGTCCTCGCGCTGCTGCGCGACGGCTTCCATCCGGACAGCGCCGGCGGCACGGTGAAGCTGCGCGACGACGGCACGCCGGTGCTCGACTACCCGCTGACGCCGTACGTCTGGGACGGCGCACGGCGCGCGCTGCTGGCGATGGCGGAGATCCAGTTCGCGGCCGGCGCCACCCGCGTGATGCCCGTGCACGCGGACGGGGCCGCGTTCGCGTCGTGGGCGCAGGCCCGCGCGGCCATCCGCCGGTTCGACTTGAAGCCGCTCGTGACCAAGGTCGTGTCCGCGCACGTGATGGGCGGCGCGCCGCTCGGGCCCGATCCGCGCCGCGCGGTGGTCGACGCCCGCGGCCGGCACCACCACGTCGCGAACCTGCACGTCGTAGACGGCTCGCTGTTCCCGACGTCGATCGGCGCCAATCCGCAGCTGTCGATCTACGCGTTCGCGGCAAGGCTGGGCGCCGGGCTCGCGGCCGACCTCGCCGCCCGCGGCTGACGGCCGCGCGCGGCGCGCGGCGCGCGGCCTTTAGTGTGATTGCTCTAGACGAAGTGCGTAGATTGGATCTCGAGCGCGCAATGCCCTTGCGCGACCCTTCATAGGAGAACGCACGATGCGCACCACTCATCAGATCCGCATTCACCCCGTCGGCGACACCGTGTACAACGCGTCGCGGCAGGTCTGGCTCGCGAGCCTCGGCGCTGCCGTCGTCACCCGCGACTGGGCGCAGAACGAGGCGGGCAACGTGTTCCGCACGCTCGTCAAGGAAGGCACGGCGGTCGAGTCGAAGACCATCCGCATGGTCGGCGACCGCCTGGAGAGCTCGTTCGCGGCCGCGAACACGCTGTGGCGGCAGGCGCGCACGACCGTGCAGTCGACGGTGCGGCAGGCCGCCGACACCGCGGTGACGCTGGTCCAGAACAACCTGCCGAAGTCGCTGCCGAAGGTGACGCTGCCTGCGATGCTGGCGCCCGCGGCGAAGCCCAAGGCGCGCGCGAAGAAGCGCGTGGCCGCGAAGCGCGCCGTGAAGCCGCGCGTCGCCAAGACCGTCAAGCGCGCCAAGCGCGCCGTGAAGGCCGCCACGAAGCAGTGATTCTCCGCTAACATTGCGTGCGAAGGGGGGACCGCTCAACACCCCCGTCGTCGTGGAACCTCCGGCTGCCCGCGGGCGGGCGGAGGTTTCCGAAACGCCAGCGAGGAGAGTCATGCCGGACAAGACGGCATCCGGGCGCGCGCCGCGCCGCCGGGTGCGCGGGGGGTTGCGTGCTCCCGCAAAAGCCAGCGTTTCGCGCGCGAAGCCGCGCATGGGGCTGGCGCTTGCCGGCGGCGGGCCGCTGGGCGGCATCTACGAGGTCGGCGCGCTGCTCGCGCTGGCCGACACGTTCGAAGGCCTCGACTTGAACGAGCTCGACGTCTACGTCGGCGTCTCGTCGGGCGGGTTCGTCGCCGCCGCGCTGGCCAACGGCCTGTCGCCGGCGCAGATGTACCGGCTGTTCATCGACGACGGCGTGGACGCCGCGCTGAAGCCGGAGATCTTCCTCAAGCCCGCGCTCCTCGAGTTCGCCCGGTGCGCGGCCGCGCTGCCAGGCCTCGCCGCGCGCGCGACGCTGCAGTACCTGCGCGACCCGTTCCACCGCGGCGTGCTCGAGTCGTTCTCGACGCTGGCGCGGGCGATCCCGACCGGCGTGTTCGACAACGGCGCGATCGACGCCTTCCTCGCGCGGCTGTTCGCCGCGCCCGGCCGCACCAACGACTTCCGGCAGCTCCGCCACAAGCTGTTCCTGGTGGCGACCAACCTCGACACCGGCGCGCCGGTCACGTTCGGGCCCCACCACCACGCGCACGTGCCGATCTCCCGCGCGATCGAGGCGTCCGCCGCGCTGCCCGGCCTCTTCCCGCCGGTGGCGATCGACGGCGACTTCTACGTCGACGGCGCGCTCAACAAGACGCTGCACGCGTCGGTGGCGCTCGACGAGGGCGTGCGGCTGCTGCTGTGCGTGAACCCGCTGGTGCCGTTCGACGCGAGCTCCGCGAAGCGCCGCGGGCACACGAGCGTCGACAAGCTGCACCGCGGCGGCCTGCCGCTGGTGCTGTCGCAGACGTTCCGCGCGATCATCCACTCGCGGATGAAGGTCGGCATGGAGAAGTACCGGACGCAGTATCCGGACGCCGACGTGCTGCTGTTCGAGCCCGACCGCGAGGACGCCGACATGTTCTTCGCGAACATCTTCGGCTACTGGCAGCGCAAGCGGCTGTGCGCGATCGCGTTCGCGAAGACGCGGCAGAACATCGCCGCGCGCGCGGCGGCGCTCGCCCCCGTGCTCGCGAAGCACGGCATCGCGATCCGGCACGAACGGCTGGACGACCCTGGCCGCACCGTCGGCTCGGCGCTCACCGACGCGCGGCCGCTGCGCGCCGACGTGTCGCGCGCGACCGTCCGCCAGACGACGCGCGAGCTGCGGCACGCGCTCGACCAGCTCGAGCGCACCGTGGCGACGGCGCGCTAGACGCCGCGCAGCCTCGGCCGCCCGCGCGCCGGACCCCGGCCGACGACCTCCCGGCCCGATGGCGGAACGCAAACCCCCGCGCCGGACGCGCGCGCGCATCCTCGAGACGAGCCTCGCGCTGTTCAACCGGCTGGGCGAGCCGCACGTGACGACCGCGGACATCGCCGACGAGATGAACATCAGCCCGGGCAACCTGTACTACCACTTCCGCAACAAGGACGACATCATCGGCGAGCTGTACGCGGCGTACGAGGCGTCCGTGCTGCCGCTGCTGACCGTCCCCGACGATCCTCCGCCCGGCGTCGAGGACCTGTGGTTCATGCTGCACGTGCTGTTCGAGAAGATGCGCGACTACGCGTTCCTCTACCGCGACCTGGACGAGATCGCGTCGCGCAGCCGCCGGCTGGCCGCGCGGTTCTCGGAGCTCGTGCGGCGCGAGGAAGCCGCGATGGCGGCGCTGTGCCGCAGCCTCGTGCGCAGCGGTCAGATGGTCGCGACCGACCGCGAAATCGGCGCGCTCGCCGCCAACGCGACGCTGGTCGCGACCTACTGGATGTCCTGGCAGCGCGCGACGGGCGTGCGGCGCCGGGCCGGCGGCGAAGGCGAGAGCGTCAACCTCGACCACGCGGCGTACCACGTGCTCGCGCTGATCGCGCCGTTCCTCGTCGGCGAGGGGCGCGCGCTGATCGAGCGGCTGGGCGAGGATTACCTGTAGCGTCTGGCGCGAAGGAGGAAGCGATGGCCAGGAAGTGGACGAAGTTCCCGCACCCGGACAAGACGTACGCGTACGACGCGGCCGGCCTGAAGAAGCACTGGGCGCGGCTGCACCGCGGCGACTGCGAGCCCTTTCCAAGGGACGCGGCGGTACTGGACGCGTGGCGGCACTACCACGCCGGCGAGTTCCAGCAGGCGGTGGAGGCGGGCATGGCCGCCGGCGGCGTCGGCGTCGACGCGGCGGTGAAGGCGCAGGTCGTGTACGCCAACTACCTCGAGAAGGCGGACAAGGCGAAGCTCGCGCTGCTCGAGGAGGCGGTCGCGCACGCCGAGGCGCGGCGCCGCGCCGCGCCCAAGGATGCCAACGCGCACTACATGTACGCGTTCGCGCTCGGCCGCTACAGCCAGGGCATCTCGGTCGCCAAGGCGCTCGCGCAGGGGTTCGGCGGCAAGATCAAGGATGCGCTGCAGACGGTGCTGAAGCTCGAGCCGAAGCACGCGGACGCGCACACCGCCTACGGTGCGTACCAGGCCGAGGTCATCGACAAGGTCGGCGGCCTCGTCGCCGGGATGACGTACGGCGCGAAGAAGGACTCGGCCGTCGAGCACTACGAGAAGGCGATCGCGCTGTTCCCCGAGTCACCGATCGCGCGCATCGAGTACGGAAACGGGCTGCTGATGCTGTTCGGCAAGGGCCGGATCGCGGAGGCGACGAAGCTCTACGAGCAGGCGGCGGCGCTGGCCCCCGCGGACGCGATGGAGCGGCTCGATGTCGAGCTCGCCAAGTCGGAGCTAGAATAGGCGATCCGGCGCGACGCCGGGTCGGGAGGCACATCGTGGTTCGCCGCTTAAGCATTCTCGTTGCGGCCGCGGCCGTCGCCGTGGCCGCGCACTCCGCGCTGGCGCAGGACAAGGGCGGCGCCGCGGCGCCCAAGGCCGCGGCGCCGGCCGCAGCGGCCGCGCCGGCCGCCCCGGCCGAGCGCATCGATACGCTGCGCCGGATCCGCGACACCGGCGTCCTGCTGATCGGCGTGCGCGAGACGAGCGTTCCGTTCTCGTACCTCGACGCGCAGAAGCAGCCGCAGGGATACTCGGTCGACCTGTGCCTGCGCGTCGCCGACGCCGTCAAGGCGGAGCTCAAGCTGCCGCGGCTCGAGGTCCGGTTCGTCCCGGTGTCGTCGGCCAACCGCATCCCGGCGCTGCTGGAAGGCAAGATCGACCTCGAATGCGGGTCGACGACCAACACGCGCGACCGCCAGAAGCAGGTCGCGTTCGCCTACACGACGTTCGTCGCCGGGATCAAGATGCTCGCGAAGAAGTCGACGACCGTGAACTCGGTCGACGACCTGCGCGGCAAGCCCGTCGTCGTGACCAAGGGCACGACCAGCGAGAAGATGATCAAGACGATGAACGACGAGCGCGTCCTCAAGATGACGATCATCGAGTCGCCGGACCACGGCGAGTCGTTCAAGGCGGTCGAGGACGGCCGCGCGGTCGCGTTCCCGATGGACGACGTGCTGCTCTACGGCCTCATCTCGAAGGCGAAGAAGCCCGACGACTTCGCGGTCGTCGGCAAGTACCTGTCGGTCGAGCCGTACGCGATCATGCTGCGCAAGGACGAGCCGCAGTTCGAGAAGATCGTGAACCGCGCGCTCATCGACCTGTTCCAGTCGGGCGAGATCCGCCGCATCTACGCGAAGTGGTTCAACACGCGCGAGCTCACGGTCCCGCTCAACCAGTACCTGAAGGAAGCGTTCCAGGCGCCGAACACGCACCCGGCGTGGCCGTAGCGTCGGGGTCGCGGGCTAGACCACCGCTTCCGCGTCCTCCGGGTCGAGGTCCCCGTCGCGGGGCCACGGCGCCATCAGCGTCACCAGCACGAGCTTCTCGAACTCGTCGGCGAAGCGCGCGCTGACGCGCTCGGGGTCCGGGCACAGCTGGCGGTCGGTGATGAGGCCGAACTGCACGGCGCCGTTGTACGAGATGATCGAGACGCCGACGCCGATGTCGCCGGACTGCGGCACCCAGAACATCAGGCTGTCGATCTTGGCGCCGGCGAGGTAGAGCGGCTCCTGCGGGCCGGGCACGTTGGTCATGACCGCCGTGGCGTTGCGGGCAAGCGTGTTCAGCAGCACTTCCTGCAGCGCCTTCGGCCCCGTGCCGGCCGCGGCGAGCAGCCCGAGGGTCAGCACCGGCTGGAACGAGCCCTTGAGCGCGTCCATGTTGGCGCGCACCGCGTACAGGCGCTCGACCGGGTTCTCGATGCCGATCGGCAGGTCGAGGAACACGATGCCGAACTGGTTGCCGAGCTTGTACGCCTTCTCCATCGGGCGCAGGTTGACCGGCACCAGCGCGCGCAGCATGAGGCCCGCCGGGTCGTCGCCCTTGTCGATCAGGTAGCCGCGCAGCGCGCCGGCGGCGCACGCCAGCAGCACGTCGTTCACCGACGCGCCGAGCGCGCGCCCGATCGTCTTGACCTCCGCCAGCGGCAGCGGCCGCGTCCACGCGACGCGCTTGCCGACACCCGGCGTGCCCTTGAAGCGCGTCGGCGAGTCCTGCGTCATCAGCGCGAGCTTCGCGATCTCCGCGGACAGCGCCGTGCCCTGCCCGACCAGCGCCACCGCCTTCTCCGGGTCCGTCCACAGCGCAACACCCTTCTCGACGAGCGTCGAGCCGACCTTGAGCGCCGTGTTCATGACGCCCGAGACCGGCGCCAGCAGCTGCGACAGCGGGTCGTCGGGCGCCGCCTTGCGGCGCGGCTGCGGTGCGAAGGGCATCGCCGGCGGCCCGTGCGCCGACGCGTCGGTCATCGACAGCATCACGCGCACGAGCGCGATCCCGTCCGCGTAACAATGATGGATGCGCATGATCAGCGCGCTGCCGCCGTCGTAGTTGTCGACGAGGTGGAACTGCCACCGCGGCCGCGCCGGGTCGAGCGGCGTCGTCGCGAGGCGGGACGCCAGCTCCTGCAGCTCGCGGCGGCCGGCGCGCCCGGGCAGCGCCGTGTGGACGACGTGGCGCTCGATGTCGAAGTGCGTGTCCGTCTGCCAGTACGCGGCGCCGGCCGCCTCGACCGGGCGCTTCCTGAAGCGGCGGAACACGACGAAGCGCTCGGCGACCACGCGCCGCAGCCGCGCGAGCGAGAGCCGCTCGTGGAACAGCAGCACCCCGCAGATCATCATCAGGTTGTGCGGCCGGTCCATCCGCAGCCACGCCGTGTCGACGGCGGACAGCTTCTCGCGTCTTGCGGTCGCGGCCATGATCGGCGAAGGCGTGCAGGGGGGCGGTGGTCGACGCGCGTTGCGCGCGTCTTTGCGTTCGCGCTAAAGTAGCACGAAAACGCCGAAGCCGGATTTCCGCGAGGAGGAGCCCATGGCCGCCGCACCGAAGAAGGACGACCTCAAGGCGAAGTTCGAGGCCGCCGCCGCCGCCGCCAAGAAGACGAAGAAGAAGCCCGACAACGCGACGCTGCTCAAGCTCTACTCGTACTACAAGCAGGCGACCGAGGGCGACGTCAAGGGCGAGCGCCCGGGCGGGTTCGACTTCGTCGGCGGCGCCAAGCACGACGCGTGGGCGAAGCTCGAGGGGATGAGCCGCGACGACGCGATGACCAACTACGTGAAGCAGGTCGACAAGCTCAACCGCGACTGACGCTGCGGACGCGCCGCAACGAAGAAGCCCGCCGGGGTCCGGCGGGCTT
>JAYRNW010000321.1:0-5913 GCA_041911995.1 Casimicrobiaceae bacterium | reverse complement strand
TCGTGAATCTGGACGACGCGCGGGGGCGCGACCTGGCGCAGCGCGCCAGCGCGCGCGGCCTCGACGTGTGGACCGTCTCGACGCGGCCCGGCGCGCGCCTCGCCGCGAGCGCGATCGCGCACCGCGCGACCGGCCTCGACTTCGGCGTCAGCGAAGAAGGCGCCGCGGCGTTGCCGGTGCGCAGCCGGCTGATCGGCGAGTTCAACGTCTCGAACCTGCTCGGCGTGATCGGCGCGCTGCGCGCGCTCGGCGTGCCGCTCGCCGATGCGGTCGCTGCCTGTGCGCGGCTCACGCCGGTGCCGGGGCGCATGCAGCGCGTGACGGCCGGCGCGCCCGGCGCGGGCCGCGCCGCCGTGCCCGAAGTCGTCGTCGACTACGCGCACACGCCGGACGCGCTCGAGAAGGCGCTCATCGCGTTGCGGCCGCTCGCGCGCGAGCGCGGCGGCAGGCTGTGGTGCGTGTTCGGCTGCGGCGGCAACCGCGACGCGAGCAAGCGCCCGCTGATGGGTGCGATCGCCGAGCGGCTCGCCGACCACGTCGTGCTGACGAGCGACAACCCGCGCAACGAAGCGCCGGGCTTCATCCTGTCGCAGATCCTCGCCGGCGTCATCGGGCACGACGATGTCGACGTGATCGAGGAGCGGCGCGCCGCGATCGCGCACGCGGTGCACGCGGCCGATGCGCGCGACGTCGTGCTCGTCGCCGGCAAGGGCCACGAGGACTACCAGGAGGTGGCGGGCGTGCGCCAGCCGTTCAGCGATGTCGAGACCGCCCGCGCACTGCTCGCGGCGCGCGATGCTGGAGGCGCCGCATGAGCCGCGAAAGAGGGGCCCCGCGCAGCGGGGATCGAAGCGAGCGAATGCGGCGAGGCGCCGACGCGCCGAGGATGACGCTGCTCGGGATCGCCGGAGGCGCCGCATGAGTGCGCCGATGATGACGCTCGGCCAGGCGCACGCGCTGCTCGCTGCCGCGATGCCGGATGCGCGGCTCGTCGGCGACGCGTCGCTTGCGTTGCGTCGGATCCATTCCGACACGCGCAGCCTCGCCGCGGGGGACTTTTTCGTCGCGCTGCGCGGCGAACGCCACGACGCGCACGACTTCCTGCCCCAGGCGCGCGAGGCGGGCGCGGCGGCGGCGCTGGCCGAACGCGGCTTGTCCGAGGCCGGGCTGCCCGGCGTGCTCGTCGGCGACAGCCGCGCGGCGCTCGGCGCGCTCGCGGCGGCGTGGCGGCGGCGCTTCGCGCTGCCGTTGATCGCGGTGACCGGCAGCAACGGCAAGACCACGGTGACGCAGATGATTGCCGCCATCCTGCGCGCCTGGGTCGGCGCGGGCGCGCTCGCGACCGAGGGCAACTTCAACAACGACATCGGCGTGCCGCTCACGCTGCTGCGGCTGCGCCAGGACGACGCGACCTGGCACCGCGCCGGCGTGGTCGAGATCGGCATGAACCATCCGGGCGAGGTCGCGCCGCTCGCCGCGATCGCCGCGCCGACCGTCGCGCTCGTCAACAACGCGCAGCGCGAGCATCTCGAATTCATGGCCGACGTGCGCGCGGTCGCGCTCGAGAACGGCGCCGTGATCGCGGCGCTGCCTGCCGACGGCGTCGCCGTCTTCCCGGCCGACGATGCGTACACCGCGACGTGGCGCGGGCTCGCCGGCGCGCGCCGGTGCATGACGTTCGCGCTCGACACCGACGCCGACGTGCGCGGCCTCGCCGCATGGCGAAACGATCACTGGGCCGTGACGCTCGAGACGCCGTACGGCGCCTGCGGCGTGCGCCTGCAAGTGGCCGGCCGGCACAACGTGAAGAACGCGCTCGCCGCCGCCGCGTGTGCGCTCGCCGCCGGCTGTCCGCTCGCGGCGGTGGCCGCCGGGCTCGAGGCGTTCGTTCCCGTGAAGGGCCGCTCGCAGGTGCAGCAGGTCGTCTTCGGCGGACGCGACGCGACGCTGATCGACGACTCGTACAACGCGAATCCCGATTCGGTGCGCGCGGCGATCGACGTCCTCGCCGCGCTGCCCGGCCCGCGCTGGCTCGTGCTCGGCGACATGGGCGAGGTCGGCGCGCAGGGTCCGGCGCTGCACGCCGAGGTCGGCGCCTACGCCGGTGCGCGCGGCATCGACTGCGTCTGGACGGCCGGCGCGCTGAGCGCCGCCGCGGCGCAGGCGCACGGCGCGGCGCGCCACTTCGACACCGTGGCCGCACTGATCGACGCGCTGCCCGACGCCCCGGCGGCGGCGGCGATCGTCGTCAAGGGCTCGCGCTTCATGAAGATGGAGCAGGTCGTCGCGGCGATCAAGGCACAGGCGGGCCGCAACGGGAGCGTCGCCGATGCCAAGCCGCAGGGCGTCGCCGGCACCGGAGGGCGCCATGCTGCTTAGCCTGGCGCAGTGGCTGCAGGGGCAGTCGCCGGAGTTCGGCTTCTTCCGCGTCTTCCAGTACCTGACCTTCCGCGCGGTGATGGCGGCGCTCACCGCGCGGCTGATCGGCCTCGCGTTCGGGCCGTGGGTGATCCGCCGCCTCACCGCGCTCAAGATCGGGCAGCCGATCCGCGGCTACGGCATGGAGAGCCACATCTCGAAGAGCGGCACGCCGACCATGGGCGGCGTGCTGATCCTGATCGGCATCGGCGTCTCGACGCTGCTCTGGTTCGACTGGAGCAACCGCTTCGTCTGGATCGTGCTGCTCGTGACGCTCGGGTTCGGTGCGGTCGGCTGGGTCGACGACTGGCGCAAGGTGGTCGACAAGAACCCGGAAGGCATGCGCTCGCGCGAGAAGTACTTCTGGCAGTCGCTGATCGGCGTCGTCGCCGCGCTCTACCTTGCGTTCAGCGTCTCGGAGACGTCGAACCTGCGCGTCCTCGAGCTCTTCATCCGCTGGGTGCAGAGCGGCTTCTCGAACGACCTGCCGCCGAGCGCCGACCTCATCGTCCCGTTCTTCAAGTCGATCAGCTATCCGCTCGGCGTCTACGGGTTCATCATGCTGACCTACCTCGTGATCGTCGGCAGCAGCAACGCGGTGAACCTGACCGACGGGCTCGACGGCCTGGCGATCATGCCGGTCGTGATGGTCGGCTCGGCGCTCGGCGTGTTCGCCTACGTCAGCGGCAGTTCGGTCTACTCGCGCTACCTGCTGTTCCCCTACATCCCGGGCGCCGGCGAGTTGCTCGTGTTCTGCTCCGCGATGGCGGGCGCGGGGCTCGCGTTCCTGTGGTTCAACACGCATCCGGCGCAGGTCTTCATGGGCGACGTCGGCGCGCTCGCGCTCGGCGGCGCGCTCGGCACGATCGCCGTCATCACGCGCCAGGAGATCGTGCTCGCGATCATGGGCGGCATCTTCGTCGTCGAGGCGCTGTCGGTGATGCTGCAGGTGAGCTGGTTCAAGTTCACGAAGCGGCGCTTCGGCAAGGGCCGGCGCATCCTGAAGATGGCGCCGCTGCACCATCACTTCGAGAAGTCCGGCTGGACCGAGACGCAGGTCGTCGTGCGCTTCTGGATCATCACGATGCTGCTGTGCCTGGTCGGCCTGGCCAGCCTGAAACTGCGCTGACGATGAAGAGCCTCGCCCACACCCGCGTGCTCGTGCTCGGCCTCGGCGCCTCCGGGCTCGCGATCGCGCAGTGGTGCGCGCGCTGCGGCGCCGACGTGCGGGTCTGGGACTCGCGCCTGGACACGCCGCAGAGCCCGCCGCAGGCCGACGCGCTCGCGACGCGCGTGCCTCGGGCCGAACGGCTCGCCGGCGCGCTGCAGGCGGACGCGCTCGACGGCGTGCAGCGCGTCTTCAAGAGCCCGGGCCTCGCGCCGCACGACGAGCGCATCGCGCCGCTGCTCGCGGCGGCGGCGGCGCGCGGCATCGCGGTCGATGGCGAGCTCGACCTGTTCGCGCAGGCGCTCGCCGACCTGAAGACCGAACGCGGCTACACGCCGCGGGTGCTCGCGATCACCGGAACGAACGGCAAGACGACGACGACCGCGATGACGGCGCTGCTCGTCGAGCGCGCCGGCCGGCGCGTCGCCGCCGCCGGCAACATCGGGCCGACGATGCTCGAGACGCTCGCGCACGCGCTCGACGCCGCACCGCCGGCACCGCCGGCGGAAACGCGGTCGGCCGAGACGCCGGCCGGTCCCGCAGCGAACGCCGCGCCGGCTGTGGCACCGGGGCTGCCCGAAGTCTGGGTCCTCGAGCTGTCGAGCTTCCAGCTGCACGACGCCACCGGCTTCGAGCCCGACGCCGCGGCGCTGCTCAACCTCAGCGAAGACCATCTCGACTGGCACGGCACGATGGACGCGTATGCCGAGGCCAAGGCGCGGATCTTCGGCGCGCACGCGACGCTCGTCGTGAATCGCGACGACGCGCGGGTCGTCGAAGCCGCCCGGCGCGTCGTCTCGCCGCCGGCGCCCGCCAAGCCGGCGCGCAAGGCGCGCCCGGCACGCCAGGCGTCGCGCAAGATCGTGTCGTTCGGCGTCACCGCGCCGCGCCACCCGGGCGACTTCGGCATCCTCGTCGAGGGCGGCATGGCCTGGCTCGTGCGCGCCCTCGAGGCCGACCCGACGCTGCGGCGGCGCCCGGGCGACGAAGCGGAACTCCACATCCAGCGCCTGATGCCGGCCGACGCGCTGCGCGTGCGCGGACGGCACAACGCGGCCAACGCGCTCGCCGCGCTGGCGCTCGCGACCGCGATCGGCTGCCCGCTCGCGCCGATGCTGCATGGCCTGCGCGAATACGCCGGCGAACCGCACCGCGTCGCCTTCGTCGCCAGCGTGAACGGCGTCGACGCCTACGACGACAGCAAGGGAACGAACGTCGGCGCGACGGTGGCCGCGCTTGCCGGGCTGGGCGCGGACCGCGCCCCGGCGCGCCTCGTCGTCATCCTCGGCGGCGACGGCAAGGGACAGGACTTCGCGCCGCTGCGCGCACCGCTCGAGCGCCACGCGCGGGCCGTCGCGCTGATCGGCCGCGACGCCGCACGCATCGAAGCGCAGGCACTCGCCGGCAGCAGCGTGACGAGTCATCGCTGCGACACGCTGGAAGCGGCGACGCGCTGGGCCTTCGAACACGCCGAGGCGGGGGATGCGGTGCTGCTCAGCCCCGCCTGCGCGAGCCTCGACATGTTCCGCAACTACGGCCATCGGGCCGAGGTGTTCGTCGCCACGGTGCAGGACCTGCTGCACGAGTCCGGAGCGGTCGCATGACGACGAGCACCGCACGCTTCGGCTGGGGCGCACTGAAGACGCGCGCCGTTGCGCTCGCCGGGCGCGGCGCTGCGCCGGATGCCAAGGTGCCGGTGCGCGACTGGATCAGCGTCTCCGCGGGCCGCCCGACGCGCCTGCTCGGCTTCGACCAGGCGCTCGTCTGGGTCGTCGTCGCGCTGCTCGCGCTCGGCCTCGTGATGGTCTATTCGGCGTCGATTGCGCTGCCCGACAACCCGAAGTTCGCGCGCTACGCGCCGACCTACTTCCTGACGCGCCAGGCGCTCTCGATCTTCATCGGCCTGCTCGTCGCGCTCGTCGCGGTGCAGGTGCCGATCGCGCAGTGGGAGCGCTGGTCTCCGTGGCTGTTCGTCGCGTCGCTGCTGCTGCTCGTCGTCGTGCTGCTGCCCTTCGTCGGCAAGGGCGTGAACGGCGCGCGGCGCTGGATCCCGCTCGGCGTGATGAACTTCCAGCCGTCCGAGCTCGCCAAGCTGACGATCGCGATGTACGCCGCCGGCTACATGGTGCGCAAGATGGAGGTGAAGGAGAACTTCCTGAAAGCGGTGCTGCCGATGGCGCTCTCGGTCGCCGTGATCGGCCTCTTGCTGCTCGCCGAGCCCGACATGGGCGCGTTCATGGTCATCGCCGCGATCGCGATGGGCATCCTCTTCCTCGGCGGCGTCAACGGGCGCATGTTCTTCCTCATCACCGCGGTGCTGCTGTCGG
>JAYRNW010000320.1:0-20983 GCA_041911995.1 Casimicrobiaceae bacterium | reverse complement strand
GAGCGCCTGCAGGTGGTCCTCCGCCGAGCTCGCGGTCGAGAAGCCCAGGCCCGCGGCGATCTCAGCGCGCGTCGGCGGCATGCCGGCGGTCTCGATGTGCGCGCGGATCCAGTCGAGGATCTGCCGCTGGCGCGCGGTGAGGCGCGGCGGCTCCGGCGCGTCGGCGGCAGCGTGCGTGGAGCGAGGGGACATGCAGCAACCGTATGGATATTCGGTACCGTCATTATAGGCGGTAGCCAAGCCCCGTCAAGGGGGGCGGGTCCGGCGTCAATCGGCCGAACGGACGAGGCGTCGAACGGCGCGCGCATCGGCTGCGACGACGGCTTCGCGAACGCCGAAGGGCCGTCCCGGCCGGGCTGCCGCGCGCGCGGACCGGCGCGCGAAACCCGCGCCCCGCGCGGAATGTACGCCCCGGCATTCCGTGTTAACGTTGCCGCGGGGCGGTGCGACCGCCCGGGCGAGCGGGACGCAGACCGATGAAGAAGGCGGCGCTCTACAGCAGTTCCAATCGTGCGCGCGGCGCCGCGCCGTCGGCCGCGCCCGCCGACCCGGCTGCACCCGCGGCCGCGGAGGCCGCCGCGACGCCGGCCGCACCGGCGCCGCCGGGCCGGCTGCGCCGGTTCCTCGCGCGCTACGAGCGGCCGCTGCTCGTCGCCGGCGGCGCGCTGTTCGCCGTCGCGCTCGTGCTCACGTACGCGAAGACGCGGCCGCTGCCACCGGAGCTCACGCAGAAGGACATCGACGCCGCGGTCCTGCACACGCTCGAGAACAACGCGCTGCCGTCGATGGCGGCGAAGGCGTTCGCCGCGATCGAGCCGTCGGTGGTCCGCGTGATCGGCATCGGGCCGGACGTCGACGAGGAGGAAGACGCGCCGGGCGCCGGCAAGGGCAGGGACGGCGGCAAGGGCGCGGAGAAAGGGAAGGACGCGGGCAAGGGCAAGGACGCGGGCAAGGGCAAGGGCGCGGACAAGGCGGCCGACGCGGCGAAGGACAAGGGCGCCGACCAGGCGAAGGCGCCGGCGAAGGACGGCGAGCGGGTCGCGAAAGGCGACGCGCCGAAGGACAAGCGCGACGGCGCGAAAGGCAACGACGACCCGAACGACTTCGGCAAGGGCGGCAAGGGCAAGCCGCACGGCGCCACGGGCATCGGCACCGGCGTCGTGATCGTCGACAAGGGCATCATCCTCACCAACCTGCACGTCGTCGCCGGCGCCGAGAAGATCAAGGTCCGCTTCTTCGACGGCATGGAGTCGGAGGCGACGATCATCGGCGCGCGCCCCGAGCACGACCTCGCGGTGCTGCAGGCCAAGGCGGTGCCCGACGACCTCGTGTCGGCCACGCTGCGGTCGACGGCGGACCTCAAGATCGGCGACGAGGTGGTCGCCGTCGGCTTCCCGTTCGGCATCGGCCCGTCGGCGAGCGCGGGCGTCGTGTCCGGCCTGAAGCGCGAGTACCACTCGCCGGAAGGCAAGCGGATCCTCACGAACCTCATCCAGTTCGACGCGGCGGCCAACCCGGGCAACTCGGGCGGGCCGCTCGTCACCGCCGACGGCGAGGTCGTCGGCATCGTCACCGGCATCCTCAACCCGACGTCGCAGCGCGTGTTCATCGGCATCGGCTTCGCCGTCCCGATCGAGAACGCGGCGGCGGCGGTGGGGATGTCGCCGTTCTGAACCAGCGACCACGAGAGCACGACACGCATGGAAAACCGGGAACCGGGCGGCGCCGACACGGCGACGCTGATGGAGCGCATCCTCTACGAGGTGAAGAAGGTCGTCGTCGGCCAGGACCACTTCCTCGAGCGCGTGCTGGTCGCGATCCTCGCGCAGGGCCACCTGCTGGTCGAGGGCGTGCCGGGGCTCGCCAAGACGCTGACGGTGAAGACGCTCGCACGGACGGTGCGCGGCACGTTCAAGCGCATCCAGTTCACGCCGGACCTCGTGCCCGCCGACCTCGTCGGCACCCGCATCTACAACCAGAAGACCGGCGACTTCGCGACGTCGCTGGGGCCGGTGTTCACGCACCTGCTGCTCGCCGACGAGATCAACCGCGCGCCGGCCAAGGTCCAGAGCGCGCTGCTCGAGGTGATGCAGGAGTACCAGGTCACGATCGCCGGCGAGACGCACTTCGTGCCGCAGCCGTTCCTCGTGATGGCCACGCAGAACCCGATCGAGACCGAGGGCACGTACCCGCTGCCCGAGGCGCAGGTCGACCGCTTCATGATGAAGGTGCTGGTCGGCTACCCGAACGAGGAGGAGGAGTTCGTCATCGTCCAGCGCGTGACCGGCGAGGCGATCGACGTCACGCCGGTGGCCACGACGCAGGAGCTGCACGCGCTGCAGAAGGAGTGCCGCAGCGTCTACGTCGACCCCAACCTCATCACGTACGCGGTCAAGCTGGTCGCCGCGACGCGCGAGCCCGACCGCTTCGGCCTCAAGGACTTCGCGCGCTTCCTGACGTTCGGCGCGAGCCCGCGCGCGACGATCCACATGATCGAGGGCGCGAAGGCGCTCGCGATGCTGCGCGGGCGCACGTACGCGCTGCCCGAGGACGTCACCGACATCGTCCCCGACGTGATGCGCCACCGGCTCGTCCTGTCGTACGAGGCGCTGGCCGAGGGGCAGTCGCCCGACATGCTGGTCCGCCGCGTCATGCAGCACATCCGCGCACCGGAGAAGCCGCTCGAGACCCATGTCCGCGTCGTCAACGCCTGACGGGATCCTGCGCCGTCTCGAGTGGACGGTGATCCGGCGGCTGGACGGGCTGCTGCACGGCGACTACCGGACGCTCTTCCGCGGCTGCGGGCTCGACCTCGCGGACCTGCGCGAGTACCAGTACCACGACGACGTCCGCCACATCGACTGGAACGTCACGGCGCGGCTGCAGACGCCGTACGTGCGCGAGTTCAACGAGGAGCGCGAGCTCGCCGCGTGGTTCCTGCTCGACATGAGCCCGTCGGTCGACTTCGGTTCGGAGAAGGTCAAGAAGCGCGCGGTCGCCACCGACTTCGTCACCGTGCTCGCGCGGCTGCTGACGCGGCACGGCAACCGCGTCGGCGCGCTGTTCTACGGGTCGGAGGTCGACCACGCGATCCCGCCGCGCAGCGGCCGCCGCCACGTGCTGCACATCCTGCACGAGATGCTGACGCGGCCGGAGCTGGCGCAGGCCGCGCCGACCAACCTCGACGTGCTGCTGCGCACGGCGCACGACGTGATCCGCCGGCGCTCGCTGGTGTTCGTCGTGTCGGACTTCATCAGCCGGCCCGGCTGGGCGGAGACGCTCGCCAACCTGTCGCTGCGCCACGAGATCGTCGCGGTGCGCCTGTACGACCCGCTGGAGATGGAGCTGCCCGACTTGGGCCTGCTCGTGATCCAGGACTCGGAGACCGGCGAGCAGGTGTTCGTCGACACGCACGACAAGGGCTTCCGCCGGCGCTTCGCCGAGCTCGCGGAGAAGCGCGAGCAGGAGCTGCGCACGGCGTTCCGGCAGGCGGGCGTGGACGCGCTCGAGCTCGCGACCGACGACGACCTCGTCGATTCGATCATGCGCTTCGCCGACCTGCGCAAGCGGCGCAGCCAGCTCGCGACCGGCGGCACCGGCCTGCCCGCGCACCTCGGAGCCGCGTGACGTGCGCGAGCTGCCGCTGACGTTCCTGTGGCCGGACCTGCTGTGGCTGCTGCTCGCGGTCCCGCTGCTGGTGCTCGCCTACGTGCTGCTGCTGCGGCGGAAGAAGAAGGTCGCGGTCCGCTACGCGAGCCTCGCAATGGTCCGCGACGCGCAGGGGCCGGCGCAGCGGCTGCGGCGGCACGTGCCGCCGGTGCTGTTCCTCGTCGCGTTGACGCTGATGATCGTCGCGATCGCGCGGCCGCAGGCGGTGGTCACGCTGCCGTCGCAGCACGAGACGATCATCCTCGCGATGGACGTGTCGGGCAGCATGCGCGCGGCCGACGTCGAGCCCAACCGCTTGGTCGCCGCGCAGAACGCCGCGCGCGCGTTCGTCAACGACCAGCCGCCGCACACGCGCATCGGCATCGTGTCGTTCGCGGGCACCGCCGCGGTCGTGCAGCCGCCGACGAAGACGCGCGAGGACATCCTCGCCGCGATCGACCGCTTCCAGCTGCAGCGCGGCACGGCGGTCGGCAGCGGCATCCTCGTGTCGCTGAAGACCATCTTCCCCGACGTCGAGTTCGACCTGCGGTCGTGGAACCCGCGCGGCGACCAGGCGAAGGGCGCGCCGCTCGACAAGGCGGGCCGGAGCGACAAGCTGGCGCCGCCGAAGCCGGTGGCGCCGGGCTCGTACGCGGCCGCCGCGATCATCCTGCTCACCGACGGCCAGACGACGACCGGGCCCGACCCGATCGAGGCGGCGCGCATGGCCGCCGAGCGCGGCATCCGCGTCTACACGGTCGGCATCGGGACGGAGAAGGGCGAGATGATCGGCGCCGAGGGCTGGTCGATGCGCGTGCGCCTGGACGAGGCGTCGCTGAAGCAGATCGCCAACGTCACGCAGGGCGAGTACTTCTACGCGGGCACGGCGACCGACTTGAAGAAGGTCTACGAGTCGCTGTCGTCGAAGCTCGTGTTCGAGCAGCGGCAGACCGAGGTCACGGCGCTGTTCGCGGCGGCCGCCGCGCTGTTCGCCGTGCTGGCGGCGGCGCTGTCGATGCTCTGGTTCGGCCGGATCATGTGACGCGGCCTGCGCGCCGGCGGTCGCGCCCGCGCGCGGCTCGCACCCCGGCATCGGCCGCCCGTCGCAACAGGCCGGCGTGCCGCTTGAACGGCGCGGCATCATCCCCGACATCGTGAGTGCGGCCGGTCCGGCCGGAGGAGGTTCTCCATGGGATTCTTCGATCGCGTGCCGCCGGGCGCGGGGGCGCAACGGCCGCTCGACGCGGCGTCCGCCGACGAGCAGGCCATCGCCCGCTACCGCTATCTCGTCAGAACGGCGCCGCCGGAGACGATCGAGCAGGCGCACGCCGAGGCGTTCGCGCAGCTGACGCCGGCGCAGCGCCGGCGCGTGCTGGAGGACCTCGCCGCGTCGGTTCCGGCCGGCGGCGAGCGCGCGGCGGTGCTGCGCGCCGGCGACGACCCGGCCGGCCTCGCGCGCGCCGCCACGCGCGCCGAGCTGCGCCAGCCCGGCCTGCTCGAGCGCGTCTTCGGTGGACCCGCGGCCGGGGGACCCGGACTCGGCAGCGTGCTCGCCGGCAGCCTGCTCGCCAGCATGGCGGGCACCGTCATCGGCAGCGCGATCGCGCAGCACTTCCTCGCCGCGCACCCGGCGCCGGCCGGCTTCTTCGGCGACTCGGCGCACGCGCTCGCCGACGACTCGGCGCGCGCGATCGACGATCTCGCGACGACCGGTGACGAAGGCACGGAGATCGGCGACGCCGACATCGTCGCGGACCCGGGCTTCGACGACGGCGGATTCTTCGACGTCTGACGGCGGCCCCGACGCCCGGCCGGCCCGTGCATCGGGTGGCCATTGCGGCGGGCGGAACGCACGGCGAGAATGCCGCCCATGCCTGGCGCCCGCCGACGACGAGAGGAGCCCGCGCGCGGTCCGGCGCTTGCGGCGCGCATCGGGGACGAGGCCGCGATGCGCATCCTGTACGCGCTCGTCGTGCTCGCCACGCTCGTCGCGCCGGCTGCGCTGGCGGCGATGCCGGACGCAATCGTCGGGAAGGCGCCGGTCGAGGTCGTCGCGCGCATCGCGGCAGGCGAGGCGCAGGACCTCATCGTCCACTTCGACGAGCGGGCGACGCTCAAGGCGGCCGAAGCGCTGCAACGGAGCACCGGCCGCCCATCGTCGCACCGGGACGTCGTCGCGTTCCGGGCCGCCGGGTTCCGCGCGCAGAAGCAGGCGGTGCTGGCCGGGCTCGGCGACCGCGACGTCACCGTGCTGATCGACTACAGCCACCTGCCGCTCGCGTTCCTGCGCGTGCGCACGGCCGACGCGCTCGCGCGGCTCGCCGCCGATCCCCGCGTGCTGCAGGTCTACGAGGACCGCCGCGAGCCGCGCGCGCTGGCCGAGAGCCTGCCGCTCATCGGGCAGCCGCACGCCGCGGCGCAGGGGTATCTGGGCGCCGGCGCGACGGTCGCCGTGATCGACTCGGGGGTGGACTACACGCATCCCGCGTTCGGGTCGTGCACGGCCCCGGGCGTGCCCGCGTCGTGCAAGGTCGCCTACGCACGCGACTTCGCGCCCTATGGCGGGAAGCGCGCCGCCGATCCGCACGGGACCAACGTGGCCGGCATCGTGCTCGGCGTCGCGCCGACCGCGCGCGTCGTCGCGCTGGACGTGATCGGCGCCGACAAGCTGGCCGCGCTGTCCGACCAGCTCGCGGCGATGAACTGGGTCGTCGCGAACCAGGCGGCGTACGGCATCGTCGCCATGAACATGAGCATCGGCGGCGGGAAATACGGCGCGCCCGTCAGCGGCGACGCGCGCAAGCCGGCGGTGGACCAGGCGCGCGCGGCCGGCGTGCTGACGGTGGCCGCCGCCGGCAACAACGGTTATGCCGGCGCGCTGTCGGTGCCGGCGGCGATCGCCGGCGTGATCTCGGTCGGCGCCGTGTACGACAGCGCGCAAGCCCAGTCGTGGACGTACAAGTCGGCGGCCTGCACCGACTACGCGCCGCCGGCCGATCACGTCGCGTGCTTTTCCAACAGCGCGCCGTTCCTGACGCTGCTCGCGCCCGGCGCGTTCATCACGGCGGCCGGGGTGACGACGCAGGGAACGTCGCAGGCCTCGCCGCACGTCGCCGGCGCGGTCGCGGTGCTCCGCGCCGCGTTTCCCGGCGAAACGCTGGAGCAGACGGTGGCGCGGCTCGCCCATGGCACGCCGGTCACCGATGCGAAGAACGACGTCACGAAGCCGCGCCTCGACCTCGCGCAGGCGCTCGGCATCGGCGCGCCGTGCGCGTACGCGACGTCGGTGGCCCGCGCCGCGCACGGCGCCGCGGCCGCGACGGGAACGGTTGCCGTGACGGCGGGTGCGGGATGCGGGTGGACGGCGGCAAGCCCGGCGGCCTGGATCACGGTGACGACCGGTGCTACCGGCGCCGGCGACGGCACGGTGACCTACGCGGTGGCGGCCAACGCGAACGCGGCGCCCCGCACGAGCGTGCTGACGGTGGCCGGCACGTCGATCACGGTCGAGCAGGCCGGCGCCGCCGACACGTCGGCCAACGTCCTGCAGAACCCGGACTTCGAGAACGGGCCCGTGGCGTGGGACGAGGCGAGCTCGGGCGGGTACCCGATCGTCACGCCGTACGAGACACCGACGGCCGCCGGCGACCACTGGTACGCGTGGCTGTGCGGATACGACGACTGCGTCGAGCGGCTCGGGCAGAACGTGACGATCCCGGCCGACGCCGCGGACGCGTTCGTGCGCTTCCGCTATCTGGTCGCGACGGACGAGAAGGAGGCGCACGCGTTCGACACGATGGCGGTGCGGCTCTACAGCCCGCCGGGCGCGGCGTCGTTCGTCGTGCTGACGACGATCTCCAATCTCGACGCCGCGGGCGCGTGGACGCAGAGCGCGAAGCTCGACGTCGGCGCGTGGAAGGGCCGCCCGGTGCGCCTCGAGTTCGTCGCCACGACCGACGCCGACCTGCCGACCGACTTCTTCGTCGACGACGTGACGCTCGTCGTCAGCGGCTCGGCGCTGGCCGACACGGCGGCGCCGACGGTGCCGACCGGCGTCACGGCCGCGGCGAGCGGCACGACGCAGGCGGACGTGCGCTGGAAGGCCGCGACCGACGCCG
The DNA here is from genome assembly GCA_041911995.1 of Casimicrobiaceae bacterium. GTDB lineage: Bacteria > Pseudomonadota > Gammaproteobacteria > Burkholderiales > Casimicrobiaceae > VBCG01. Next base: position 13,217 of record JAYRNW010000320.1, on the reverse strand, counting down.
TCGGCGTGACCGCGTACAGGATCTACCGCAACGGCACGCTGGCCGCGACGGTCGGCACCGCGACGGCGGCGGTCGTGACGGGGCTCGTGCCCGGGGCCACCTACAGCTTCACGGTCGCCGCCTGCGACGGCGTGGGCAACTGCTCGGCGCGGTCGGCGCCGGCGACGCTCGCGATGCCCGCGCTGGCCGACACGCAGCCGCCGAGCGTGCCGACCGGACTCGCGGCGGTCGCCGTCAACGGCAACCGCGTCGATCTCTCGTGGAACGCGGCCACCGACAACGTCGCCGTCGCCGGCTACCGGATCTTCCTGGCCGGCAGCCTCGTCGCCACCGTCGGCAACGTCACGGCGTCGACGCGCAGCGTCGGGGCGGGACAGACGTACCGCTACACGGTGGCGGCGTGCGACGCGGCGGGCAACTGCTCGGCGCAGTCCGCGGCGGCCGTCGTCACGACGCCGGGCGCGCCCGACACGCAGCCGCCGGCCGTGCCGGCCGGGCTGCGGGCGACGGTCGTCGGACCGACGCGCATCGACCTCGCGTGGAACGCGGCGACCGACGACGTCGGCGTGACCGGCTACCGGCTCTACGCGGCGGGCAGCCTGGTCGCGACACTCGGCAACGTGACCGGCACGTCGCGGACGAACCGGCCGCTGACGACGTACAGCTACACGGTCGCCGCCTGCGATGCCGCGGGCAACTGCTCGGCGCAGAGCGCGGCCGCCGTCGCGACCACGCCGGCGCTGACGCGGGTCCAGGCGATCGAGTACTACCACGCGGCGTTCGACCACTACTTCGTCACGGCCATCGCCGACGAGGTGCGCAAGCTCGACGACGGGACGTTCGCCGGCTGGGCGCGGACCGGGCAGGCGTTCGCCGTGTACGCCGAGTCGACGGCGGAGAACGCCGACGTGTGCCGGTTCTTCAGCACGCAGTTCGCGCCGAAGAGCTCGCACTTCTACACGCCCGACGCGAACGAGTGCGCGACGCTCAGGAACGGCCCGTGGTCGTTCGAGGGGATCGTGTTCGGCGTGCCGCTGCCCGACGCGAACGGCAGCTGCCCGGCGGGGACGGCGCCGGTCTACCGCGTATACAACAACGGGCAGGGCGGCGCACCCAACCACCGCTACACGACGAGCGCCGCGACGCGCGGCGAGATGCTGGGCAAGGGGTGGATCGCCGAGGGCTACGGCGTCGGCGTCGTCATGTGCTCGCCGCAGTAGACGGCCGGGCCCGCGGCGCGCGGCGCTTCGGCCGCGGGTACTGGACGAGCCGCGCCGACGCGCGCTCGAACGGGTCGCGCCGCGCGAGCGCACGCGCCTGCGCCGCCGTGACGAGCGGCGTGTGCCTCGCGGCCGCGAGCCGGTCGTGCAGCGCCCAGCAGTCGCCGGCGGCGGTGACCCACAGCGCGGGGTCGACGCGCGAGAGGTCGAACGGCCGCGAGTAGCTGCGCAGCGTCTTGCGGCCGCGCCGGTCGAAGTACTCGTGGAAGTACGACATCGCGAGCTCGCGCAGGCTGCGGTAGACGGGCTCGCGGTAGCGCAGCCACGCGCCGTTGCTCTTCGAGATCGCGCCCCAGCGGCGGCCGCGGCGGAACAGCGCGACGACGTGCGGGTAGTCCGACGCCGCGCAGTCGAGGTGCATGACGAGCGGGCGCTCGCCGTGGATCCACAGCGCGCACGCGGCGACGAGCGCGCCCTCGATGCAGTGCGCGCGGCGGTGGCGCAGCACGCCGCGCACCGAGCGCACGGTCTCGCCGGCCTCCTCGTGATTGGCCGGGATCGCGTTGACGAACGCCTGCGTCCGCGCCGGCGTGGACAGGCGCGCGAGCGTCGCGTACTCGCGCGCCGTGAGCCCGACGTCCTCGCGGCGCGCTTGCCGGCGTGACGCGTGGCGGCCCATCGGCGCGGCCGCGGTCAGGCGAGCTGCGCGCGCAGCGCGCGGATCTCGGCCTCGAGGCGCTCGATCCGGTCGCAGTAGGACAGCACGACCGCCACGCCGTACGGGTCGAGCTCGTACTCGCGCGACAGCCGCGACGCGTGGCGGGCGACGACGAGCCAGCGCGCCTCGAACGTCCACGCCGCCGCGTCGGGGTCGCGCGGCACCAGCGCGCCGTAGCGGACGAGCTCGCGCAGCGCGGGCTCGGGCATGCCGGCCGCCGCGACGAGCTGCGTCCACGTGACCTCCGCCACCGCGTCGAGAATCACGGCGTCCTGCGTCGGGGCGATCATCGGCCTGCCTCCTCGTGCAGATGGGCGCGCGGGTCGAAGCTCGCGCCGTCGGCGAGCTGCTGCCACAGCGCGCGCTGCCGGTCGTCGACGACCGACGGCACCTCGATGCGCACGATCGCGTACATGTTGCCGGCGGCGGCGCTGCCGCGCGTCATGCCGCGGCCGGTCAGCCGCATCTGCTGGCCGGCGCGCGTGCCCGCCGGCACCTTGAGCGTGACCGGGCCGCCGGGCGTGGGCAGCCGCACGCTGGTGCCGAGCACGGCCTCCCACGGCGCGAGCGGGAGGTCGACGTAGAGGTCGGTACCCGCCACGCGATAGAGCGGATGCTCCGCGACCTCGATGTCGAGGTAGAGGTCGCCGTCGGGGCCGCCGTCGACCCCCTTGCCGCCCTTGCCGGGCACGCGCAGCTTCTCGCCGTCGGTCACGCCGCGCGGGATCCGCGTCTTCACGCGGTGCGGGACGCGGCGCACGCCGCCGTCGGCGTCCCATTCGAGCGCGGCCAGGTCGAGGTCGATCTCGGCGCCGTGGAACGCCTGCTCGAACGACAGGCGCACGACGGCCTCGTAGTCGCTGCCGGGCAGCGGCCGGTCGGCGCGGCGGCGGCCGCCACCTCCGGGTTGCCGGCCGGCCAGGCCGGCGAAGAGGTCGGACAGGTCGATGTCGTCGAAGCTGCCCTGGCCCTGCGCGAAGTGCCGGCCCCAGTCGGGCGGCGGCCGGAAATCCTGGCCGGGCGCGTGGCTGCCGAGCTGGTCGTACGCGGCGCGCTTCTCCGGGTCCTTGAGCGTCTCGTAGGCCTCGGCCATTTCCTTGAACTTCTCCTCGGCGTCCTTTTCCTTCGAGACGTCGGGGTGATACTTGCGCGCGAGGCGCCGGTACGCGGTCTTGATGTCGTCGGCGGACGCATCGCGTGCAACCCCCAGGATCGCGTAATAGTCCTTGTACTTCATGCGGGTGACCTTGGCCCCTGGCGACGCCGCCGTCGTGGCGGCCCCGCATTATGGCAAAACGGCGAGCCGGCGGGTGCGTGGCCGCAGCCGCCGCCGATCGTCTATCATCGCCGCTCCCGCGGCCGCAGGCGCGGGCACGGTCAACGAGCGGAGGTGCGGATCATGGCGGAGAAGAAGGTCATCGCGGTCGTCGGCGCGACGGGCGCGCAGGGCGGCGGGCTGGTGCGGGCGATCCTCGCCGACCCGGGCGGCGGCTTCGCGGCGCGGGCGATCACGCGCGACGTCAATTCGGACAAGGCGCGTGCGTTGGCGCAGGCGGGGGCGGAGGTCGTGGCCGCCGACGTCGACGACGAGGCGAGCCTCGCGAAGGCGCTGGAGGGCGCGTACGGCGCGTACTTCGTCACGTTCTTCTGGGCGCACTTCTCGCCGGAGAAGGAAATGGCGGAGGCGCGCAACATGGCCCGTGCGGCGAAGGTGGCCGGCGTGAAGCACGTGATCTGGTCGTCGCTCGAGGACACGCGGCGCTTCGTGCCGCTGTCCGACGCGCGGATGCCGACGCTGCAGGGCCACTACAAGGTGCCGCACTTCGACGCGAAGGGCGAGGCGGACCGCTACTTCACCGACGCCGGGCTCGCGACGACGTTCCTGTACGCGTCGTTCTACTGGGAGAACCTCATCTACTTCGGCGCCGGCCCGAAGAAGGGCCCCGACGGCGTCCTGTACTTCACGCTGTGCACCGGCGACGCGAAGATGGCCGGCGTCGCGTCCGACGACATCGGGCGCGTCGCGTACGGCATCTTCAAGGCGGGTAACGCGTACGTCGGCAAGACCGTCGGCGTGGCGGGCGAGCACCTGACCGGTACCGAAATGGCCGCGGCGATGACGCGCGCGCTCGGCCGCGACGTGCGCTACAACTCGGTGACGCCCGACGCGTACCGCGCGTTCGGCTTCCCGGGCGCCGACGAGCTCGGCAACATGTTCCAGTTCTACCGCGACTTCGCGAAGGAGCTGAACACCGTGCGCGACGTCGCGCGCTCGCGCGCGCTCAACCCGTCGCTGCAGTCGTTCGACGCGTGGCTCGCGCAGAACGCGAAGAAAATCCCGCTCGAGTGAACGGCGGGGCCGCGCCTACTTGAACCCGACCGCCACCATCTTGCGGCGGATGAACGCGATCTGCGTGGCGAGCGGCAGCTGCTTCGGGCAGACGTCGTGGCAGCCCAGCAGCGACATGCAGCCGAACACGCCGTCGTCGTCGCCGACGAGCTCGTAGTAGTCGTCGTCGGTCCGCGTGTCGCGCGGGTCGAGGCGGAACCGCGCGACCTTGTTCAGGCCGACGGCGCCGACGAACGCCGCGCGCATCTGCGCGGTGCCGCAGCCGGCGACGCAGCAGCCGCACTCGACGCAGCGGTCGAGCTCGTAGATCTTCTCGGCGAGCTCGGGCTCCATCCGCGCCTCGATGCGCGTGAGGTCGAGCTCCTGCTCCTTCATGTGCACCCACGCCTCGAGGCGCTCGCTCATCGCGCGCATCCACTTGCCGGTGTTCACCGACAGGTCGCCGATCAGCTCGAACCCCGGCAGCGGCAGCAGCGTGATGTCGGGGCCGGCGTTCTTCGTCAGCGTGCGGCACGCGAGGCCGGGACGGCCGTTGATCACCATCGCGCAGCTGCCGCAGATGCCGGCGCGGCAGACGAAGTCGAACTGCAGCGACGGGTCCTGCTTCTCGCGGATCTCGGAGAGCGCGATGAACAGCGTCATCCCCTCCGCCTGTTCGAGCTCGTACGTCTGCAGGTGCGGCACGCTGTCCGGGTCGCGGGGGTTGTAGCGCATCGCGTGGATGCGGATCCTGCCGCCGTTGCCGCCCTGTGCTCCACCGCCGGCCGGGACCAGCGGAATGACCTTGCGCGCGCCGCCCATGCCGTCGATCGCGTTCATGCCGCCCTCCCGCTGCCGGTGAACGGCTCGTCGATGCGCTCGTTGCGCCCGCGCAGCCGCGCGGGAAGCAGGTCCTCGTAGGGCAGCAGCGCCTTCTGCAGCGCGAAGCGGTCGCCCGCGTACTTCTGCTTCAACGCGTCGACCTCGGCCTGCCGCTGCGGCGTGTCCGGGTGGTCGACGTAGTCCTTGGCGCCGTAGCCGCGCCAGCCGGGCGGCAGCTCCATCCGCCCGACGTCGAGCGGCTCGTACGCGAGCGTGGGCAGCGTGTCGCCGTCCTTCCACGTCGCGAGCGTGCGCTTCAGCCACTCGGCGTCGTTGCGGCGCGGGTAGTCCTCGCGGAAGTGCGCGCCGCGGCTCTCGGTGCGCACCAGCGCGCCGTAGGCGACCGTCAGCGCGAGCTTCAGCATCTTCTGCACGCGATAGGCGGTCACGAGCTCGGGGTTCACGCCCGGCGACGGATTGCGCAGCCCGATGTTGCGGCTGCGCGCGAGCAGCTGCTGCAGCTCGGCGACGGCTTCCTCGAGGTCACGGCCGGTGCGGAAGATGCCGACCTTCGCGGTCATGATCTCCTGCATCCGCGCCTTGAGCGCGCTCGCGTCCTCGGTGCCGCGGCTCGCGACCAGCGCGTCGAGCTTCGCCTGCTCGCGCTCGACGAACTCGCGGACGAGCCCGGTCGGCAGGTTGACTTCGTTGCGCGGGTCGTCGCAGTAGTCGGCGATGAACTCGCCGACGATCATGCCGGCGACCACCGTCTCGGCGACCGAGTTGCCGCCCAGCCGGTTGAACCCGTGCATGTCCCAGCAGGCGGCCTCGCCGGCCGCGAACAGGCCGGCGAGCGTCGGGCTCTCGCCGGTGTGGCGCGTGCGCACGCCGCCCATCGTGTAGTGCTGCGCGGGCCGCACGGCGACCAGGTCCTTCGTCGGGTCGACGCCGAGGAAGTAGTGGCAGATCTCGAAGACCTCGCGCAGGTTGGTCTTGATGTGCTGCTCGCCCAGCAGCGTGATGTCGAGCCAGATGTGGTCGCCGAAGCGGCTCTTCACGCCCTTGCCCTTGCGGATGTGCTCCTCCATCCGCCGCGAGACGACGTCGCGCGACGCGAGCTCCTTCTTCTCGGGCTCGTAGTCGGGCATGAAGCGGTGCCCGTCGACGTCCTTGAGGAGCCCGCCGTCGCCGCGGCAGCCCTCGGTCACCAGGATGCCGGCCGGGAAGATCCCCGTCGGATGGAACTGCACGGCCTCCATGTTGCCGAGCGCGGCCACGCCGGTCTCGAGCGCGATGGCGTGCCCGATGCCTTCGCAGATCACGGCGTTGGTGGTCACGCGGTAGAGCCGGCCGGCGCCGCCGGTGGCGAGCGCCGTGGCCTTGGCGACGTACGCGACGAGCTCGCCGTCGATCAGGTCGCGGACGACGGCGCCGTAGCAGCGGCCGCCGTCGTGGATCAGCGCCAGCGCCTCGGCGCGCTCGTGCACCGGGATGCCGTTGCCGATCGCCTGGTCGCCGACCGCCTGCAGCATCGCGTGGCCGGTGCCGTCGGACACGTAGCAGGTGCGCCACTTCTTCGTGCCGCCGAAGTCGCGCTGCGCGACGGTCCCGTGTGCCTCGTCGCGCTCGGTGATCGTCACCTTCTGGCCGTTGATGATCACCGTGCGGTCGCCGCGCCGGACGCGGCTCCACGGCACGCCCCACGCGGCCAGCTCGCGCACGGCCTTGGGCGCCGTGTTGACGAACATCCGCACCACGCTCTGGTCCGCGCCCCAGTCGGAGCCGCGCACCGTGTCCTCGAAGTGGACGTCCTCGTTGTCGCCCTGGCCCTTGATCACGTTGCCGAGCGAGGCCTGCATGCCGCCCTGCGCGGCCTTGCTGTGCGAGCGCTTCGGCGGCACCAGCGAGAGGATCACGGCGTCGTGGCCGCGTTGCTTCGCCGCGATCGCCATGCGCAGCCCGGCGAGCCCGCCGCCGATGACCAGCACGTCGGTGTAGACGACCTTCATTTGGCGACTCCCGGTTGCGCGGCGCCCGGCTGGACCCAGGCCGGCACGTAGCGCTCGCCGACGCGGTCGGCGTGCTCGATGCCGATCTTGACGTACGCGGCGAGCGTGGCCACGCCCAGCGCGAGGAAGAACACCGTCAGCGCCCACTTCCCCGCCTTCAGCCGCTTGCGCGTCGCGTCGGGGTTCGCGCCGGCGAACCAGCCCCATTTGACGGCGAGCCGGTAGAGCCCGACGCCGCCGTGGACCTCGACGGCGAGCAGCAGCACGATGTACAGCGGCCACCACCGGTAGCTCCACACGCGGTCGCCCGACTCGAACGGGCCGATCATCCCCGGCTGTGTCAGCATCTGGAACAGGTGCGGCGCCGCGAGGAAGAACAGCGCGAAGCCGGTGACGACCTGCCAGTACCACAGCGTCGTGTCCTCGTGGCGCATCAGCTGCATGTGGTCGCGGTAGATCCGGTACTGCCGGTAGTTGATCGGAAACTTGCGCACCGCGAGCGCCGCGTGCGTGACCAGCAGCACGACGATCACGGCGACGACCACCGAGACGATGCCCGGATGCGCGGTGCCGAACAGGAAGTAGCCCTCGAACATCTTCGTGATCGTCCACATCGCGTCCTTGCCGAGCAGGATCGACGACACGAAGAACATGTGGCCCCACATGAACAGCGCGAGGACGAGGCCCGTCGCGCTCTGCACGAAGTCGAGGCGCGCCGGCAGCCGGCTCTTGAGCGGCGCGCGGGCGGCGCCGGCGCTGCGGAGGATGGTAGGTGTCGTGTCCACGGGCTCGCTTTCGCAAAGAGTCGGCCGTGCCGGGAACGGTGCGTGCGCAGATCGCGGCGGCCGGGAGCGGCGCGGCGTCGCCGTCCCGTTGTGCACCGGGGTCAACGCTAATGCCGTGGGCGCACGCGGCCATTGACCTAGGTCAACGGGGTTTTCGACAGCCGGTGCACGATAAGCGCGACGCCCGGATCCCGGCGCAGTACGCCGTCGTCCGGGCGCACTACGATCGCCTTCACGACAAGCGTCGCGCATGTTCCAGATCCGCATTCACGGCCGTGGCGGCCAGGGCGTCGTGACCGGCGCCGAGATGCTGTCCGTCGCCGCCTTCCTCGAGGGCCGCTACGCGCAGGCCTTCCCGAGCTTCGGCTCCGAGCGCATGGGCGCGCCGGTGATGGCGTTCTGCCGGATCGACGATCGCGAGATCCGGCTGCGCGAGCCGGTGCTGGCGCCCGACGCGCTGATCATCCAGGACCCGACGCTCCTGCACCAGGTCGACCTCTTCGCGGGGCTGACGCCCGGCGGTTACGTGCTCATCAACTCGACGCGCAGCTTCAACGAGCTCGGCCTCACCGAGATCGTGCGCGGCGGCGGCCGGCACCGCATGTGCACGGTCCCCGCCACCGAGCTCGCGCTGAAGCACGTCGGCCGGCCGCTGCCGAACGCCGCGCTGCTGGGCGGGTTCGCGGCGATCAGCCGCGAGATCCGGCTCAAATCCGTGGCGGCCGCCATCCGCGAAAAGTTTCCGCGCGCGGTCGCCGAGTCGAACATCGCCGCCGCCGACGAGGCGTACGCGCTGGTCACGAAGGCGAGGGAGACCTCGGATGCTTAAGCAGACGGAAGGGTCGCGGGCGGTCGCCGAGGCGATCGCGCTGTGCCGGCCGGAGGTCATCTGCGCGTACCCGATCACGCCCCAGACGCACATCGTCGAGGGTTTGGGCGAGATGGTGAAGGCCGGCGAGCTCTCCGGCTGCGAGTTCATCAACGTCGAGTCCGAGTTCGCCGCGCTGTCGGTCGCGATCGGCGCGTCCGCCGCAGGCGCGCGCACGTACACGGCGACGTCGAGCCAGGGGCTGCTGTTCATGGCCGAGGCCGTCTACAACGCGGCGGGCCTCGGGCTGCCGATCGTGATGACGATCGGCAACCGCGCGATCGGCGCGCCGATCAACATCTGGAACGACCACTCGGACAGCATGTCGATGCGCGACGCCGGGTGGATCCAGCTGTTCGCCGAGACCAACCAGGAGGCGCTCGACCTGCACATCCAGGCGTTCCGGCTGGCCGAGGAGCTGTCGTGCCCGGTCATGGTGTGCATGGACGGGTTCATCCTCACGCACGCGTACGACCGCGTCGACGTGCCCGCGCAGGCGGAAGTCGACGCGTTCCTGCCGCCGTTCGAGCCGCGGCAGGTGCTCGACCCGGCCGAGCCGGTGACGATCGGCGCGATGGTCGGCCCCGAGGCGTTCACCGAGGTCCGCTACCTCGCGCACCACAAGCAGCTGCGCGCGCTGGCGCTGATCCCGCACCTGTCGTCCGAGTTCGCGGCGAAGTTCGGCCGCGCCTCCGGCGGCCTCATCCGCGCGTACCGCGCCGCGGACGCGGAGACGATCGTCGTCGCGCTGGGGTCGGTCATCGGCACGGTGAAGGAGGTCGTCGACGAGATGCGCGACGAGGGCGTGAAGATCGGCTGCGTGTCGATCTGCTCGTTCCGGCCGTTCCCGCTGACCGCGCTGCGCGAGGCGCTCGAGCACGCGAAGCGGGTCGTCGTGCTGGAGAAGTGCCTGGCCGTGGGGCTGGGCGGCATCGTGTCCGACGGCGTGCGCAAGGCGCTGTCCGGCGTGCTGCTCAAGGGCTACACGGTGATCGCGGGCCTGGGCGGCCGCGCCATCACGCGCAAGTCGCTGCGCCAGCTGTTCGAGGACGCCGGCGCCGACGAGCTGGAGCAGGTGACGTTCCTCGACCTCAACGCCGACATCGTCGCGAGCGAGCTCGAGCGCGAGACGCTGTCGCGCCGGTCCGGGCCGACGGCCGAGGCCATCCTGCGCCGGCTCGGCACCGTCGCGTCGGGCATCGGCTAGCGCCCGCGCCCGCACCGCACCCCCGCGCATTCCAGCCAGCGAGCCCCGACCGCCGTGAGCACGACCGACCATCCCACCGAACGCCCGACGCAGCGGCAACCGGTCAAGTTCTACCAGACCGGCACGTTCACCGTCGGCAACCGCCTGCTGCCCGAGAACGTGCGCTCGGTGCAGGCCGACATGCGGCGCACCAACTCGCTCAACTCCGGGCACCGCGCGTGCCAGGGCTGCGGCGAGGCGCTCGGTGCGCGCTACGCGATCGACGCGGCGATGCAGGCCACCGGCAACCGGCTGATCGCCGTCAACGCGACCGGCTGCCTCGAGGTGTTCTCGACGCCGTACCCGGAGACGTCGTGGCAGATCCCGTGGATCCACTCGCTGTTCGGCAACGCCGCCGCCGTGGCGTCGGGTGTCGCGGCCGCGCTGCGGGTCAAGGGGCGGCGCGACGTGCGCGTCGTCGCGCAGGGCGGCGACGGCGGCACCACCGACATCGGCTTCGGCTGCCTGTCGGGGATGTTCGAGCGCAACGACGACGTGCTCTACATCTGCTACGACAACGAGGCGTACATGAACACCGGCGTCCAGCGGTCGAGCGCGACGCCGCCGGGCGCGCGGACGGCGACGACGCCGGCCGTGGGCCGCCACCCGGGCAACGAGTTCGGCAGCGGCAAGAACGTGCCGGCGATCGCGATGGCGCACCGGATCCCGTACGTGGCGACCGCGAGTGTCGCCAACCTGCGCGACCTCGAGCAGAAGGTCGCGACCGCGATGGAGATCCACGGCGCGCGCTACATCCACATCCACGTGCCGTGCCCGCTCGGCTGGGGCTCGGCGCCGGCCGACACCATCCGCCTCGCGCGGCTCGCCGTCGAGTCCGGGCTCTACCCGCTGTACGAGGCGCGCGACGGGCAGGTGACGGCGCGCACGCCGATCCGCCGGCAGGTGCCGGTGGACGAGTACCTGAAGCCGCAGAAGCGCTTCGCGCACCTGTTCGGCAACGCCGCCGGGAAGGAGCGCATCGCGCTGGTGCAGGCGATGGCCGACCGCAACATCGCCGAGTTCGGCCTGCTGGCGGAGAGCACCGCGCATGGATAAGCCGTTCGCGATCACGCTCGACGTCGGGTCGAGCCTCGCCAACCGCACCGGGTCGTGGCGGACGCGGCGGCCCGTCTACCTCGACCGGCTGCCGCCGTGCAACCACGCGTGCCCGGCCGGCGAGAACATCCAGCAGTGGCTGTTCCACGCCGAGTCCGGCGACTACGAGGCCGCGTGGCGCGCGCTCGTCGAGAACAACCCGCTGCCGGCGATCATGGGCCGCGTCTGCTACCACCCCTGCGAGGACGCGTGCAACCGCGGGCGGCTGGACGAGACGGTCGGCATCAACGCGGTCGAGCGCTTCCTGGGCGACGAGGCGCTGAAGCGCGGCTGGAAGTTCCGGCATCCGGCGAAGCTGTCGGGCAAGCGCGTGCTGGTCGTCGGCGCCGGCCCGTCCGGGCTGTCGGCGGCGTACCACCTGCGCCGGCTGGGGCACGCGGTGAAGATCGTCGAGGCGGGGCCGCTCGCCGGCGGCATGATGCGCTTCGGCATCCCCAAGTACCGGCTGCCGCGCGACGTGCTGGACGGCGAGGTGCAGCGCATCCTCGACATGGGCGTCGAGCTCGAGCTGAACCGCAAGGTCACCGACGTGCAGGCGACGATGCGCGACGAGGGCTTCGCCGCCGCGTTCCTGGCCGTCGGCGCGCACATCGCGAAGCGCGCGTACATCCCGGCCGGCGAGGCGGCGCGGATGCTCGACGCGGTCGCCGTGCTGCGCGACATGGAAGGCGACGAGAAGCCGCTGCTCGGCCGCCGCGTCGTCGTCTACGGCGGCGGCAACACGGCGCTCGACGTCGCCCGCACGGCCAAGCGCCTGGGCGCCACCGAGTCGATCATCGTCTACCGGCGCACGCGCGAGAAGATGCCCGCGCACGACTTCGAGGTCGAGGAGGCGCTGCAGGAAGGCGTGATGATCAAGTGGCTCTCGACGATCAAGAACATGGCCGACGAGGGCACGCTGACCGTCGAGAAGATGAAGCTCGACGACAAGGGCTTCCCGCAGCCGACCGGCGAGTTCGAGACGCTGGAGGCCGACTCGCTGGTGCTGGCGCTGGGCCAGGACGTCGACCTCTCGCTGCTCGACCGCGTGCCGGGGCTCGAGATCAAGGACGGCGTCGTGCAGGTCGGCCCGAACATGATGACCGGGTACCCGGGCCTCTTCGCCGGCGGCGACATGGTGCCGTCGGAGCGCACGGTGACCGTCGCCGTCGGGCACGGCAAGAAGGCGGCGCGGCACATCGACGCGTGGCTGCGGGGGACGACGTACGCCCCGCCGCCGAAGCACGAAGTCGCGGCGTTCGACAACCTCAACACGTGGTACTACGCCGACGCGCCGAAGACCGTGCGGCCGATGCTCGACACCGTGCGGCGGCAGTCGACGTTCGACGAGGTCGTGAGCGGCCTGAACGAGTCCAACGCGCTGTTCGAGGCGCGCCGCTGCCTGTCGTGCGGCAACTGCTTCGAGTGCGACAACTGCTACGGCGTGTGCCCGGACAACGCCGTGATCAAGCTGGGCCCCGGCAAGCGGTTCGAGTTCAACTACGACTACTGCAAGGGGTGCGGGATCTGCGTGTCCGAATGCCCGTGCGGCGCGATCCGGATGGTGCCGGAGACCATCTGACGCGCGCCCGCCCGCCACGGGCGACCGAGGAGGAGCATCGATGATGGCCAAGGACGGCCTGTACGTCGCGCCGGGGCTGCTGCCGCCGTCGTTCCCGCGGGGAACGGCGCTGCTGCAGGACCCGACGCTCAACAAGGGTACCGCGTTCACCGACGCCGAGCGCGACGTGCTCGGCCTGCGCGGCCTCCTGCCGCCGCACGTGAACACGCAGGCGTCGCAGGTCGCGCGCGTGCTGGAGAACTTCCGGCGCAAGGAGAGCGACCTCGAGCGCTACATCAACCTCGCCGCGCTGCACGACCGCAACGAGACGCTGTTCTTCCGGCTGGTCGTCGACCATCCCGACGAGATGATGCCGGTCATCTACACGCCGACGGTCGGCCTCGCGTGCCAGCAGTTCGGCCACATCTTCCAGCGCCCGCGCGGCCTCTTCATCAGCGCGAAGGACCGCGGCAACGTCGCCGGCATCCTGCGCAACTGGCCGCACCGGCAGGTCGCGATCATCGTCGTCACCGACGGCGAGCGCATCCTGGGCCTGGGCGACCT